>NZ_JBQCVH010000006.1:0-145053 GCF_051958545.1 Neisseria sp. P0009.S010
AAATTCTAACTAACTGTGTTATACTGTCTGCTTCGTTTTCTTCACCGCGTCAGCAGCGAAGAACCGAACTATACGCCCACCTACAAAACCAGTCAACACATTTCACAAAATTATTTTCTGAAATTTAATCACTTCCCTGTTTTAACAGGGTTTTTATTTCTAAAAAAATACTATCAAACTCCCACACTATCCATACATACAAAAAAATACAAACTAAAGGCCGTCTGAAATGCTCTTTCAGACGGCCTTTTTTTATGGTTTCTATTTATCCAATACGTTGAAGGACAATTTCTAGGACAAATTTACTGCCCACATAGGCAAAAATCAGACTGACAAATCCGACAATAGTCCAAACGGCGGCTTTCTTGCCGCGCCATGCGGTCATGCTGTGTTTCAACAATAATGCGCCATAAATCAGCCACGACATAATACTGAAGATGGTTTTATGCGTGAAGGTCATGGGTTTGCCGAAAATGGCTTCGGCAAAAAACGTCCCGCTGATAACTGAATAGGTCAATAAAACGAAACCTGCCCACATACCTTGGAACATAAGTTTTTCCAAACTCAATAATGGCGGCAAGAAGCTGACCAATGCGGAAAAACGGCGTTTGTGCAGATTGCGGTCGAGCAAAAGGATCAGGATGGCAAATAAGGTAACGATGCCAAACAATCCGTATGCGAGCAATGATGATGCAATGTGCGATAGCGGCAATAAGTCTACAATTTGACGACCTGTGAAATCTCCCGGGAAAAGGAAACCCAGCAATAAGGTCAATGCAGCACAGGGATACAATAAGAGTTGCACACCGCGCAGACAATAAAAGAAGCTGCCCAAGCAGTACATCATCAGCATCAGCCAGACTATCAGACTGAGCGAATAGCCAAAACCGGTAATCAATACCCTATCCTGCAATACTGGGAACATCAATGCTGCGCCATGTACCAATAATGCGCCGCTCAAAATCAGCAGCTCGGTTTTCAGCGGGTAAGACTTATTATTGTGCTTTTTATGTTGCAACCAGGAAAATGCGCCCAATCCGGCATACACCAGCATAAGGCAGATTAAGACAATCGGCATAAATATCTTTCTCAATAGACATGTGAACACTTGACAGACACCCGGCAGGGTTTCAGACGGCCTTGGTGTCGTGTTTGTGTTCTTGAAGCATAACTTCGGACTATCGTGTAAAATAATCCGAATTTTATTTTAACAAAGAATGCCCTGTATTGGGCAGCTATTCTCATTATCAAGGATAAGTATGTTAGACAACCTGACCAACCGCTTCAGCAAGGTACTTAAAAATATTCGCGGCCAATCAACGCTGACCGAAGACAATATTAAAGAAGCCTTGCGCGAGGTTCGTCTTGCCCTGCTGGAAGCCGACGTTGCATTGCCCGTCGTTAAAGAATTCGTCAACACAGTCAAAGAACAGGCCCTTGGCCAAGAAGTCGTCGGCAGCCTGACGCCTGACCAAGCCTTTATTGGTGTGGTTAACCAAGCCTTAGTCGAATTGATGGGCAAGGAAAACAAAACGCTGGATTTGTCGGTTTCACCGCCTGCCATTGTTTTAATGGCCGGTTTGCAGGGTGCCGGTAAGACAACAACCGTCGGCAAACTCGCCCGCCTGCTGAAAAACGATCAGAAGAAAAAAGTCTTAGTGGTATCTGCCGACGTTTACCGCCCTGCCGCGATTGAACAGCTGCGTCTGTTGGCCGAACAGGTCGGCGTGGACTTTTTCCCATCCGATACCAACCAAAAACCGGTTGAGATTGCAACTGCCGCCGTCGATTACGCCAAAAAACATTTTTACGATGTCTTGATGGTCGATACCGCCGGCCGCCTGGCAATCGATGAAGAAATGATGAACGAAATCAAAGCGCTTCATGCTGCGGTTAACCCGGTTGAAACTTTGTTCGTCATCGATGCCATGTTAGGTCAGGATGCTGTGAACACTGCTCAGGCATTTAATGAAGCCCTGCCGCTGACCGGTGTCGTATTGACCAAGATGGACGGCGACTCGCGCGGCGGTGCGGCATTGTCCGTACGCCATGTAACCGGCAAACCGATTAAATTTATCGGTGTCGGCGAGAAAATCAACGGCCTCGAACCTTTCCACCCCGACCGTCTTGCCAGCCGTATCCTCGGCATGGGCGACGTATTGACCCTGATTGAAGACGTTCAAAAAGGTA
The DNA here is from genome assembly GCF_051958545.1 of Neisseria sp. P0009.S010. Taxonomy (NCBI): domain Bacteria; kingdom Pseudomonadati; phylum Pseudomonadota; class Betaproteobacteria; order Neisseriales; family Neisseriaceae; genus Neisseria; species Neisseria sp. P0009.S010. The sequence goes on from NZ_JBQCVH010000006.1 coordinate 2,191, forward strand.
TTGATGAAGAAGCCGCCGCCAAAATGGCAAAAAAGCTGCAAAAAGGCAAAGGCTTCGACCTCAATGACTTTAAAGAACAAATCCAACAGATGCGCAATATGGGCGGCTTGGAAAACCTGATGTCGAAAATGCCGGGCGAACTGGGTCAAATATCGAAACAAATCCCCGAAGGCACGGCCGAAAAAGCGATGGGCAAAGTAGAAGCCATCATCAACTCAATGACTCCAAAAGAACGCGCCAACCCTGCCCTGCTCAAAGCCAGCCGCAAACGCCGTATTGCAATGGGTGCAGGCACGACCGTGCAGGAAGTGAACAAATTGCTCAAACAGTTTGAACAAATGCAACAAATGATGAAGATGTTCAGCGGCAACGGCTTGGGCAAACTGATGCGCTTGGCCAAAGGCATGAAGGGAATGAAAGGCATGTTCCCAGGTTTGTAAGCCGATTTGACAGAAAACGCCGTCTGAAAAGTTTCAGACGGCGTTTTGGTTTTGTATTCAGATTTAAAATCATGAGACCTTAAGCAACCATTTCTTCTATAACATCTAATATAAAAGGCCGTCTGAAATCTATTTTCAGACGGCCTTTATTCATTCAGCCTTCAACTTATTGTGGCTTTTTCTGCTCTTCGCGTACTTTGTCCACCAACTGGTCAATCGTAGTCATGCCAGACTGCCAGTCTTTAAATTCAACTTGGTATTTGCCGCCGACGATAACGGTCGGTGTGCCGCTGATTTGGAATTTATTGGTCAATTCTTCCATTTGAGCCGCACGCGCTTGGCTTTCAGGCGCTTCAAATGCAGCCAATACTTTTTTGCCGTCAAACGCGGTTTGCTCAGACAACCATTTTTTCAGGGTATCGGTATCGGCCAGATTGATTTTTTGGTTAACCATCGCATCGAAAATATGGCTGTTGGCTTTATCTGATTCACCGGCCATTTCCACTGCGGCAGCCAAACGTGCCAAAGGTTTCATTTCATCACCCCAAACGACATGCTCCCGGCGCATATAGGTATCATCTTTAAACGTTTTGATGTGTTCGCTCAAAACCGGCTCCAAATGGGCGCAATGCGGGCAGAAGTAGCCGAAGAATTCCAATACTTCGATTTTGCCGGCCTGCTGTTGCGGAATCGGGTTAGACAAGACGGTGTAATTGACACCTTCGGTCAATGCGGCAGGGGCTGCCGGAGCGGATGCACTGCTTTGGGCGCTGTCTGCCGGAACGCTGGTTTCCACCTGTTTGCCGCAAGCGGCCAATGCCAACAGGGTCAATGAAGTCAAGGCTAAGGTTTTCAGTTTCATAGGTATCTCTTTACATTCAAATCAATGGGCGGATTTTATGGCATTTTGTTGGAGGTGTGTTCGATTTGAGTGAAAAAATGTGTTTAGTTTTATTTCAACCTTTATAAAGGCCGTCTGAAATATGGCTTAGATCATAGCCTTATTTTCAGACGGCCTTTGCCTGATTTCATCAGAAACGGTAATTTACCCGGGCGGTATAGCCGCGCGGATTACCCGGCATGGCGTCCGAACGCCAATATTTTTGATTGAGCAGATTGGCTGCGGCAAAGGTAACGTTGACGTTTTTATGGTTCCAGCCGAGCATGGCATCAACTCGGGCAAAGCCGGGAAGCGTGGTCACTTCTTTGTTTCTTGAATCGTAGCCGTAGCGTTTGCCCGTACCGGTTACGCCGATTTCGCCGTAGAGGTTTTCGGTCGGCGTGTAACGGAAGAACAGGTTGCCGGTAACGTTGCTGGTGTTGTCCAAATGGATGCCCACTCGGTCGGGATTTTCTTTGTCTTCAACGACTTTCGCCTGCATCACGCCCAACGAGCCGCGCAGGTAGAGTTTTTTGGGGATGATTTGTCCGATGGCTGACAGCTCCACGCCGCGCGAACGGTGTTTGCCGCCAACGGCCCAAGTGTAGGGATCATTTTGCGCGTCGGGACGGTAGCGGATATTGAAGCGTTCGATTTGGTAGGCGGACAATGTGGTGCTGAGGCGGTCGTCCAACCAACTGCTTTTGACGCCGGTTTCGTATTGGCGGGTGTACTCGGGGTCGGCGTTGAACACGGCGGAAGACGAAGTGTCGATGCTCAAATAGCCACTGCGTCCGCCATAAGGTGCAAAGCCTTTGTTATATGAGGCGTAGAGTGTGTGGGCAGGCGTTACGTTCCACACTGCACCGATATTGGGGCTTAATGAGTGGCCGCTGTACTGGCGACTGCTGCCGGTAAGTTTGTTTTCAGAATTAAAGGTGTATTTGTCGTAACGGCCGCCGAGGACGAATTTCAAATCGGGCGTGGCAGAGAAGATGTTTTGCACGAAGATGCCGTAGGAATCGGCTTTGTGGCGGTTTTGGGTGAGGACGGGTTGCAGCCTGCCCGAAGCCGGCCAGCTTGCGCGGTCGTAGGGGTCGATGGAGGCGGAAAAGGCGCGGCTGTAACCCAATGTCGGGTTGCGGTGTTCGCGGCTGTAGTCCATGCCTACGGTCAGGTGGTTTTCAAAACGCCCGATGTTGTAGTCGCCGTTGAGTGTGAAGTTGGACGACAGGGTTTTGTTGTCGGTCTGCTGCCAGGCGTAGTTGCGCTTGATTAGGCTGCCGTTTTCGCTGCCTGCATAGAAATGGTCGAAATCCTGCGCCGCCGTGCGGTGGGCGAGCTGCCATTGGGCGCGCCATTTGTCGTTGAAGGCGTATTCAAGGTCGGAACGCCAAACTTGCAGCTTGTCTTTGACAAAATCGTTCGGGTGGGCGAAACCCATGCGGTAAGGCAGTCCGAAACGGTCGTACACGGACTTGGTCGGACTGCGGTCGGGCGTGCGCTCCACATTGTCGTAGGTGTATTGCCCCGTCCACTTCAAGCCGTTGTCGAGTTTGACGGTAATGCTGGGCGAAACCATGACGTTTTTGCTGTCTATGCCGCTGCGGAACGAATTGGCGCGCCCGACTTCGCCGGTGAGGCGGATGGCGACGTTTTTGTTCAGCACTTCGTTGATGTCCATATTCAGGCTGCGGTTTGCCCACGAGCCGTAAACCGCACCGACGTTGCGGCTTTGTTTAAAGTTGGCGTATTTGCTGACCATATTGATGACGCCGCCGCCGTTGGTGCGGCCGTAAAGGACGGAAGACGGGCCTTTCAGGATTTCCACGCGCTCGATGTTGGCGGTACTGCGGCGGACCTGCCCGCTTTCGCGCACGCCGTCACGGTAAATATCGGATGCGTCGGCTTGAAAACCGCGCAGGAAAATGCTTTCGCCGCGCATATCATAGGCAGCGTCGATGCCGGCATTGCCTTCGAGGATGGAACTCAAATCGTTCGTGCCGTAGTTTTTGTTTTTCTGGATATTGAGCGTATCGACGGTTTGCGGCGTTTCTTTGATGAGCTGGCCGTTGCGGGTAACGGCGGCTTCGTCGTAGTTGATGTAGCCTTTGAGTACGCTGGTGTCGGACTGCCCAACCACGGAAACGGTGGGCAGCGTGGCGGTGTAATGTTCACCATTATCCTGCGTATCGGCGGCAGCAACAGGGAAGGAAGCGATAATCAGCGTGGGTAATAAAGCCAAATGAAATGGTATTTGCATTTTTATACTCAATTTAACGAAACAACCGAATTATATTGCTTCATAAAAGAAATGAGAATAGTTTCTTTTAATTATATTTAACATGATATTTGTAAACAAAGGCCGTCTGAAACACATATCGGTTTCAGACGGCCTTCGTTTATTAATATTAATAGATACTGCTACACTACTTACTCAACAGCATTTCCTGCATCAGCTTCATGCCCCATTGCCAGCCGCTGAGCGCGCCGTTTAACCGGCCGGAATGCGGCGATTGAAGCAGGCGCGCCTGCCAGCGGTCGGCCTGTTCTTGCGCCCAATCGCGTGGCGTGCCGTTTGTTTCGGCGATGACCAACGCTGTACGGCAAGGGCAGCGGACACGCTGGAACGTATGGATTTCGTCTTCGGGAAAAGCTTCGGGACGCGGCGAGACCAAAATAATATTGGTCAGGCGTTTTTGCGTCATGATGTCGGCTTGGTACAGCCATGCCAAAAATGCAGACACACCGACACCATGAGCCACGACGGCAATATTTCTGCTGACGATATGCTCAAAGGCCGTCCGAATGGCGTGTTGCCATTCGGAAACGGTTTGCCGACCATCGGCTTCGGCGGTTTGAACAATCGGATAGCTGACCGCCCAGCGGTCTATCCACATTTCCGCTTCATCCGCATCGCGTATCAGAAACAATGCCATTTCTTCGAGTTCGAAGCTCTGCATTTCAGACGGCCTATTTGAGCAAGTCGTTGAGTGTAAATGCAATAAGCAATGCGGCTGGCACGCTGAGGATGGCACAAGTCGCCAGACAAAGTACGATGTTGGCAATCAGCCGCCAGCCCTTCCAAGCAAAGCACTTGGCCGCAATTAGTAGGCAAGGAAGGGAAAACAGCAGCCATACCAACGCCCAAGTCGGATTGGCCTTAGTCGGCGCAACCCAGCCGGACATCCGCGCCAGCATAAATATTGCCCACACCAGCATGGGCAGCACAAATGCCGCCACAACCCAAACCGCACCTACGCCGGTTTTACTGTTTATATTCCAGTCGTACTTACCAAAAAACTTATTCGGCAACATAGTCATACTCCACAACTAAAGGGGCGTGATCCGAGAATTTTTCGTCTTTATAAACATGTGCGGAAACGGCTTTGGCGGCCAACTCCGGCGTAACCATCTGATAATCGATACGCCACCCGACATCTTTCGCATACGCTTGTCCGCGGTTGCTCCACCAGGTATAGCCCGGTACATCGGGATAAAGTGTGCGCCACATATCCGTCCAACCGAGTTTGTGGATGACTTTGCCTATCCATTCGCGCTCTTCAGGCAAGAAGCCCGAATTTTTCTGATTGCCCTTCCAGTTTTTCAAGTCGATGTTTTGGTGGGCAATATTCCAGTCGCCGCAGACGACGATGTCGCGTCCTTCGTTTTTCATGGCTTCGAGCATGGGATAGAACGCGTCCAAAAAGCGGTATTTCACTTGTTGGCGCTCTTCCGCGCTGCTGCCGCTGGGAAGATACAGCGAAATTACCGACAACTTGCCGAAGTCGCAACGGACAAAACGGCCTTCCCTGTCAAATTCTTCAATGCCCATGCCGATTTGCACATTATCGGGTTTGCGTTTGCTGTACACCGCCACGCCGCTGTAACCGCGCTTTTCGGCGCAATGCCAGTAGCCGTGCATACCGTGCGGATTTTTCATATCGTCTGACAGGTCGGCCTCTTGAGCTTTCAGTTCCTGCACGCAGACGATGTCGGCACCGGAAGCGGCGATGTATTCATAAAAACCTTTTTTATAGGCGGAGCGGATGCCGTTGACGTTGGCAGAGATGATTTTCAACATAAGATTTGAGTAATTTTTAAAAACGGATAATAGGATTGAGGTTTTCAGACGGACTGCAAGTCATAAACAAATACTTTGGAATTGCGGCCGTTGGCATTGTATTCCTGCCGGCGTTCGGCAGGCAGGTCATCGGCTGAGGCCGTCTGAAAGCCCCGTTCGACAAACCATTCGCCCGTGTGCGTGGATAAGGCGAAGAGCGTTTTAATATTTAAGGCGCGTGCTTTTTGAAACAGATGTTCCAACAGCAATTCGCCGTAGCCGCCATCGCGCGCTTCGGGCGACACCACCAGGCAGGCCAATTCGCCGCAGTCCGGTTCGGAAAAGGTTTTCAGCGCCACGCAGCCGTAAATGTTTTGATCGTGTTCCAATACGGAAAAACTGGAAATATGGTTTTCCAAATACTCGCGGCTGCGGTGTAACAAGATGCCTTGTTCCGCCAACGGACGGATTAAGGCGATGATGTGCGGAATGTCGTCGCTGCGTGCCTGACGGATGGAAACAAACGGCTCACGGGCAATCGAGGTACCGCTGCCCTCACGGGTAAACAGCTCGCGCAGCAGGCTGCCGTCTTCACGGCCGTTGAGAATCTGCACCCGCGATACGCCGTTTTCCAACGCGCCTACCGCCGCATGGAGTAAATCGGCAGGTGCATCCGGATTGTCACGTATCAGCTCCTGCACTTCGCCGACAGACAAAGTATTGGCCAACGAGCCGTCGGCACGACGGATACCGGCTTCTTCGGTCAAGAAAACCAGTTTCTCCGCCTGCAAAGCCATGGCCACTTCCTGAGCGGTTTCGCACATACTCAGGTTGAAGGTTTTGCCGCTGTACGAATGTCCCAAAGGGCTGATAAGCACCACCGCGCCGCTATCCAAACGCAAACGGATTTCTTCTGCGTCGATTTTGCGGACGGTACCGGTATAGCCCATGTCCACGCCGTCGATAACGCCCAACGGACGAGCGGTAATAAAGTTGCCGCACGCGATAACCGGCGGCTTGCTCCGTTGTTGTGCAGATACACTGCTGAACAAGGCGGCTTCCACATCGCTGCGGATAATTCCCGCCACTTGCTTCACTTCCATCAAAGTCGCTTCATCGGTAATCCGTCGACTGCCGCTGTATTTCGGAACAAAATTCCGACCCGAAGCCAATTTATCAAGCAAATGCCGCGAACCGTGCACCAAGACCAAACGCAAGCCCAAGCTGGCCAACAGATTCAAATCTGCGGCCAAACGAATCAAGGTTTCGCCTTCCAACAGGCTGTCGGTCACGCCGACCACCATGGTTTTGCCGCGCAAATATTGGATATAGGGCGCGGCCTCACGAAAGCTGGCGACAAAATGGGCGATGGTACTCATAGCAGGGCAAGATAAAAGAGTTGCATAATCAAAACCGTCAGCGCAATCAGCGATGCCAACGTCCAGTTGAAACCGTCCTTGCGCGTTTTGACCGCCGCCTGCTCTTCCGCCTTAGGCTCTTCCTTAAGCGCACTGTTGAGCAAATCGGAAATTTCTTTGCGCGAGAGTTTGGAATGCTTGAGGATTTGCGCGCCGATGTTATGCACGAGGCGCACATCCGTTACCGCCACAGGCAGATGGACCGGATCGGCCGGCAGGTTGCCCGACAGATAATCCTTGGCCTTAAACATCCCCGAACAACGCGTGCAGACCACGAAACCCTGCGCCACGTTCAACTGGGCATCTTTCACCCAATGCGGTGTTTTACAATGAGGACAAGAACAAGCAGGCATGAGTATTTCCGTAAGTGTATTGAATCAAAAATATATTTTAGCCAATGCTTCAGGCCGTCTGAAAACTGTTTCAGACGACCTGAGCATGATGTTATGGTTTAAACCGCGCCGTAACGTTCGCGATAGGCTTTGACCGGCTCGAAGAAGCCGCCAAATTCGGCATTGTTTTGCAAGAGCGTGAACAAGTCGTTCAGGTTGGCAATCGAAACCACCGGCAGGCCGTATTGTTTTTCGACTTCCTGCACCGCCGACAATTCGCCCGTACCTTTTTCCATGCGGTCGAGCGCAATGGCCACTGCGGCAGGCGTTGCGCCTTCGGCCTCAATCAGTTTGACCGACTCGCGCACGGATGTACCAGCGGAAATCACATCATCGATAATCAGCACGCGGCCTTTCAAAGGCGCGCCCACCAACACACCCCCCTCGCCGTGGTCTTTGGCTTCTTTGCGGTTGTAGGCAAACGGTACGTTTACGCCTTTTTCCGCCAACATCATCGCTGTTGCCGCCGCCAAAATAATGCCTTTATAGGCCGGGCCGAACAGCATATCGAACTTCACGCCGCTGGCAATAATGGCTTCGGCGTAAAACTTCGCCAGCTGCAAAGTCGATGCGCCGTCATTAAACAAACCGGCATTGAAAAAATAAGGCGACTGACGGCCGGCCTTAGTTGTAAATTCGCCGAATTTCAACACGTTTTGTGCCAAAGCGAATTTGAGGAAGTCTTGACGGAAATCGGACATTTGGGTTCTCCCGAAAGATGTTGATTTATCAAAGAAACGATTATAAAGGATTCATGCGGAAAAATCAGGCCGTCTGAAAACAGGTTCAACCCCGCTTTTAACCGATAAGGCGGCATTACCGTCTTATCCCAGCAATCAAAACAGATTATTCCCGATGATACGGATGGTTGTGCAAAATCGAAACGGCGCGATAAAGCTGCTCGGTCAGCAAAACGCGCACCATGCCGTGCGGCAAGGTCAGGCTGGAAAGGCGCATCATCATGTTTGCCTGCTGTTTCAAACGGTCGGTCATGCCGTCTGCGCCGCCGATAATAAAGCAGACGTGTTCGCCATTTTGCTGCCAGCTTTTCAAATGTTGTGCCAATTCGACCGAAGTCGGCGCTTTGCCGCGCTCGTCCAATACCACCAAAAACGCGCCCTGCGGTATGGCTTCCAGCAGGCGTTTTTCTTCAGCCGCCATACCCTGAGCCGCATTCACACCCGCGCCTCGTTTTTCCGGCTTGATTTCTTTCAGCGCATAATTGACATCGCGCCCGAAGCGTTTGGCGTACTCGCCGACGGCCTCATCGACCCAACGCGGCATTTTCGTGCCGACAGCCAAGACGGTGATATTCATGGGATATCCTTTTGTTGTCGAATTGTCGGTTGGGCATTATGGTCAAGCAGGTTCTTAACCTTTTCAACCCATGAACCAATACCCGCGCAACCAACTGAAAATAAAAGGCCGTCTGAAAGCCGAATGTATCCCGTTCGGCTGTTTCAGACGGCCTTTCAATGATTAGCAGTGAACCAGTGTACCCTCGTTTTCGCCGGTTACCACGCGTTTGAGCGAGCCTTCTTTAGCAATGCCGAATACTACAATATTGAGCTTGCGTTCGCGGCAGAGGGCGAAAGCGGTGGCGTCCATCACTTTGAGGTTTTTCAACAAGGCTTCATCAAAAGTAATGGTTTCGTAGCGTGTTGCAGATGGGTCTTTTTTCGGGTCTGCGGTGTACACGCCGTCAACGTTGGTCGCTTTGAGCATCACGTCGCAGTTCATTTCCGCACCGCGCAATGCGGCGGCAGTGTCGGTCGTGAAGAATGGGTTACCGGTACCGGCGGCGAAAATCACGACTTTGCCTTCTTCCAAATATTGAATGGCTTTAGGACGGGCGTAAGTTTCAGCGATTTGCTGCATAGACAGTGCGGATTGTACGCGCGCTTTGATGCCCAAGGTTTCAAATGCATCTTTGAGTGCCAACGCGTTCATGACGGTTGCCATCATGCCCATGTAGTCGGCAGTGGCGCGGTCCATGCTACCCGCTTGTGCAGATACGCCGCGGAAAATGTTACCGCCGCCGACAACGATACCGACTTGCACGCCCATTCTCACGATTTCGGCAATTTCGCCGACGGTTTGAACGATGGTATCGTGATTGATGCCGAATGGATCAGAGCCCATCAGGGATTCGCCGGAGAGTTTCAGTAATACGCGTTTGTATTTGATTTGCTGTGTCATGGGATACCTTGCTTTCTTGAATGTCGTCGGTCGGAGTTCGGGCCGTCTGAATTTTCAAACGGTCGGAATATTAATGATAGGGTGTGTCGGTTTATTATTGTTTTGTTTTCAGACGGCCTTTATATTCGGTCGTCTTAAAATAGGTACCGTAAACGGTTTTCTCAAAAAAAAGCACCCTGATTCGTTTGGAATCTAGGTGCTTTCTTTTTCATAAGTGCCTTACACTTTAGCAGCGGCAGCAACTTCGGCTGCGTAGTCAACAACGGCTTTCTCGATACCGTCGCCTACTTTGTAGCGTACGAAGCTAACCACTTCAGTGCCGTTTTCTTTAGCGAATTGGGCAACAGTTTGGTCAGGGTTCATCACGAACGCTTGGCCGTTCAGAGTGATTTCAGCCAAGAATTTGCGGATACGGCCTTCAACCATTTTAGCGGCGATGTCGGCAGGTTTGCCGGAAGCGATAGCTTGTTCAGTGTAGATGTGGCGTTCTTTTTCAACGGTTTCAGCATCTACTTCGGCTTCGCTTACGCATTGTGGTTTAGCGGCAACGATGTGCATACCGATTTTGCGTGCTACGTCTTCAGAGCCTTTGTACTCAACCAATACGCCTTCAGTAGCCAAAGCACCGTGGATGTAGGCAACCAGTTGGTTGGCAGTGTCGATCACTTGGAAGCGGCGAACAGACATGTTCTCGCCCAATTTAGCGATGATGGCTTTACGTTCTACTTCAACCAGTTCGCTCAGTTCTTCAACAGAAGCCGGTTTTTTCTCGGCAGCAGTTTTAGCAACGAAGTTGGCAAATTCTACGAAGCCGGCGTCTTTAGCAACGAAGTCGGTTTCGCAGTTTACTTCAACCAATGCGCCGACATTGCCGTTGATTGCATAAGCCAATACGCCTTCGGCAGCAGTACGGCCAGCCAGTTTACCGGCTTTCGCACCAGATTTAATACGCAGGATTTCTTCGGCTTTGTCGAAGTTGCCTTCAGCTTCAACCAAGGCTTTTTTGCATTCCATCATGCCCAGGCCGGTAGCGGCGCGCAGGTCGGCAACCATTTTTGCAGTAATTTCTGCCATTTTGAATCTCCTAGATTTTTGGGAACACGGCCATTGCCGTGTTTGGAAATAGTGGCCGTCTGAAACGGATTTCAGAACGGGATTTGAGAAAAGGGGCATAACGCCCCTCTTCTGTGTACCGAATTACTCGGCAGCAGCTTCTTGGGCAGCGGCTACAGTTTCTTGCAGCGCTTGGTTTTTGCCTTCCAAAACTGCGTCAGCGATGCCGCGGCAGTACAGGCGGATAGCTTTAGCGGAGTCATCGTTACCAGGGATAACGTATTTCACGCCGTCAGGGCTGTTGTTGGTATCGACTACAGCGATAACAGGGATGCCCAGTTTTTCAGCCTCAACCAGAGTACCTTTTTGGTAGCCGGTATCGATAACGAAAATCGCGTCAGGCAGGCCTTTCATGTTTTTGATACCGCCCAAAGAACGTTCCAGTTTTTCAACGTCGCGTTGCATTTCCAGAATTTCTTTTTTGTTGAAACCGCCTTCAGCAGCGTTTTCCAGGGCAGCAGTTTTTTCTTCCAGGCGTTTGATGGATTGCTTAACGGTTTTGTAGTTAGTCAGCATACCACCCAACCAGCGGTAATCAACGAAAGGCATACCGGCACGGGTAGCTTCTTCGCGGATGATGTCGCGGGCTTGGCGTTTGGTACCTACGAACAATACTGTACCTTTGTTGGCAACCAGACGACGTACGGCTTCTTGCGCCTCTTGGAACATCGGCAGGGTTTTTTCCAAGTTTACGATATGGATTTTGTTGCGCGCACCGAAAATGTATTGAGCCATTTTCGGGTTCCAGAAACGGGTTTGGTGACCGAAGTGAACACCGGCTTCAATCATCTGACGCATAGTAATTTGAGACATGTTATTTCCTTGAAAGGGTTAAAGAGCACACATTCAATCGCATAGAACTTGATAGGCGGCGCCTATTGTCAAGCACCCTTCGGCGAAAGTGGGCATAAGTTTTAAAAAATAAAAGAGTGTTTCCGAAATGGAAAACTGACGGATTATAGCGGATAAGAGGCCGTCTGAAAAGGGATTTTATACCTTTCCGTCCTGTTTTTCATCCGCCTGTACCGCCTTTTGGCGAGCCGCTTCAAACTCCGCCTGCTCCTGCCGTTTCATCAGGCGGTTGCGGCGGCGGATGGTCATGACGAAGACCGTGAACACAGTGGGCAACACTGCCCAAAAAAACAAATAAATCAACGCGCGCGCAATACTCGGCTGCGCGGCGGAAAACATCACGGCAACAAAAAGATAGCCGATGGCGACAATATGCCACATCGTGTGCGTCCTGTTTGAATGTTAACAAAATCGTTATAATCGCAACATTCTACCGCAATCCCGAAAGGCCGTCTGAAAATGAGGAATCCCGAAAAATCGGCATTACGCAAACAGTTCCGCCGCGCACGCGCCCAAATGAGCGCAGACGAGCGAAACGCCGCCACCGAAACCATCAACCGCCTGCTCAAGCCCTACATCAAAAAAGGACGGAAAATCGGCGTGTATTGGCCGATGGGCAAGGAATTGCGATTGGACGGCTTTGTCCGTGCCGCACAAAAACGCGGCGCAAAACTCTACCTGCCCTATATCGAACCGAACACACGGCGGATGTGGTTCACCCCCTACCCTGCCGACGACACCAAACAAGAACGCAAACGCGGCCGCGCCAAATTGCATGTCCCCCAATTCACCGGCAAGAAAATCCGCGTCCACCAACTCAGCCTATTGCTGGTCCCCATCGTCGGCATCGACAAACGCGGCTACCGCCTCGGACAGGCCGGCGGCTATTACGATGCCACCCTCTCCGCCACGAAATACCGCCTGCAAACCCAAACCCTGGGCGTAGGCTTCGGCTGCCAACTGACCGACACACTGCCGACCGAACCCCACGACATCCCCCTAAACGGCTTTGCCTCCGAGCTTGGCGTATTGAAATTCAGACGGCATCGATAGGAAAATTATCGGTTTATTGAAATGATTAAAGGCCGTCTGAAAACTTGTTTTTTGGTTTTCAGACGACCTTTTTTATTGGGGTGTTTGCTCAAGACTGAGGACTCGGAAAGTGTTTTTGAGAATAGAAAAAACACCTTCTTTGCTTTTAGGGTAAATTTCTGAACCTTCAAGAAAATTTACATTAACTTGATTCATCCAATTATGCCAGTTGGAAATTTCGTAAATTTTAAAATGTGAATCCTCTGTAGTGCTGTAGTCCATTAACATTACGGTAATTACATCTGTATTTGTAGCAAGACGACCAGGACTATTTTGCGGAATCTCACGCAAAGATTTAATATTGAATAATCGAGCAAAATCTTTGCTATCAGTACGATTTTTATTAATATCGTCCATTAAACTCGGATAGAAGCAGAAGATAAATACACCTGTAATGCGAAGCAAAAAATATTGCCAGATTGCATTATTCAGTCCACCACTTAAAGAATGGTATATCTCTAAAAATCGGACTAATCGTTCTGTTTCTCTAAGCGATAAACCGTTCCGTTCTATCATATCGCTGATGAAATTCAAGATTATCTGTTGTTCAGTTAAACCTTTTAGCTCATCAGCTATACGGCTGTTTTGTATCAATTGTTTAAAATATTCAATCGAGACCAAAGCTCGCTCCTCCTCAATCCGAGCCACAACCTTATCCGGCAAAGCGAAGCTATACTTCAAAAACTTATCCAAGTATTTTTGCGCATCCACTTCCGCACCATACCGATGATTAATCGCCGCACGCAGTTGTTTGGTATTCGTTACCAACACAACTTTAACGTTTTCGACATCAAAGACGTGTTTGATAACTTCCAACATATCAACCGCGTAGTCGGGACGACAACGGTCAAGTTCATCGATAAACAGGATAATCGGTTTGTCCGCTGCCAATTCTTTCAGGCAGGCTTTGAGCGTTTCCAGATTTTTTTCCGCTTCGATTTGCTCTTTCAACAAGGCTTCGACGGTTGCATCGATGGTATGGCTGGCGATTGTGGCAGCGGCATCGGTTACGGTTTCGGCCAAACTGTCTGCATCTTGGCCGTCATTCATTATCTGTTGGAATTCTTCTGCCAAATCGTCTGTATTTTGCTTTAGAACATGACCAACCGCTGCCTTAGCAACGGTTTTCATCACGAATCCTGCGGCTTTCGCGACTTTCCTCGTAATATTTTTGCGCTGTTCAGACGGCTGATCGCCAGTATCTTCAGGCGTACATGCTTTAATGATTTCGGCAAGCAATGCCAGCAGAGGCTCTCCGCTGTGGTCTGAACGGAAGGCATCGATATAGACGGGCTGATAATCGGGATGTTGCTGCTGCATGAGCCGAATCAGTTTTTGGCAAAATTCGGTTTTGCCCATTCCCCAACCACCGTCGATAACCATAGGAGAAAGGTCGATGGGCGATGTCAACAGCCTGATGATGTTTTCGGCTATCGGCTTACGGTTAAATTCGTCGTGTGTAGCAAAAGTTTTTTCTAAAGCTTGAGTTTCCATATTATCCCTTTGTCTGTCATAGGTTTTGTGTAACGTATTTTACTCTGTCATCAGTTTTTATGTTTTTGTTCTTTTAAATATCAAAAAGGCCGTCTGAAAGTTTCAGATGGCCTTTATTCAAATTAAACCTTACTTGGCATCTTTAAACCCGCGTTTCAAATGCACCATCAACAATGCAACGGCGGCAGGGGTTACGCCGGAAATTCGGCTTGCCTGTCCAACGGTTTCGGGTTTGTGCTGGTTGAGCTTTTGCTGCACTTCTGCCGACAAACCTTTGACTTTCGCGTAATCGATGTCCTCGGGTAACTTTAAGGTTTCGATGTCGCGGCGGCTGTCGATTTCTTCGTTTTGGCGGTCGATATAGCCTTGGTATTTGACTTGGATTTCGACTTGTTCAACCACGCTGTCGGTAAGCGTGGTCTCAGGTTGTGCGTCGGGCAGGGTCATCAGCGCGGCGTAGTCGAGGTTCGGACGACGCAGGAGGTCGTGCAGGTTGGCTTCGCGGCTGAGTTTTTGACCGAATACGCGCAGCTGCTCTTCTTCGGCGAGTTTTTGCGGCGTGTACCACGTTGTTTTCAAACGTTGGATTTCGCGCTCGATGGCTTCGCGTTTTTCGTTGAACATGCGCCATTGTTCTTCACCCACCAAGCCGATTTTGTAGCCGTCTTCGGTCAGGCGCATGTCGGCGTTGTCTTCCCTGAGTTGCAGGCGGTATTCGGCACGGCTGGTGAACATGCGATAAGGTTCGTTCACGCCTTTGGTGATGAGATCGTCCACCAATACGCCGAGATAGGCTTGTTCGCGGCGCAGCAGGAGCGGGTCTTGTTCGCGGATATACTGCACGGCATTTGCACCTGCGAGCAGGCCTTGCGCGGCGGCTTCTTCGTAACCGGTCGTGCCGTTGATTTGTCCGGCAAAGAAGAGGCCTTGGATGGTTTTGGTTTCGAGGCTGGCTTTAAGGTTGCGCGGATCGAAATAGTCGTATTCGATGGCGTAGCCGGGGCGCAGGATATGGGCGTTTCCAAGGCCTTTCATGCTGCGGACGAGGGCGATTTGAATATCGAACGGCAGGCTGGTGGAGATACCGTTAGGATAGTATTCGTGCGTGGTCAGACCTTCGGGTTCGAGGAAAATCTGGTGGCTGTCTTTGTCGGCGAAGCGGTTGATTTTGTCTTCGATAGACGGACAATAACGCGGACCTACGCCTTCGATTTTGCCGGTAAACATCGGGCTGCGGTCGAAGCCTGAGCGGATGATGTCATGGGTTTGCGTGTTGGTATGCGTAATCCAGCAGGACACTTGGCGCGGGTGCATATCGGCGCTGCCGCGTACGGACATTACGGGAACGGGTGTGTCGCCGGGCTGTTCGGTCAGTTGGGAGAAATCAATCGTGCGTCCGTCAATACGCGGCGGCGTGCCGGTTTTCAGACGGCCTTGGGGCAGGTTTAATTCACGCAAACGTCCGCCCAGCGATTTGGCAGCAGGGTCGCCGGCGCGGCCGCCTTCGTAGTTTTCCAAACCGATATGGATTTTGCCGGACAAAAATGTGCCTGCGGTCAACACGACGGCGCGGGCTTTGAATTCCACGCCCATCGCGGTAACCACGCCGCTGATGCGTTCACCGTCGAGCGTTACGTCTTCGACGGCTTGTTGAAAAAGGTCGAGGTTTTCTTGGTTTTCCAACATCTCACGGATAGCGGCTTTATATAGGATACGGTCTGCCTGCGCGCGCGTGGCACGCACTGCCGCGCCTTTGCTGGCGTTCAGGCGGCGGAATTGGATACCGGATTTGTCGGTGGCCAACGCCATCGCGCCGCCGAGCGCGTCGAGTTCGCGCACGAGATGGCCTTTGCCGATGCCGCCGATGGAAGGGTTGCACGACATTTGTCCGAGGGTTTCGATGTTGTGTGAGAGCAGCAGGGTTTGCGCACCCATGCGTGCGGCGGCAAGCGCGGCTTCGGTACCGGCATGGCCGCCACCGACGACAATCACGTCGTAGGTTTTGGGATAAATCATGTAAGTCATGTTTGTGTGTTCTGTAAAGGTTTCAGACGGCCTTTTGTTGATCAGGCCGTCTGAAAAATGGAATCAAATCTTAAAAAACCAAGCTTAGAAGGTATAGCCTGTTTCCAATTCGTCATCACCGACCAATTCGACCAGCAATGCATACAGCGGCGCCAAATCGTTGTAACGGCGGGATACGCGGCGCAAGTAGTTCAAGAAGCGCGGGATTTCCGGGCGGTATTTGTCTTTGCCGTCGCGGTAGTACAGACGGGCAAAAATACCGACCACTTTCAAATGGCGTTGTACGCCCATCCATTCAAACCAGCGGTAGAACTCGTCAAACTCGGCAGGCACAGGCAGCTGGGCAGCGCGTGCTTTTTCCCAGTAACGGATGACCAAGTCCAATACAAATTCTTCTTCCCATTCGATAAATGCATCGCGTAGCAGCGATACCAAATCATAGGAAATCGGGCCGTAAAGCGCGTCTTGGAAATCCAACACGCCCGGGCGGCCTTTCGCCAACATCAGATTGCGGACGATAAAGTCGCGGTGGACATACACTTTGGGCTGCGCCAACAGGGGAGGCAGCAAAGTATCGACGGTTTGTTGCCACAACTGGCGTTGTTTGAAGGTCAACTCGCGGCCCAATTCTTTGGCCACAAACCATTCAGGGAACAAGTTAATCTCACGCAGCATGACTTCGCGGTCGTATTCCGGCAGTTTGCCGGGTTGGCTGGCTTTTTGCAGTTCGATCAGTTCGTCGATGGCTTCGAGCAGCAGGGCTTTGTGGGCGGTTTCGCTGTTTTCCTGATTCATGGCGGTCAGGAATGTGGTATTGCCCAAATCGTTCAGCACCATAAAGCCCAACGCTTCATCCACATGAAGCACTTGCGGCACATTGACCATGTTAAACAGTTTTTGCACTTTCAAATACGGCGCAACACTCATCTTCTCAGGAGGCGCATCCATACAGATGACAGTCTGGCCGTCTGAAAACGTCGCGCGGAAATAACGGCGGAAGTCGGCATCGGCTGCCGCAAAGCTCAATTCGAACGGCTGGTTCGGGTAAACAGACTCCAGCCAGTTTTGTAATTCGGTTTGTCGTTGCATAGCGGTATCGCAGAATTTCAGGTTACAATAACCGCTATTCTAACTGGCAAACCGATTTAAGGGGCGATTTTGGCTCGTTTATTTTCACTCAAACCCTTGGTACTCGCCTTAATTATGGGCTTTGGCGCAACAGCCGTGCGCGCGGAAGATGCTTCTGTTCCGCAGGCGGAAGACTATACCCCTGCCCACACCGCTGCATCCAAACCGGTAAAAACCAGCCAAAGCGAAGCCGATCCGCTTTCCTTGGGCAGCACTTGCCTGTTTTGCGACCACGAAGATGCCAAGCCGGCCGAAACCGCCGAAATCAAACGCAGCGGCGAGCCTGCCCTGCCTGCTGATTACACCCGCGTCAACGCCGATAAAATAGAAGGTCAAACCCAAGTCGCCGTCCTTGCCGAAGGCGACGTTATTGTCGAGCGCAATGCCGATGTTCTCAATGCCGATTGGGCGCAATACGACCAAGCCACCGATACCGTTACCGCCGGCGACCGCTTTACCCTGTATCAAAACGGTTCGACCGTATCCGGCGACCAATTGGTTTACAACCTCAAAGACCAAACCGGTTCCGGCACTGCCGTGCGCCTTAATACCGAACAAGGCGGCCGCCGCCTTCAAAGTGTCAGCGAAAAAGCCGAACTCAAAGGCAAAGGCCTCTACAAACTCATCAATACCAAATTCAACACCTGTTCGCCCGGCGATGCCAGCTGGTATATCCAAGCGCAAAGCATCGAAGCCGATGAATCGACAGGCATCGGCGTGGCCAAACACGCTTCACTGGTATTCGGCGGCGTCCCCGTCCTCTACACGCCTTGGGCGGACTTTCCCATCAACGGCAACCGCAAAAGCGGCCTGCTCGTTCCGACCATTGCCACAGGTTCAGACGGCCTTGAGCTGAGCCTGCCCTACTACTTCAACCTTGCCCCAAATTTGGATGCCACCATCCGCCCGGGCATTATCAGTAAACGCGGCGTGCAATTGGGTGGCCAAGTCCGTTATCTGCAACCGAATTACAGCGGCGAAGTCGATGGCGACTGGATGCCCAACGACCAAAAAAGCGTCCACAACAACCGCTACCAGTTCAAATGGAAACACCAGCAGCAGCTGAACAGCAAAATCAGCGGCGGCATCAACTACAACCAAGTTTCCGACGACGATTACTACCGCGACTTCTACGGCCGCGAAGACATCGCGCGCAACGTCAACCTTGACCGTCAGGCATGGCTCAATTACAGCGACAAACTGCTAGGCGGCAGCTTCGACGGCTCGTTGCGCGTACAAAAATATCAAACGCTGGCCAACCAAGACGGCTATAAAGACGAGCCTTATGCCATCATGCCCCGCCTGACCGGCCGTTGGCAAAGCCATCTCGGCAAGGCTCAGCTTAACGTGTTCGGCCAATTTACCCGTTTTGATCACGACACCAAGCAAGACGGCAGCCGCGTGGTGCTCTACCCGAGCGTCAAATGGGACTTCCACAACCAATGGGGCTACATCCGGCCTAAAGTCGGCGTACACGCCACTTATTACAGCCTCAACAGTTTCAACGGTCAAAGCGGCCGCAATGTCAGCCGCGTCCTGCCGATTATCAACGTCGACAGCGGCCTGACTTTCGAGCGCAGGGCCCGTCTCTTCGGCGGAGAATACCTGCAAACGCTTGAACCGCGCCTGTTTTACAACTACATTCCGACCAAGTCCCAAAACGACCTGCCTAATTTTGACAGCTCCGAAAACAGCTTTACCTATTCGCAGCTGTTCCGCGAAAACCTGTATTCGGGCAACGACCGCATCAATTCGGCCAACAGCCTGACGCTGGCCACACAAAGCCGTATCCTCAACCCCAACACCGGTGCGGAACTCTTCCGTGCAGGTATCGGCCAGAAGTTTTACTTCAAAAACGACAACGTCCTGCCTGACGGCAACGTCAGCAATTATCCGCGCAGCCAATCCGACTGGGTAGCCTTTGCACACGGCAACCTTACCCCGAGCACCCGCATTGATTTGGATATCCACTACAACCAAAACCTAAGCCGTGCCGAAAGCTACGCCGCAGGGATTGCCTACAACCCCGAACCCGGCAAAGTCTTAAGCGCGCGCTACAAATACGGACGCAACGAGCGCATCTATCTGCAAGCCAACGGCGACTATTTCTACGACAAACTCAGCCAAGTCGACCTTGTCGCCCAATGGCCGTTGAGCAAAAACCTGTACGCCGTCGCCCGTTACAACTACGAAATAGAAGCCAAAAAACCGCTGGAAATGCTCATCGGTGCAGAATACAAAAGCAACTGCGGCTGCTGGAGCGCGAGCTTGGTCGGCCAACGCTATGTTACCGGCGAAAACAGCCACAAAAACGCCGTATTCTTCAACCTCCAACTCAAAGACTTGAGCAATATCGGCAACAACCCATTCGAAAAACTCCGCTTAGCCATTCCCGGTTACAGCAAAACCAACGAGGTAGTCAAACAATGAACTTCAAACCCCTGATTCTCGTCGCCGCACTCACTCTCGCAGTAGGCGCACACGCCGCCCCTAAAGCCAAAGCAGGCAAAGCGCGCGCAGCCAAAGCCCCTGCCGTCAGCGCCACCACCATGCCTGCCGTACAAAGCGGCGTACATCTTTCAGACGGCATTGCCGCAGTTGTCGACAACGAAGTCATTACCCACCGCCAAGTAGAACAAGCCGTGGCGCAGGCACGTCAAACCATGCCGAAAGGCACACAAATGGACGCCAACGAGCTGCGCCAACAGGTTTTGGCACAAATGATCAACCAATCCCTGATCCTCCAAGCCGGCAAACGCCGCAACATCCAAGCGACCGATAGCGAAATCGAAGCCGTCATCGCGCACAACCCCAACATCAAAAATCCGTCTGCCGCCGTCCGTCAAGACATCGCCGACAGCATTATTGTTGAAAAAGTGCGCCAACAAGCCATCATGCAAAACAGCCGCGTGAGCGACTCCGAAGTGGCACGCTACATCGAGCAGGCCAAACAACAAGGCATCACCCTGCCCGAAGCCGACCCTGTGCGCCAATATCATGCCCAACACATCCTCATTAAAGCCGACAACGACAATGCCGCCGTCGGCGCAGAAAGCACCATCCGCAAAATCTACTCACAAGCCCGCAGCGGCGCAGATTTCGGCGGTTTGGCACGCCAATACTCGCAAGACAGCAGCGCCGGCAACGGCGGCGATTTGGGCTGGTTTGCCGACGGCATGATGGTTGCCCCGTTTGAAGAAGCCGTCCACAAACTCAAACCCGGCCAAATCAGCACCCCTGTCCGCACCCAATTCGGCTGGCACATCATCAAGCTGAACGACGTCCGCGAAGCAGGTACGCCTGAAGAGCGCCAACAAAACGCCGTCCGCCAATACCTGTCCCAACAAAAAGCGCAACAGGCGACCACCAACCTCCTGCGCGAACTGCACAGCAGCTCCTACGTTGACGTACGCTAATCACGCGTATTGTTAAAAAGGCAGAAATCCGTACAATAAGGCCGTCTGAAAACCATTGTTCAGACGGCCTTTTCCCTTAAGCAACCATTGATTAAAGCACCCCATCATGCCCATCCGCCCCAACTGGCAAGCCGCCACCCTGCTGCAAGCCGAAGAAACCGCCCTTACTTCCGCCCACACCGGCCGCACCTACCGCATTCAAGCCGCGGCACTCGGCGAGCGTCCGATAGGCGGCTATCCCGTGCTGTATATTCTTGACGGTGATGCCTTTTTCCCCGCCATCCTCAATATGGCGCAATCCCTGCTCATCAACCCCATCACCAAAAGCCATGCCGCCTGTCTGATTGTCGGCATCGGCTACACCGGCGGCACCATCCGCGACTTAAGCCAACGCGCCCTCGACTACACGCCGCCGTTGCCCGACAACGCGCCCGAATCCGAACGCAAACAATACGGCCAAGCCGACCGCTTCAGCCGCTTTATAGATGACGAACTCTCCGCCCTGCTCAACAGCAAATACCGCATCGATACCCAAAACCAAGCCGTCTTTGGCCATTCGTTCGGCGCCTTGTACGGCCTCTATTCCCTGTTCATCCGTCCCGAACGCTTCCGCCATTATTTGCTGGTTTCGCCGTCTATCTGGTGGCAAGAGCGCCGCGTACTCGATTGGCTGCCCGACGCTTTGCCGCAAGGAATCGGCATCCGCCTTGGCGCAGGCGAACATGAAGGCAGAAACAACCGTCCCGACCAAACCAGCCGCGGCATGGTCGCACAAGCCAAAATCCTTGCCGGCACTTTGCACCACCTCGGCGCAGATGTCCGCTTCACCCTCTACCCCAACGCCAATCACGGCAACGCCCCGTTTTACTCCCTGACCGACTGCATCGAATATTTGCGCAGCGCATGGCAGCGTTGAAGCAGGTTTGCCAAACATCGCGGCCGTCTGAAACGCAAACTTAGAAGCGTATTGAACCTATTGGATCAATCTAAAATCCAATTATAAAAAGGCCGAGACCTTTGCAAAGGTCTCGGGGCATGAAAAAGGGAGAGGCTACCTGAAAAATAGATTTTCAGGTAGCCTCAAACCGGTTTGGCATGCATCCGAAACGGAAAATTTGAGCGGTTACATACCTTGGGTTGGTGGCAGTGTTATTTCAACTTGGCTGCCAATTCGTCGAATTTTTGTTTGATGTCGGCCTTGAAGGCTTCCACTTTCTCTTTGCGTTCGGCTTTGCGCTGTTTTTTCCAAGCTTCGTGTGCCTGACGTGCCACTTCTTCCTGCGCTTCTATTGCTGCCAATACGTCCTGTTGGGCAACGGCTGCATCTTGCCGGAGAATAACGGTTTTGAAACGGTGGAAGAAAGCATCCAATACAGCCTCGTCGGATTCTTGCGCCAAAATAATGATTGCAGTACTGCCGTTATCCAGTTTTTTGGCTGTATTTTCCAGCAACGCCCCCTCTCCCAATGTTTGGGCAGTGCCTACATCACTGCCGATGAGTGCGCCAGTAGCTCCACCCAACAGAACACCGATAGGACCGCCGAGGATGCCGACCAGCGAACCAATGAGGCCGCCCGTCCATGTGCCTTCGACCGTATTGGCGGTAAAGTCGGTGCTTTCTGCTGGGATAATCAGACCATTTTCCTTTTTAACCAAAACGGCTTGTGCCACCAAAGCATCTGTTATCTGCGAGTAAGCTTTCAATTCAGAAAAGGCTTGATAAGCTTCGCTGGAGATGTCGAATAAGGCAACGATGATGTTTTGTTTCATAAGTCCACTCCCGTAGATTGAAAGATTTAAGAACATACTAGTTGTATGCAGTGTCATTGTAAATTACAAGGGGGGGGGAAGCAATGCGGCAAACAAAACTTTGCCTATATAAAGCCTGTAGAACCGGCAAACGGATAACGAACAATACCCAGCCTTGCCTGTAGGAAATCGTCGCATCGTTCACACCACAGGTTGAGAGAAATAAGCCTGCAAGACCTCAAGCGTCGTCTGAAATCCGTTTCCACTCCAACGCTAAATCGTACAAGGCTTTTTTGCTTTCGCCGGTAATCTTGGCGGCAAGCTCGGCGGCCTGTTTGGTCGGCAACTCAGCCGCAAGGATTTTCATGGTGTTTTGCGCCGCCTCGGGCAAATCACTGTGTTTCTCTTTCACAGCAGGGTGCAACACCAGCACCATCTCGCCACGCGTTTGGTTGCTGTCGTTTTTAAGGGCGGCTTGGATTTCGGCAACCGTGCCGCTGAGGAAGGTTTCAAACGTTTTGGTGATTTCGCGCGCCAAAGTCAAACGGCGTTCGGGGAACTGCGCGGCCATATCCGCAAGGCTTGCCTCGATGCGGTGCGGCGTTTCAAACATCACAATCGGAAAATCGGCTTCCGCCCATTTGGCCAGCAGCTTTTGGCGTTCGCCAGCCTTAGGCGGCAAGAAACCATTGAAGTAAAAATCGGATTCCGTCACCCCGGCCACGCTCAACGCCCCCATCACCGCGCTTGCGCCGACCACAGGCACCACTTTAAATCCGGCTTCGCGCACGCGGGCGGCAAGTTTCGCACCGGGATCGCAAACCGCAGGCGTACCCGCATCCGAAACTTGGGCGACGCTCAGGCCGTCTGAAAGATGGGCGATGATTTTATCGGCCATTTGCTGCTCGTTGTGTTCGCGCACGCTCACGAGTTTGCCCTGAATGCCGTACGCACTTAAAAGCTGGGCGGTAACACGGGTGTCCTCGGCGCAGATAATGTCGGCCTTTTGCAGAACGGCCAGCGCACGCAGCGTTATGTCGGCTAAATTGCCGATGGGTGTGGCGACAACGTATAATGTCTGTTTTTCGATGCTGTCGACGGCTTTTTGCAGGTGTTTTGTGTACATAGATTCAAGGCCGTCTGAAACGGCGTCTCTTTAAAAACAATGATTATATAACGGGTAAACTTTTCATGCGCTTAAACCACAAACAGGGGGCGGCGGCCGAAGATGCGGCGCTGGCATTCCTGCTGGGCAAAGACTGCTCGCTGCTGGCGCGGAACTGGCATTGCGCCTACGGCGAAATCGATTTAATCGTCAAAAACGGCGGTACGATTGTGTTTGTTGAAGTAAAATACCGCAAAAACCGAGGTTTCGGTGGTGCCGCATACAGCATCTCGCCGTCCAAATTATTGAAATTGCAACGAAGTGTAGAGTATTATCTGCAAAAGCACGGGTTAAACCATGCGCCCTGCCGCCTGGATGCGGTACTGATCGAGGGCGACGGCCCGCCCGAATGGATTCAAAATATTACAGGTTAACCTCATGACAACATTACAAGAACGCGTTTCCGCACATTTTGCCGAGAGTATCCGCGCCAAGCAGGAAGCTGAAAAAGTACTGGTTGAGCCGACCGCACAGGCTGCCGAGCTGATGCTGCAATGCCTGATGAACGACGGCAAAATCCTGGCCTGCGGCAACGGCGGTTCGGCTGCCGACGCGCAACACTTCGCCGCAGAAATGACCGGCCGTTTTGAAAAAGAACGCATGGAATTGGCCGCTGTCGCGCTGACGACGGACACTTCCGCCCTGACCGCCATCGGCAACGACTACGGTTTCGACCATGTGTTCAGCAAACAAGTGCGCGCGCTCGGACGTGCCGGCGACGTATTGGTCGGCATCTCCACCTCCGGCAATTCCGCCAACGTCATCGAAGCCATCAAAGCGGCACACGAACGCGACATGCACGTCATTGCCATGACCGGCCGCGACGGCGGAAAAATCGCCGCCATGCTCAAAGATACCGACGTTTTACTCAACGTCCCTTATCCGCGTACTGCCCGCATTCAGGAAAACCATATCCTGCTGATTCACGCCATGTGCGACTGCATCGACTCCGTCCTGCTTGAAGGCATGTAACCCTTTCTTTTCAGACGGCCTATCCCTTAAAGGCCGTCTGAACACCCAACCGTCCATACCCAAGGAAAAGGATATGAAGAATATCAAACGCTACGCCCTCCCCGTTCTGACCGCGACCCTCTTAAGCCTGAGTCTGAGCGGCTGCGTCGGCGCACTGATCGGCGGTGCAGCCGTCGGCACCAAATCCGCCGTCGACCGCCGCACCACAGGCGCGCAAACCGACGACAACGTTATGGCACTGCGCGTCGAAACCACCGCACGCTCCTACCTGCGCCAAAACAACCAAGTCCAAGGCTACAAGCCCAAACTGAACGTTGTCGGCTACAACCGCCACCTGCTCCTGCTCGGCCAAGTGGCTACCGAAGGTGAAAAACAATTTGTTGAACGCATCGCCCGTTCCGAACAAGCCGCAGAAGGCGTGTACAACTACATTACTGTCGCCTCACAAGCGCGTTCGTTCGGTGATGTGACCAACGATACTTGGGGTACATCCAAAGTCCGCGCCACCCTGTTGGGCCTCAGCCCGGCCACCCAGGCACGCGTCAAAATCGTGACTTACGGCAACGTGACCTATGTGATGGGCATCCTCACGCCGGACGAACAAGCCCGCGTGACCCAAAAAGTCAGCACGACCGTCGGCGTACAAAAAGTCGTGACCCTCTATCAAAACTACGTTGCCAACTGATTCACAGGCAACCCGGGGCCGTCTGAATATTCAGACGGCCATTCCTCCAACGATTACCCGCCACATCATGTCCAAGAATAATAAAACCCCTTTCCAACTTAAGCCCAAACACCTAATCCGCGCTTTATTCCTTGTCAGCTTTATCGCCGTCGCAGCCCTTGTTGCCGGCGTATTCAGCACCCTAAACTCCGGTAAAACCGACGTACCCGAAAAAAGTCCTGCCGAACAAACCGACACACGCATTGAAGTTTGGCGCCCCAACGGCACTGTCGAACCTGAAACCGTCCAACCTGCCAAAGACGGCGACGCAAAAACCGCCTCCGGCAATCCTGTCGTCCCACAAGACGAAAAAGGCGAAAAAGCGGAAGAAGGTATAAAAAACGACCGCTCCACTGTACACCGCAGCAAACGCACTGAAAACAAACGCGCTGAAGCCGACAAATCAGAAAACACACAATCCGACAACAGCAGCCCTGCCGCTCAAAACACACCTCAAGCAGACAGCCAGCCGGTAGCAAACAAAGCCGCAGACAGCAAACCTGCCGCACAAGCGGTAGAAAACAAACCGGCAAAAGCCAAAGTCCCCGAGTCCAAACCGACTCCGAAAGCCGAGCCTGAGGCCAAACCACAAGCCAAACCGCGCAATAAAGACAATCTCGACAACCTGTTTTAAACAGACGGCACACCCGTCCCGTTCAGACGGCCTCTATGCCGTCTGAAACAAGAAGGAAACCTCATGGACAAAGTCATCATCAAAACCCCCGAAGAAATCGAAAAAATGCGCGAACTCGGCCGCTTGGTCGCCGAAGCCCTCGATTACATCGGCCAATTCGTCAAACCCGGCGTAACCACCAACGAAATCGACAAACTCGTTTACGACTACCACGTCAACGTTCAAGGTGGTTATCCAGCCCCCCTCAACTACGGCAACCCGCCTTACCCGAAATCCTGCTGCACCTCCGTCAACCACGTCATCTGCCACGGCATTCCCGATGACAAGCCGCTGAAAGAAGGCGACATCGTCAACATCGACCTGACCATTAAAAAAGACGGTTTCCACGGCGACTCCAGCCGTATGTTTACCGTCGGCAAAGTCTCCCCGATTGCCCAACGCCTGATCGACGTGACCCACGCCTCCATGATGGCGGGTATCGAAGCGGTCAAACCTGGCGCCACCCTCGGCGACGTCGGCTATGCCTGCCAACAGGTTGCCGAAAATGCCGGCTATTCCGTCGTACAGGAATTCTGCGGACACGGCATCGGCCGCGGTTTCCACGAAGCGCCGCAAGTGGTCCACTACGGCCGCAAAGGTGAGGGCCTCGTCCTCAAACCGGGCATGATTTTCACCATCGAGCCGATGATCAACCAAGGCAAACGCCATCTGCGCATCCTGAACGACGGTTGGACAGTGGTCACCAAAGACCGCTCCCTCTCCGCCCAATGGGAACACGAAGTTTTGGTTACCGAAACCGGCTACGAAATCCTCACCGTCAGCCCTGCCAGCGGTAAGCCTTAACCTTGAAAAAACCTTCAGGCCGTCTGAAAACATAGATTCAGACGGCCTAAAATTTATTCGCATTCTCAATCCAGAAAACCGAATAAAAACTCGAAATTAAGTTTTTACCCATATTGAATTGTTTAATTATGTAAAAATTTGCTTATGCCATATCTAAGATAAACGCATAATTTAATGATTTATATAACAAAATTTTACTGAAATAATGAATTAAGAAATATTTACACAAATTATGGCAGACAGCAGAAAACTTCTTTCGAATATACTGTCTAATTATCTAGATCAGCCATTTGCAATACGCCCACATATCACCCCAAAAAACAATAGGGAAAAGGATGCCGGCATTCTTGCAGACCTTTTTTATGCCTAATGGCATACACTAAATACCACAATAAGGAAGATTCATGAAATCGTTCGAAAAAATTGAAAATATCCGCGATATCCGTAAAAAACTCGGCCTGAACCAAATGGACTTCTGGAGTCGCATTGGTGTGACTCAATCCGGTGGTTCCCGTTACGAGTCCGGCCGCAATATGCCTAAACCTGTACGCGAATTGCTGCGTTTGGTACACATCGAGCGCGTAGATTTGGCTAAAGTAAACCGTGATGACTTGGCCGTTGCGTCCTTACTGAAAAACCGCGACCCTGAGTTGTACGCTTCTCTGAAAAAAGAAGCCAAAGCCGACAAAGGCAAATAATCAAGCTATTCAAAAGGCCGTCTGAAACTCGTTTTCAGACGGCCTTTTTACTTTCTTCACTCTAAGGGCATGTCACATACATGCCCTTTTTCATTTACGGCTGATACTGTTTGAAATAGTCCAACACCGTTTGCGGCAGCCATTGCAGATTCAGACGGCCTTGATCGCGGCTGACAAAGCCGACATGACCGCCGTATGCCGGTTGCAGCAGCGTAACGGCTGAGGACACGTCCCGCCCGGTCGGCAAGGCTTCTGGCGGCAGGAAGGGGTCGTTGACGGCATTGAGCAGCAGCAACGGCGTATCTACGCCTTTCAGAAACGGTTTGCAGGAATTGCGGCGGTAGTAATCATGACGGTCGGCAAAACCGTGTAACGGCGCGGTAAAGCGGTCGTCAAAATCGCCAAGCGTTTTGCAGTTTTGCTGGCTTAAGGCCGTCTGAAACTGAGGAATCGCCTGGGCTTTCGGCAACAGCGAATTTAAAAAATAGCGCGTGTAAATCAAGCGCGTCATGCCCTGATCAAAACGTGTACCGGCGGCCACGGCATCAACCGGCGCGGAAACGACGGCAGATGCGCGCGGAACGGCATTACTGCCCTGCTCGCCCAAATATTTGGCCAGGGCATTCCCCCCCAAAGAAACGCCGACAGCGTAGATGGTTGAATAGCGTTGTGCCAGCGTGTTGAGCATAAAAGCGATTTCGGGCGTATCGCCGAGATGGTAGAACACGGGCGCGGTGTTTTCTATGCCGCCGCAACTGCGGAAATGGGCAACCACGCCGTTCCAACCGCGCTGCTGTACGGCTTTCATCAACTCGACCGCGTAATGGCTCTCGCTGCTGCCTTCCAGTCCGTGGAACAAAACCACCAACGGCGCATCGGGGTCGGCGCTGTCGACAAAATCGTAGGCAACTTGGGTTTTGCCGGTGCTGTCGGGCAGAAGCTCGCGGCGGTAGTCAGGCGCTTTGCCTTGCAGCAGCTTGGCAAACAGGGTGTCGGCATGGCCGTTTCTGAGCCAATAAGGCGTGTTGGGTGAACGTGTATTCATGATTCGTTTCTTCTATTTTTCAGACGGCCTGAAGATGAGCATATACACCAGCAAGGCAGTCAGCGTGCCGTTTGTCCAGCCTGCCCAAACGTCGGTGGGATAATGCACGCCCAAATAAATGCGTGAAAACCCGGTCAGCAGGGCAAAGGAAATACCGCCTATCCAAGCGGCGCGGCGGTAGCGCGTGCGGCGGCAAAGCAATATCAGCATGACGGCAATGGCGGCGGAAAACGTACTGTGGCCGCTGGGAAAGGAAAAATTGCTCTCTTCAATCAGGCGCGGCCAAAGCAGCGGACGTTCGCGGGCAAACCAAACCTTCACAATCAGCATGTTCAAAGTCGGCATCAATGCCGCCAACACGCAAAACAGTGCTTCGCGCTTCTTATCGGCAAAATACAGGGCTGCGGCGACTGCGCCGATCAGCGGCACGGCAATCTCGGTTTTGCCCAGATAGTGCAACACGGTGGCAATCGGGTCAAACCATGTGCCCGCATGGGCATGGACGGCGTGCATCAGCGGCGGTTCAAAAGCGAAGCCGCCATATTGCGCCAGCCAAATGCCGATGATGAGGGTCGGCGGCAAAAACAGCAAAGAGGCAAAAATCAGTGCGCGTCTGGATTGGGCCGGGGATAAGTGCATTATTCCACCGTTTCTTTCAAAGTCGCGCCAATCGCCTGCAAACCCTGCAACGCATCTTCCCACGCCGTATCCAACAAGCGGCAGGCCTCACCTTCCGCTTTGATGCCGAACTCGATATGCGGCGGAGTGTAACGGCCGTCTGAATCGGTACGGCCCACGGTGGGCAGGCTGTAAGAACGGACACCGGCGTAGGTACGCTCAAGATGTTCCATAATCGGCGTAATGCGCGACTCGGGTTGGTCGAACACATACACGCTGCGGCTGCCGCGTTCAGTTTGGTTGAAACGGTTGGCGTAATAAGTTTCCAATACCCATTCCGCCATCGGGTGCGCCATCACGGGGAAACCGGGGAAGAAATAATGCTCGCGGATGGAAAATCCGGCGATATTATTAAACGGATTGGGCACAAGTTCCGCGCCTTCGGGAAAATCCGCCATTTTCAGGCGTTGGGCGTGTTCCGGCGAATCGAGCGGCTCGCCGCGTTTCAGGGTTACGCCTTCGATAAACTTGGCGGCTTCAGGATGGCGGACAACGGGCAAATCCAAAGCAGCCGCTGCGGCTTGGCGCGTGTGGTCGTCAGGCGTAGAGCCGATACCGCCGGTAACGAAAGTCGGCAGGCCGTCTGAAAAACTGCGGCGCAGTTGTTTGACCAGCAATTCGGGTTCATCGGGCAGATATTGCACCTGATTGAGTTTCAGCCCGCGCGATTCCAATAAAGATTTGAAAAAGGCGAAATGCTTGTCTTGGCGGCTGCCGTGCAGGATTTCATCGCCGATGATGATGAGGTTGAACAAATGCTGTCGGTCTTTCATAATCTTTCCTTCTGCCTAAAGGCTATTCATGATTTCCCATGATTACTGTTCCAATATTGCTTATTAGGTAAATCAAATGGGAAATACGTTGTTATTGTTGTTGCAAAAGATGGGCCGTATAAGGATAAAGTCATTGCAAGCTTTATACCAGATAATAATCAATTAAACCTAATTAGTGGTAACTAAATGAAAATAATAGATTTTTTAAAAAATTGTGGTACTGACCAGTTTTCTATATTGTGTTATGGTATTTTTTTAAAAGAAGACAGAAATCATGAAAATATAAAGCAATGGGAATCTAGATCACGTTGCATTAAATCTGAAAAATATATTCTTGAAAATAATGAGTGGAAATATGATATTTTTTTAACAGAATCTTATTTTTTATATTCCAAAAATATTGATTTATTTAATGTAATTAAAGATGAAATACTAAATATCAATCAGCTTAATCCAATAGCTATAATATGCATGTTTGATGGTGCTTTCTCAGATTTTAATTATCTGAAGAATATAGATATAATTCAACAAACTTATGCATTCTGGTCAAAAGATATTGGTTTGTATATTGCTGAAGATACAGATACCCTACAATCAAATGAATGGAGTGAAAAAATTATATATCTATATAACCATATAGATATATAACAAGCATAGCCAGCGTAGCCAGTCTGTCTGATAGCAAGCGTGGGTGCTCGCACTCACGCGTTCTCTTTTTCGCTGTTAATCCGCTTTCAGGCAGCCTTAAAACCACTTACACTTACCTTTTTTGTTTTACCCCCCCTCTAAACTATGCCCACCATCACAACCCTAAACATCATCTCCCCTAAACTCTACCCCAATGAACAATGGAACGAAAGCGAAGCACTCGGTGCCATCACTTGGCTATGGTATAGGTGCAACGGATAGGAGAGGCTCATGTTTGTAATCGGCATTTTTGCGTTTTTCATGTTCATTATCAGCCTTTTTGTGTGTACGTTTGTGCTGATTGTTCAGTATTTGATTATTCGCCGTAAAATTCATCAAGACAAACGGGCAGTCAATTTTCGCGCCAAATATGCTACGCTTTCCACATTTTTTATACAATGGGTTGTTCTGAACGCATTCAGCCTCTTGCCTGCAAACCGTATGATTTTTTCACTGGCAGTCTTTACGGATATTTTACTTGGTTTTTTGTGGTTGTTTTTTGTTGCAACCAATGCAGATGAAATGTGGCGTTTGACCGGGCAAAAAGGCTACTTGTTGTGGCCTTTGGCAGCTGCTTCGGTTTGGGCAGTATGCTTCATTGCATTCAGCGTCAGATAGCACCATCAATAATTGCGGACAAATGCCGTCTGAAAACCTGAATGCTTTTTCAGACGGCATCAAAGTAGATTATCTTATCCATTTATAAGATAATGGTTTCAACTTTTCAAGTCTGGAGGAATCCCAATGAGCCAAAACCATACCATTTTACAAAATCTCCCCGTCGGTCAAAAAGTCGGCATCGCCTTCTCCGGCGGTCTTGATACCTCTGCCGCGCTGTTGTGGATGAAACTCAAAGGCGCACTGCCTTACGCCTACACCGCCAACCTCGGCCAACCTGACGAAGACGATTACAACGCTATTCCTAAAAAAGCGATGGAATACGGCGCAGAAAATGCCCGCCTGATTGACTGCCGCGCGCAGTTGGCACACGAGGGCATCGCCGCCATCCAATGCGGCGCATTCCACGTTTCCACCGGCGGCATCGCCTACTTCAACACCACGCCTCTGGGCCGCGCCGTTACCGGCACCATGCTCGTTTCCGCCATGAAGGAAGACGACGTCAATATTTGGGGCGACGGCAGCACCTACAAAGGTAACGACATCGAGCGTTTCTACCGCTACGGCCTCTTGACCAATCCCGCGCTGAAAATCTACAAACCTTGGCTCGACCAACAATTTATCGACGAACTCGGCGGCCGCCACGAAATGAGCGAATTTCTGATTGCCAACGGTTTCAACTACAAAATGTCGGTTGAAAAAGCCTACTCCACCGACTCCAATATGCTCGGCGCGACGCATGAAGCCAAAGACTTGGAATTCCTCAACAGCGGCATCAAAATCGTCAAACCTATCATGGGCGTTGCCTTCTGGGACGAAAACGTCGAAGTCAAACCCGAAGAAGTCAGCGTACGCTTTGAAGAAGGCGTGCCCGTTGCACTGAACGGCAAAGAATACGCCGACCCCGTCGAACTCTTCCTCGAAGCCAACCGCATCGGCGGCCGTCACGGCTTGGGCATGAGCGACCAAATCGAAAACCGCATCATCGAGGCTAAATCACGCGGCATCTACGAAGCCCCGGGCATGGCATTGTTCCACATCGCCTACGAGCGTTTGGTGACCGGCGTCCACAACGAAGACACCATCGAACAATACCGCATCAACGGCCTGCGCCTCGGCCGCCTGCTCTACCAAGGCCGCTGGTTTGACAGCCAAGCCCTTATGTTGCGCGAAACCGCCCAACGCTGGGTCGCCAAAGCCATCACCGGCGAAGTCACCCTCGAACTGCGTCGCGGCAACGACTACTCGATTCTGAACACCGAATCGCCTAACCTGACCTACCAACCGGAACGCCTGAGTATGGAAAAAGTCGAAGACGCAGCGTTCACACCGCTCGACCGCATCGGACAACTGACTATGCGCAACCTCGACATCACCGACACCCGCGCCAAACTGGGTATCTACTCGCAAAGCGGTTTGTTGTCGCTGGGCGAAGGTTCGGTATTGCCGCAGTTGAATAATAAGGAGTAGAATCAGGGGGCTTTAAAGCCCCCTGATTTTTAAAGGAATAAAATGAAAGAATATAAAGCCGTCATTTATCAAGAGAACCTGCTTTCCAGTTTGGTTTTCGGCAGCGCCAAAATCAATCCGGTCAAATTCAGCGATTTCCTCAACAGCCACGCTTCGCAAGGCTGGAAGGTCGTTACCATGGAAAAAGACCAGCGCCGCATGCTGCTGTTTTTCGTGCGTGAAGCCTACGTCGTCATTTTGGAAAAAGAACGTGTTTAAACTCGGCGTTTATGCCTGTCTCGGATTATTCGTCAGCTGGGTGTTGCTCTTAATTCTGCAACTTTGGTTTTCCTTCGTCGATGCCGATTTGTTTCTCAAAATCACCCTGACCATGGCAGGTCTTTTCATTATCATTCTGGCCAGTTTACTGGTGATCAGCCAGTATTTTTCCGAAAAGAAAATGAAAGACGACGGATTTATCAACTGATACTACTTCGGGAATCACCATGTGTGCTTTATCCGAAACCTTAACGCAACATCCTTGTTTAATAGACGAGGCCGTCTGAAATTTAAGTTTCAGACGGCCTTATTACCCTTCCCAAATTTATCAAATACCATGAAATTCTTTTCTCACTTTTATCTTGAAAACCATATGTATTTCAACGACTACTTGAAATACGTCCTGATTTTCGCCGCCCTCGTCATCCTCCTGCTCGCCGTATCGCAATACCTGCGCCACCGCATGGACACCAAATACCGCGACCTGAGCATTATTGCGCTGCTGTTGCTCATCCTCATCTGCGGCACGCAATATCTTTCATACAGCGAGCGTCAGAACTTCGCCGCCGACACCTCTCGCATGGTTGGCTTTCTCAATGCCTTGATTGAAAACCAAAAGGTTGAAAAACAAGACATCATCGTCAACAGCACGCGTCTGTCCAACGGCATGATTGTCGGCATCAAAAGCCAATATTACGAAGTCCATTTCAATCAAGACTTCTCCGCCTACACGCTGACGCCCATCAATCTGGTCAACAACAATATCGAACTCATCGATAAAGAATAACAGGATACACACATGGAAACATACTCCCTGCTCGCCCTCAAACTGCTGATGGGTATTTTAGGTTTGATTTTGCAAATCAACCTCTTAGGTAAAGGCAACCTCGCGCCGACCTCCGCCATGGACCAAGTACAAAACTATGTACTCGGCGGCATCATCGGCGGCGTGATTTACAGCGACAGCGTCGGCCTGTTGCAATTTTTCCTCGTGCTGATTTTGTGGACGCTGTTGGTCTTGAGCCTGAAATTCATCAAAAACCACAACCGCTGGGTCAAATCCGTAATTGACGGCAAATCCGTTTGGATCATCGTCAACGGAAAAGTCCAAGCAGAAGAATGTATGAAAAACGGCATCAGCGCACACGACCTCATGTTCAAACTCCGCGCCGCCGGCATCTACGAAATCTCTGCCGTCAAACGTGCCGTGATGGAACAAAACGGCCAGCTCGCCGTCATTAAGTACGGCGACGAAAGCCTGCGCTATCCACTGATTACAGACGGCCAAGTTGACCCCGACATCCTCGAAATCATTAAGCGTGATGAAGAATGGCTGCAACAGGAACTCGACCGCCTCCACCTTGAAGCCTCGCAAGTCTATATCGGCGAATACATAGACGGAAAATTGGTGGCACACCGTTATCCTTCTTGATTTGAAAATAGCAGGCCGTCTGAAACCTTGATTTCAGACGGCCTTTTTGTATTCAGCCCAAACACTGATTTTTTAATCGCGATATTCAAACCTTGCACCCAAAAATTGAGCCAGCGCAGAGACGTGGGAATGTCGGGGATCTTTGACGGCGGTCAGCAACAGGATATTGCCGTGCTGTTTTTCCAAATCCAGCAGCCGCTTGATGGCGGCCTGCTCGGTATCGCCTTGCAGCTCTTCATGATAACGGCTGACAAAACTGTCAAAATTCTCAGTCGGATTTTCGTGATACCAGCGACGCAGGTTTGCACTGGGTGTAATGTCTTTCAGCCAAAGCGCAGTGGCAAAAATCTCTTTGCGGACGCCTCGCGGATAGAGGCGGTCGATAAAGACGGCGGTCTGTTCGGGATTGGGCTGATACGCGTAAATGCGCTGTACGGTAAACATTTTTTCTCGTCTCCAATGGATTCAGGCCGTCTGAAAATTCAGACGGCCTGATGTTTTTTAGGGTTTAAAACAATTTTTTGACTTCGGCTTCGATGTCGTCGGCACGCATAAAGGTTTCGCCGATCAGGAAAGTATGCACGCCGTGGCTACGCATGAAATCGACGTCTTCTTTGTTGCGGATGCCGCTTTCGGTAACAACGGTTTTGCCGTTTAATTCGGGCAAGAGGTCGAGGGTTTGCTGCAGGGTTACTTCAAACGTACGCAGGTTGCGGTTGTTGACGCCCCACAACGGCGTGGTCATGTTGCGGCATTTTTCCAGCTCGGACGCATCGTGCAACTCCAACAATACAGTCATGCCCAATTCGTGGGCGACGGCTTCAAAACGCTCAAGCTGCTCGGCTTCCAATGCGGCGGCAATCAGAAGAACCGCATCCGCACCCCACGTGCGCGCCTGATAGATTTGGTATTCGTCGATGATGAAATCTTTACGCAAGACCGGCAGCGCCACGGCCGCACGCGCCTGTTTCAAATACTCGGGCGAGCCTTGGAAATAAGGTTCGTCCGTCA
Source organism: Neisseria sp. P0009.S010 (assembly GCF_051958545.1). Taxonomy (NCBI): domain Bacteria; kingdom Pseudomonadati; phylum Pseudomonadota; class Betaproteobacteria; order Neisseriales; family Neisseriaceae; genus Neisseria; species Neisseria sp. P0009.S010. Next base: position 37,460 of record NZ_JBQCVH010000006.1, read on the forward strand.
ACACGGACAAACAGGCCGCGCCGGCTTTTTCATAGGCAACGGCAATTTCGGCAGGATGAAAATCAGGACGGATCAGGCCTTTGCTCGGGCTGGCTTTTTTGACTTCGGCAATAATAGCTGGCAGATTCTGCGCGTGTTTTTCACGGATCGAGCCGATAAAGCTGCGAACCGGCGTGGCTGCCTGCGCTTGGGCTTTGATGTCTTCCAAGGAAACGGCGGCTTTTTGTGCGGCCACTTCTTCTGCTTTGGTGGCAAGGATTTTGTTGAGAATATCGGTCATGGCGTTTTTCTATTGGGGCTGATTTTCGGGTTTGAGTCGTGCAACATGCTGCCGCAGATTAGATTTCAGACGGCCTGAATGTCGCTATTTTAATGGTTTGAAAAAAGGCGGGCAAGAATGCCCGCCTTTGCGTCTGCTTCAATTTAGTGATGAATGCCCAAAACGGACGCGTTGTGGCTGATGATTTCGTCCGCCAAAGTCGGATTGTCGTTCAGCTTGATACCGTAGCCGGGCACCAATTCTTTCAGACGGCCTGACCATGATTCGGCATGATCTGGGAAGCATTGGTTGATCAGCTTAATCATCAAAGGTACGGCGGTTGATGCACCTGGGGACGCGCCCAACAATGCGGCCAGAGAGCCGTCGGCATGGGCGACGATTTCGGTACCGAATTGGAGTACGCCGCCTTTTTTCGGGTCTTTTTTGATGATTTGCACACGCTGACCGGCGGTAATCAGTTCCCAGTCGTCAGGATTGGCTTCCGGATAATACTCTAAGAGCGAAGTGAAGCGTTCTTCTTTGGTTTTACGCAATTCGCCCAAGAGGTATTTGGTCAGCGGCATATTAGCCCAACCGGCGCGGAGCATAGGATAGAGGTTGTCCATGTGGATGGACATCGGCAAATCCATGAGCGAGCCTTGTTTGAGGAAGTTGGGGCGGAAGCCTGCATACGGGCCGAACATCAAATGGCGTTGGCCGTCCACGTTGCGGGTATCCAAATGCGGAACAGACATAGGGGGCGCGCCGACGGAGGCTTGGCCGTATACTTTGGCGTTGTGTTGCGCGGCCGTTTCGGGATTGCTGTTGCGGAAGAAGAGGCCGGAAACCGGAAAGCCGCCGTAGCCTTTGCCTTCGGGGATACCGGATTTTTGCAGCAGGGTCAGTGCGCCGCCGCCTGCGCCGAGGAAGACGAAACGGGTGCGGAGTGTCAACGGGTCGTCATCGTCTTTGGTGCTGCTGGTTTTCAGCACCCATGCGCCGTCCGATTCGCGGTTGAGGTCGTCGACATGACGGTTGAATTTGATTTTTACGCCTTTGTCGCTCAAGTATTTGACCATTTGGCGGGTCAGGCTGCCGAAATCGACGTCTGTGCCTTCGGCGGAGTAGTTGGCGGCGATGGATTGGTTTTCATCACGGCCGTTGACAACCAGCGGCGCCCATTCGGCAATTTTGGCGCGGTCGGTAGAAAACTCCATTTTTTCAAAGAGTTTTTGGTTTTTGAACACGTCGAAACGTTTTTGCAGATAACTGCAATGGTCGGCGTTCATCACCAGCGACATATGGGGGACGGAATTGATGAAAGTGCGGTCGGTCAGTTTGCCTTCTTCGACCAAAGTCGCCCAAAATTGGCGGCTGATATGGAATTGTTCGGCAATATTGAGGGCGCGGGTCGGATCGATCGTGCCGTCGGCAGTCAGGGGCGCATAGTTCAATTCACACAGCGCAGAGTGTCCCGTACCGGCATTATTCCATGCATTTGATGATTCCAACGCTACATCTTCCAAGCGTTCGATCAGGGTGATTTCCCAAGATGGTTCGAGTTCTTTGAGCAATACGCCCAAAGTGGCGCTCATAATGCCGCCGCCTACTAATACGACATCGGTTGCTTCAGCCATGGTTTTACTCCTACTAAAGTCAGGCATGGTTTGCCTTGTGGTTATCTATCATTATAAACAACTGATTTCAGAGGAATTGCTTTGTTTTTGTAGTGTGTGAAACTTTTGTTGCCTGCTGAGTTTCCGAGCGTAAATAGCGGGAGGCAGTTTCGGTTTGGGTTCCAGATTTCAGGTCTTTATAATATGTTATTGAGAATTTAGTAGATTTTACGGAGAAATGCAAAGATTTTCTGTTCGGTTCATATAAAAATAAGAGATTAGGCCGTCTGAAAACGTTTTCTTAACCTTTATCTACCAACGTTTGCCAAGAAAAAAGAATTTTTCATTTCTTTTTTAATTGACCGTTTTTGTCAGCAATTTCAGCGCTAACAAACGTGAATCAACCGCCAATCTGCTATCATTTCGACTTATCCCACAACAAGGCAAGCCGCCATGTACCTGACTCAAGAAAAGCCCTACCGCCCCCTATTGGTCGCACTGATGTTCCTCACTCTGCCGCTGGCGATGATATTGCACAATATCGTGCAAATCGCCTTTTCAGACGGCCAAGGCCTGCTGATAACGGTCAAAGATGGCGCGTGGGCATGGCAAAGCGGTTGGCAGGACTCCGTCGCATGGTTTGTCTGCGGCATGTTTGCCTTCCTCAACCTGCCGATTGCCGGCGGACTGACTAAGCTGGCGTATAAAAAAATGATGCGCCGGCATTCGCGTTACGCCCTATTCCTTGCCGGTGTCGCAGCGTGTGCCTCAGCGGCGGCAGGCTTGATTTTTGAAGCCATCTTAGGCAATGCCGCATTGGCCGGTATGCTCGGGCAAGGCGTGTTTTACTACACCCTCTCCGTATGGATCATCGCCATGCTGACCCTGCCCAAACAGCTCACGCGCGCGCCGGAACAGCCCATCGTCTTTCACAAGATGAAACGTTGATTCAACAAGCACAAACATTTTCAGACGGCATGCTTTCCGTTACCATTACATCCAACGCGTTTTAACCAATAAGGAATAACAAATGAATCAGGCGCAACAGCTCCGCGACGGCATACAGGCACTGGGTTTGGACATCGACGAAGCCAAACAGGCCAAACTGCTAGACTATGCCGCCCTGCTGCAAAAGTGGAATAAAACCTACAACCTGACCGCCCTGCGCGATCCCGCCCAAACCGTCAGCCATCACCTGCTCGACAGCCTGACCCTCCTGCCCTATATCGAACACGCCCAAACCATGCTCGACGTCGGCTCCGGCGGCGGACAGCCCGGCATACCCACCGCCATCTGCCGCCCCGACCTTGACATCACCCTCCTCGATGCCAACACCAAAAAAACCGCCTTTTTACAACAAGCCGTGATCGAACTCGGCCTTAAAAACGTCCGCGTCATCAGCGGCCGCGTAGAAGCCGCCGCCGACTGCCGCGCCGACGTCATCACCAGCCGTGCCTTTGCCGAACTCGCCGACTTCGTCAACTGGACCGAACACCTCCTCAAAGACGGCGGCTACTGGGCGGCCATGAAAGGCGTATATCCGCAAGAAGAAATCGACAAACTGCCCGAAAGCGTCGCCGTCGAAAAAGTCGAAGCATTGCACGTCCCCCAACTCAATGCCGAACGCCATATCGTCATCATCCGCAAAAAGGCCGTCTGAAAACAACCCAAGCATACCGAATAACGGTACAATCCAGCCATCCACACTTAACACGACAGCAAAGCACATGAGCGCACAAATCCTCGCCGTCGCCAACCAAAAAGGCGGAGTCGGCAAAACCACCACCACCGTCAACCTAGCCGCCTCCCTGGCCTCAAAAGGCCGCCGCGTCCTCGTCGTCGACCTCGACCCCCAAGGCAACGCCACCACAGGCAGCGGCATCAACAAAGCCACCATCGAAAACGGCGTATATCAAGTTGTCCTCGGCGAAACCGACATCCTTAACGCCGTCGTCCGCAGCAAAGAAGGCGGCTACGACGTATTGGGCGCCAACCGCACACTGGCCGGCGCAGAAGTCGAACTCGTCCAAGAAATCGCACGCGAAATCCGCCTCAAAAACGCCCTGCAGCTTGTTGCCGACGACTACGACTACGTCCTCATCGACTGCCCCCCGTCCCTGACCCTGCTCACCCTCAACGGCCTGGTCGCCGCCAACGGCGTCATCGTCCCCATGCTTTGCGAATACTACGCCCTCGAAGGCATCTCCGACCTCGTGGCCACCGTCCGCAAAATCCGCCAAGCCATCAACCCCGACCTCGACGTAACCGGCATCGTCCGCACCATGTATGACAGCCGCAGCCGCCTCGTCGTCGAAGTCAGCGAGCAGCTTAAACAACACTTCGGCAACCTGCTCTTCGACACCGTCATCCCCCGCAACATCCGCCTCGCCGAAGCCCCCAGCCACGGCCTCCCCGCCCTCGCCTACGACGCCCACGCCAAAGGCACCCAAGCTTATCTTGACTTGGCCGATGAACTGATTGCACGGTTGGAAAAATAAACAGGGATAGGGATATAAGAAGGCCGTCTGAAAGGTAGAAAGTGCTTTCAGACGGCCTTTGGTTTGATTGGAAAGAACATTTTTAAAAAAGACCGCGTGCGTGCGTACCGCACACACCCTACACACGGGGTTTGTGGGATTGCAGGTAGGGTGTGTGCCCAAAGGCACGCACGCGGTTTGATGCAGGCTACAGCTTGCTACACACGGATTCCAAGTTTGGCGTGATTTGTAGGTGGAATGTGTTTCAAAAGGCACGCATGCGGTTTGATGCAGGCTACTACTTGCTGCCCGACATACCCAAATGAACCAGCGGCACGCCTGTGTCAAAACGAATCAGCAGGTATTTGGCATGGCGGCGGCATTCACGCACCACCAACCCGCGCAGGGTTTCAGGCAGCGCAGGCGGGATTTGCCAGCGCAGCTTGGGCTCACGGACGGTTATGGCGGAGACGGTTTGGTTGAGGATATGCGGGGCGATGCCGCGCAGGGTGGTTTCTACTTCGGGGAGTTCGGGCATGGTTGGGGATTAGGTATGTTTTTTTAAGGGATGGAATTATAAAGTTAAAAAAACTGTTTTAAAGCACTATATGCGTTTTGGCACAATTACTTGCTTATAGATTTGCAGACTGCAATTCTTGTTCAAGTTTAATTGCAAATTCCTTATCAATACCTTTTAGGAAGGCAATTCTTCCTTTTAACGTTTGTATTTCTTCATCAGTTAATTTGCCGTGTATTGCATTATGAATTGCAGCTCTCAATTTTCTTTTTTTATCTCTGCCAATACTAATTTTTCCTGTATTTGAAATGACCAATCCTGTTAATGTTCTATTATGTTTTCTTGATAAGAATACTGTTTTTTCTTGATTTAATTTTAAATTTTTTGGATATTCTAAATTAGACAAGATATGTTCAATATCACACAGAATTCCCTTTAAGATATGAGGTATATTGGTTGAAAATGCTAAATCGTCGGCATACCTTGTATAAACTACACCTTTCTTAGAACATATCTCTTGAATTAAGCAATCAAATTTATAAAGGATAATATTTGATACATGGGGAGAGCTTGGTGCACCTATTGATAAATAATAATTGTCATCTTTATTTTTGCAAAACAGTAATAAACCCAAAATATCTCTATCTTCTTCACTAAACTGGGGCATTGACCGATTTATAAATTCATAAAAATCTTGAATATTTATTGAATTAAAAAAATTTTTAAAGTCAAGTTTAAGTAAATACTTATTTGACTTATGCTGTTCTGCATGATCTAAAATGCCTTTTCCTTTAATGTAAGCAGTTGCTGCTTTATGAATTGGGCTGTTTTGAAAATATTGGTTGATAACCCAACGTTGTACAATTTTTAAACTTTTGGTGGGTTGGGCAATTTCTCTTTCCCCACCATGCCTTTTTTGGATAGTATGAAATTTATATCTATTTGGTGCAGTTTGGATAAAAATAATTGCACTAACCGTTGAGAAAGAGAAAGTCTTCTTAAAATTTTCTAAAACAGATAACATATTATCTACCCATTTCTATTTTGAACAAATTTCTATCAAATGTTTTACCATTTTTTTTCATATAGTAGTTTACACATGGCATGTATTTAATATTGTCATTAATAAAGTATAGTGTATTATTCCCTGATCTCTTACTTCCAATAACTTCCAAAACCTGAAGTAATCGGAAAAATTTTTTTAGATTAAACTTATTTATATCAATAGAAAAATTTACAAGTAAATCTTTATAGAAGCTTATTGTATTATTTGGAAATAAATCCATTAAATCAACTAATAAAATTATTATATCTTTTTCTAATTCAATATTTAGCAAATCTTTTTTTGGACTAGTAATAATTTCCAAAAAATGATCTGATATTTCTTTACATTCTTCCTTAAAAAAATCTTTCGTACTATCTAATGCCCAAATATTTTTTGATTCCTCGTCATTATTTTTAATTTTCAAAATTGGACCATAATTTAAAAAACTAGCATGATTTTCATTAATGTATTTTTCTTCTGATACAATTAATAAATTTCTATACAAAAAAGGAAAACATGAAAAAATACCTATTTCAGCATAAGAACCTACACTTTCCGAGAAAATAATAGCCCCTTGTGAAATAGATACAACATCTTTTTCAAAATCCACAAGATTTTTGTAATAGTTGTTAAAATTAAACCAATCAGGATAATCCTCCGGTCTGCTGATTTGATATTTAGCAATATCATGTTTAATATTCCAGTGATATTTTAGGAAAAGATTGCGAAATGAATTTTCTTTACTAGAACCAAAAACCCATATAAAAGGTAATGCATCTTTTATATGGGTTTGATGAATTTGAATTAATGATAGGAACGATTTAACAGCGGTCATAAAAAGCTAACTACCTAAATTAAGCGAGAATTCGGGCTTTCTCCCGACTTCTCTAACGAGAAGGCGGGAGAAAGCCCGAATTCTCGCGGAGATGTAGTCAATTAATATTCAGTCTAGCGAAACGCCTGACTATGAACGACTAAATTTAAATTCAATCATCCAAAAACGCGTAATTAGCAAACTGGATTTTAGCCCGAAGCACGCGAAAAGTCTAGCCTTTATAGCTATCCCATTCCCTCAACAACCTCTTCACCGACACCGGATACGGCGTCTTCAACTCCTGCGCAAACAGCGACACCCTCAATTCTTCAATCATCCATCTAAACGCGGCTAGGTCGTCTGAAACGGGCAATCCTTGTTTCACCAAGCCGTCGGTTTTTTCCTGCCACATTTGTTCCAGTTCTTGAATATCGGCTTCGCGGGCGGCGTCTCGCGCTGGGTTGCTGCTGTATTTTTCGAGGCGCAGGGTCATGGCTTTGAGGTAGATAGGCAGGCGCGGCCATTGTGTCCACGGGGTGCGGGTGGCGAAGCCGGCGGCGAGCAGGGTTTGCAGGCGTTGGCGTATGAGGTGGGTGAGCGGGTGTTTGCCGAGTTTGCCGTTCAGTTCGGCGTAGGCGGCGGCGGTTTCCTGCAAGTAGCGGCTGAGGGCTTCTTTGACGGCGGGCAGGCGGCTGCGGGCGCGTTTGATTTGCTCTTTAAAGGCTTTTTCGTTGCGCGGCAGCTCGTCTTCGCCGATAAAGGCGCGGTCGCAGACGGCTTGGGTGAGGTCGTCGCGCAGGGTGTCGGCGTTGATGTGTTTGAGCAGCATAGCGGCTTGGGTGAAGCCTTGGATGCCTTTGTTCAGGTCTTTAACTTGTTCTTTTAGTTGTAGTTTCATGAGTTCGATCACGCCTTGACGGTGTGCCTGTTCGGCGGCGTCGGACGTGTCGAACAGGCGCAGGGCGATACGGCCGTCTTTTTCTTTTTGCAGGCCGAGGTAGCCGGTGAGCTGCTGTTTGCCGCGGGCGAATTTGATGGATTCGGGCAGGGTGCCGATGTCCCATGCGGTAACGTTGTCGCGCTCGAATTCTTGCGTGTTGTCGCGGAAGGTGACGGCGGCGGCTTGGCCGAGTTGTTGTTGCAATTCGTGCAGTTTGCGGCCGCCGGCAAGCTCTTGTCCGCCGTCGTCGATAATGCGCAGATTCAGATAGCAGTGTTCGGGCAATTTTTGCGCCGCCCATGCGTCTTGGTCGATTTGCTCGAGAATCCGCATATCGCCGGCGCTTTTGGCGATAAAGTGCGCCAACTGGGGAATAATGGCCGTTTGGCGGTCGGGATTGCTTTCGAGGAATTTGGTAATGAAATCGGGTACGGGCACGCAAATGCGGCGGATTTGCTTCGGCAGTGCTTTAATCAGCAGCTGGATTTTTTCGCGCAACATACCGGGCACCAGCCATTCGAGTGACGGCGCATGCAGGCGGTTGAGGACGGTCAGCGGCACGGTCATGGTCACGCCGTCGAGCGGATGGTGCGGCTCGAAGCGGTAGGAAAGTTTGAACTTGCCGTCTGCGGTTTGCCAGAATTTGGGGAACTGCTCTTCGGTAATGTGCGCAGCGGCGTGTTGCATCAGATCGTCGCGGCTGAGGAACAGCAGACGCGGATTGTCGCGCTCGGCGGTTTTGAGCCAGGCTTCAAAGGTGCGAATATCGGCAAGGGGCAAAGGTTTCAGACGGCCTTTTGGGAGTGCAGGCTGCTTTTTGGGTTTGGGGTCGTCTGGAACTGTTGAAGCTGCGGCACTCTGTCCCCTCTCCTGTGGGAGAGGGCTAGGGAGAGGGTTTGTTGAGGTTGCGGAAAAGTTGGTTTGGGTGGCAACTGTTTTGCCCTCTCCCCGACCCTCCCCTGCGGGGGAGGGGGTGGGTTGCTGGGTAGCGTAGGTTGGGTTGTCAAACCCAACAGTTTTTGCAGTTGCGGCTGATGTTGGGTTTTCAACCCAACCTACGGTGTAGCCGTGATTTTCATTTTGGCGAGACCCATTACGCTTGTTTTTACGAAACTCGTTGCGCTCATTTTCAGACGACCTTTCGGCTTTGTCGGATTCAATAAGCCGTACGGATTCTTCGCTTCCCCAAACGCCGCCTTTCGCGTCTTTCCACACCAGCTCGGGCAGGCGTTCGTTATAAAACGCAAACAGGGCTTCGTCATCGACCAATACGTCTTGCTTACGAGACTTGTGTTCGAGTTCGGTAATTTCTTTAATCAGCTTTTTATTGTGGGCAAAAAAGGCCGTCTGAAGATTGCTTTCCTGCGCCACCAATGCGCCGCGGATAAAGATTTCGCGTGCTTCTTCGGGCGCAACTTTGCCGTAAGACACGGGGCGGCGCGGCAATACGGTCAGGCCGTAAAGCGTCACGCGTTCGCTGGCGACGACTTCGCCGCGTTTTTGTTCCCAGTGCGGCTCGAAATAATGGTAGCGGACGAGGTGCGGCGCCTCCTGCTCGATCCATTCGGGCTGGATAACGGCGACGTCGCGCGCGTAAAGGCGCGTGGTTTCAACCAATTCTGCCGCCATCACCCATTTGGGCTTGGCTTTGAACAGGGCTGATGCAGGGAAAAGGTGGAAACGGCTGCCGCGCGCGCCAGTATAGTCGTTGCCGTCGGGCGATTTCATGCCAACGTTGGCGATAAGGCCGGTCAGCAGGGCGCGGTGGATTTGTTCGTAGCCGGCTTCTTTGGCGGCACGGATTTGTGCGCGATGTTGTTTCTTATCCAGTTGTTTTTGTTTGAGTTTGGCCGCCAAATCTTGGTCGCCTTGGCTTTCAGACGGCCTTAATTGCTCTTGGGTAGAAGGTTGTCGAAACGCTGCTTCTTTAGTGGTCAAACCCATTTCAATCGCGGTTTGGGCAAGCTGGTGATGCAGCTCGCGCCATTCGCGCATACGCAGGTGTGACAGGAAATATTGGCGACACCACTGCACCAGCTGCTTGTTGGACAAGCCTTTATCGCGCTCGCGCTGGAAGCTGTCCCAAATATTCAGATAGGCAAGGAAGTCGGATTGCTTGTCGGTAAAGCGTTCATGCGCCTTGGCCGCGGCATCGCGCGCTTCCAGCGGCCGCTCGCGCGGGTCTTGAATCGACAGCGCGGACGCGATCACCAATATTTCCGCCATGCAGTCGTGTTTCTTCGCCGCCAGCAAAATGCGCGCGATTTTCGGGTCGATAGGCAGGCGCGCCATTTGTTCGCCGAGTTTGGTCAGGCGGTAGCGCGTGTTGGCACCGATATGGCCCGAACTATTTTGCAGGCCGTCTGAAACATTGACTGGATTGGATCGTGCATCCATGCCTGATCCGCGTACTTGGTTTTTCATATTTTGCATAGTCTTGTCGGTCGGGCATCTTCCCCGACATCATCTAAATTTGTCTTTATTGGTTTTCACGCCGCTTATTGCGGATAAACATATTCCGCCTTGCCATCGCGAATGTTCAAGCTGCCTGCATCGCCCGTAATCAGATTGCCCGTTACCGAGCCTTCGCGACAACCTGAAACCGGCATATCGTAGCCCAGCGTATGAATCAGAAACGTTGAAAGCTGCTGATGGAAGGCAATCTCGCAAGGCGCAAAAGCCTGGTTGGCAGCCTGTTGCACGGCCTTATCCGGGCTGTACAACACCAGCGGCACGAGATAGCTGTCGGGCTGCACCGTGCCTTGATTGTAGGTATCTTTGCGCACATACTGGCCATGATCGGAGGTATAGGCAAACAGCCAGTTGCCGTCAGGCTGCTTTTGCAGCTGCTCGAATACGGTTTGAATCATTTGGTCGGTTTTGTGGATGGTGTTGTCGTACTTATCCACAATATTGGCTTCGCCGAATACTTTATCTTGCGGCTGCAACAATGCGCCGTATGGGACGTGCGAACCGCGTTGGTGCAACACAATAAAATGCTTGCCCTGCTGCAAATTGATTTTGTCAAACAGCGGCAGCAGTTTCTCATCGGGCATATTGTCGCCGTTGCCGTAGCCAAGCTGCGTCGGCTGAATCAGATGGTCTATCCATTTCTTACCGATTAAGTTCAAAATTGCCATCTCGTTTTCCGCCTGCGCGCTATAAAAATACGTTTCATAGCCCTGCTCTTTAGCGAGGCGGAACATATTGGTATCGCCGCTGCTGATTTGCTCATAGCCGTTGGCATGCGGTATCGCATTGAAAAAGCTGGGCAGGGACACAGCCGTCATCAAAGCGGCGGAATAGCTTTGTTTCACAATCGGCTTAAAGTCGGCTTGTGACAGCTGGGTCAAAAACGGCGAAGTCTCGCGCCCGTAGCCAAACAGTTTCAAATGCGTCGCGCTTTCGCTTTCGCCCATAATCAGGATGATATTTTGAACATTGCCCTGCCCAATTTTGCTTGGCGCAGACTGTTTGAACACAGGAATCTTGCTTAAATCAAACAACTGATACGGCAACACGCGTCCGACAAAATAGCCGAAGCTGAAATAATTGGCTTTGATACGGCTATATGTCGGCTTGGGCGAAATACCGTGTTCCTGCGTCGTACTGAATGAACGTCCAAAAATCAGCAACATCGCTGCAATAAACAAAATATCGGCGGCAAAGTGCGTCTTACGGCGGAACTTGGCAAGGCTGCAAAACAGCACGACTTCCAACACGCCCCACAACGCAGGCAGCCACAACTTATCCAACATCGACGCCCCCGCGCTGCCGACTTCGGTAACCTCTTTCAGCATCAGCCAATAATTAATGCCCGTCATCCAGCTTTGATAAACCGCATAATGCACATTGTTGGCAATGATGCTGAACGCAAAAAACACCGCAATCAACAAACGCGTCGCCTTATAACGCGCAAACAGATAAAGCGCAGCAATCACAAATGTCAGCGCAAACGTTTCCGCAATTTTCGCAGCCGGTAAGGTTTCAATTCCGAATACAAAACGATAGGCAATTTCGCTGGCAGTCAGTAAAGATGAATACAGAACAAGTGTGAGGAAAGATTTTTTCATCATTAATATTTCACAATAAAAAATTTACCGATTGGGTTTTAAAACCCAATATTCCCTTTTCAATAGTTTTTAGTTTCTCAATGATTTAGGCCGTCTGAAAATGAAACATGGCCTGCCTTTTTATGAAGAAAGTTTTTATTTTCAGACGGCCTCCACCGCCCCCAATTCCAGCAATACCTGAAAACCGTCATTGATATACCTCGAATCGGGCATTTCTAAAAATGGGAATGCTGCTACGTCGCCCAGGTTCAGCGATGCCATGCGCAGGATGACGGCGGCGAGGTTGCTGCGGACGATTTCTGGGTCGGTGAATTCGGGGCGGCTGTTGAAATCTTCTTCTGAAAACAGTCGGATACATACGCCTGCGGAGACGCGGCCGCAGCGGCCGGAGCGTTGGCGGGCGGCGGCTTGGGAGATTTTCTCTACATGAAGCTGTTCCACTTTCGCCCGTGCGGAATAGCGTTTGACGCGTGCAAGGCCGGTGTCGATGACGTATTTGATTCCCGGTACGGTGAGCGAAGTTTCGGCGACGTTGGTTGCTAACACGATGCGGCGTTTCGCGCCTGAAGGGTGGAAGATTTTGTGCTGCTCGGCGTGTGACAGGCGTGCGAACAGGGGCAGGATTTCGTCGTTGCGGCGCAGCGTGGATTTGCGCAGGGCTTCGGCGGCTTCGCGGATTTCGCGCTCGCCCGGCAGGAACACCAAGATATCGCCCTCGCCGTAGCGCGCCAATTCGTCGGCTGCATCGACAATCGCGTCGGTCAGCTCGACTTCTGCATCGTCTTCGTCTTTGCTGGTCAGCGGTCGGTAGAGGATTTCGACGGGATAGGTACGTCCGCTTACTTCCAGTACAGGCGCGCCGTTGAAGTGTTGGGAGAAGCGTTCTGCGTCTATGGTTGCCGAGGTGATGATGACTTTTAAATCGGGGCGGCGCGGCAGAAGCTGTTTCAGGTAGCCCAAGAGGAAGTCGATATTCAGGCTGCGCTCGTGCGCTTCGTCGATGATAATCGTGTCGTAGGCGGCGAGATAACGGTCGGTCTGGGTTTCTGCCAACAGGATGCCGTCGGTCATCAGCTTGACGCAGGCATCGCGCGAGGTGTGGTCGGTAAAGCGCACTTTATAGCCGACCGCGCTGCCGATTTCTGATTTCAACTCTTCGGCAATCCGCTCTGCCACGGAGCGCGCGGCCAAACGGCGCGGCTGGGTATGCCCGATCAACCCTGCCGCCCCGCGCCCGAGTTCCAAACAAATCTTGGGCAACTGTGTGGTTTTGCCCGAACCGGTTTCGCCGCAAATAATTGTTACCTGATTCTCGGCAATGGCTTTTTTGATTTCGTCGAGTTTTTCGTGAACGGGCAGCGTGTTGTCGAATTCGGGCTTGGGCAGTTTGGACAGGCGTTGCAGATAGAGGTCGTGCGATTTTTTGTATTTTTCCTCAACCTTGGCTAAGCCGCCGTATTTATTGGGGTTTTTAAAGGCAGATCGCAGAAAATGGCGGTCTTTGGAGAGGGTTTGGGCGAAATCGGGTTTCGGCATGATGGTGCAATAAATTGAATATTGTGAAAAGAATGAAATTATAGCAAAAGGCCGTCTGAAACTTGCTTGCTTTCAAGTTTCAGACGGCCTTTGTATGGATAAACCGTTTTAGTCGGCGGCGTGCCAAGGTTTTTGCATACCGGCGTGGAAACTCGGTTTTTCTCCACCCCACAAGGTGTCGATGTCGTAGAAGTCGCGCACGGCAGGGAGCATGACGTGGACAACGAGGTCGCCTGCGTCGACGAGCGTCCATTCGCCGCTGTCGCCTTCGGTGCTGAGGATTTCAAAACCGGCTTCTTTCAAATCGACGGCAACGTTGTTCGCCAGTGCTTTGACTTGGCGTGTGCTGTCGCCGCTGGCAATAATCATGCGGGCGAACAGGGAGGTTTTGTCTTGGGTTTCCAAAACAGAGATGTCTTTGGCTTTAATGTCTTCGAGGGCGTTTACGGCCACTTCGACCATTTTTTGCAGGTCTTGCAATTCTTGTTCGTTCATTATTTTCCTAGTTGAAATGTTTTCAGACGGCATTATAGCTTATCTGCCTGAATAAACGCTATTTTTCATAGAGTTTGTGTTGGCGGATGTACTGGGCGACAGGTTGCGGCAGGCCGTCTGAATGGTGCATTTTGACGAGATCGGCACGGATTTGGGTGGAGCTGGTGTTGTGCAGCGGCGCGTTGAGGATGCGGACGCTGCCGTTTTGCAGGGCTTCACCGAGCCATGCGTGCAATTCGCGCGGGGTTTTGTTGAGGTTGTCGCCTTGGCGCATGGCGATGGCGATATGGGTCTGGCGCACGAGGGTTTGCCATTTTTTCCATGTGTGCAGCTGCATCAGGCTGTCGCTGCCCATCAGCCACCACAGTTGCGCGCCGGGAAACTGCTGGCGGAAGATTTGGACAGTGTCAAACGTATAGGTCGCGCCGTCACGGACAATGTCGCAGTCGCTGGCGGCGAATTTTGGCTCGTCGGCGATGGCGAGTTCGACCATATTGAGGCGCTCTTGTGCCGGCGTGCGCGTGCTGTCTTTGTGGTACGGGTCGCCTGCCGGCAGGAAGACGACAAGGTCCAAACCGATTTCGTCGGCAAAGGCGCGGGCGATGTGGAGGTGGCCGTTGTGGATGGGGTCAAACGTGCCGCCGAATAATCCGATGTTTTTCATTTCGTGGTGGTGTCTGCGTTAGATGTTTTGGCCGTCTGAAGCAGGCAGGCTGCCGTCAACAATCAGGTTGAGCTTGCCTGTGGTCGGGTGGATGACCAGGCCGTGGATGGCGATGTTGTCGGGCATCAGCGGATGTTTGCGAATCAGCTCGACGGTATGGCGCACGCTGTCTTCGACGTTGTCAAAACCGGTAAGCCAGCCGTCCAAATCGATACCGGCATTGCGCAGGGTTTCGATGCGGTCGTCGGGGATATTGCTGTCGTGTACGCGTTGGAGGAACTCTTCGGCGTGCAATCCGCGCATACCGCAGTCGTGGTGGGCAATGACCATGATTTCTTTGACTTTGAGTTCAAATACGGCAACCAACAAACTGCGCATCACCGAACCCCAAGGGTGGGTCACCAGCGCACCGGCGTTTTTGATGAGCTTGGCGTCACCATTTTTCAATCCTAAAGCATTGGGCAGCAATTCGATAATGCGTGCGTCCATGCAGGAAAGAATGGCCAGCTCGCGGCCGGGGTATTTGTTGGTGAAATATTTTTCGTACTCTCCCGATTCAACGAAACGTTGGTTGTAGGAAAGGATATCGGTCAATTCACTCATGATGATGTGCTCGTTTCGGATGATTTACTCTATTATAGCGGTTTTCAGGGGGTATGGTTGTTTTGCAAATTCGCCGTAAACGGCTAAAATCGACGTATCTTTAGTTCTTTTGGAGGATGCGCCATGTCTCAGTCTTTCCGTTTTGAACAAGTATTCACACCCGATATCCACGACGCATTGTGGGATTGGGCGCAAACAAGCTATGGCGCATCCGACGATTGGTGCATTCTGTATCTCAACGGCCTGCCTTTAGGCCGTCTGAACCCGTTATGGCGCGAACGCCTCGGGCGCGATTGGACAGGCAGGCAGTCGACCCTTTCAGACAGCCTGAATTTGGAAACAGACAGCTGGCCGGAAATGGGCGACAGTTTGCAAACGCTGGCGCAACAATGGCGAGAGTGCGGTTGGCTCAAAGGTTGGCGCGGTGAAAAGTTTGACATCTGCAACCAGTCGGGCAAGCCTTTATGCGCACTAGAACGCGCCGCCTTCCGTCCGTTCGGCCTGATGAGTCAGGCTGTGCATTTGAACGGATTGGTCGAAACAGAAAACGGTTTGCGCTTTTGGATAGGCCGCCGTAGTCCGCACAAAGCCGTTGATCCAAACAAACTCGACAACCTGACCGGAGGCGGCATCAGCAGCGGCGAGAGGCCGTCTGAAGCTGTCTGTCGCGAAGGTGAAGAAGAAGCAGGCATTCCCGCTTCCTTAACCCCCCATATCCGACCGACTGCCCAAATATATAGTTTGCGCCCCGTTAACCGCGGTGTCCACAACGAAACCCTGTATATCTTCGACATCGTCCTGCCCGAAGGCTTCCAACCTGCCAACCAAGACGGCGAAGTCGCCGGTTTTGAACTGATGGACATCCCCACCCTGCTTGATGCCATGTTGGGCGGACACATGATGCACGATGCCCAACTGGTTACGATCGAAGCCTGCCGTCGATACGGCTTAATCGACCCCAAACATCCGCTGTCCGCATGGCTCGACAGCATCCGTTGCCGACCCCATTTTTAAAGGCCGTCTGAAACCATGTTGCAACTCAAAAACATCAACAAACGCTTCGGCAGCAAAACCGTTGCCCAAAACATCAACCTAAACGTCGACGCAGGCGAAATCCTCGCCGTACTCGGCCGCTCCGGCTGCGGCAAATCCACCCTGCTCAAAACCATCGTCGGCCTGGTGCGTCCCGACAGCGGCGAAGTCTGGCTCAACGGCGACAACATCACCGACATGCCGTCTGAAAAGCGCAATATCTCGCTGATGTTTCAAGACTACGCCCTTTTGCCGCATTTAACCGCCCTCGACAACGTCGGTTTCGGCCTCAAAATGCGCCGTCTGCCCAAAGCCGAAATCGAAGAACAATCCATGCAGGCCTTGCGCGACATCAGTTTGGAACACGAAGCCCAACGCAAACCCGAAAGCCTCTCCGGCGGCGAACAGCAACGCCTCGCCATCGCACGCGCCCTCATCACGCGCCCGTCGCTGTTGCTCTTGGACGAAGCCTTCTCCAGCCTCGACACCCACCTGCGCCACCACCTGCGCACCCTGACCGCCGAACGCATCCGCAGTCAAAACATCCCCGCCATCCTCGTGACCCACTCCGCCGAGGAAGCCTGCACCATGGCCGACACCATCGCCATCATGCACGAAGGCCGCATCCTCCAACACGGCACGCCGGAAACCCTTATCCGCCGCCCCGTCAACGCCCAAGCCGCCCTACTGCTCGGTTTGGCCAACACCGGCGACACACGCTACATCCCCCAACACGCCATCCGATTCGACCCGAACGGCACAGCCGTCCGCATCAGCGAAGCCATTCCTCTCGCCGAAGGCATACGCCTCACCCTCACCCATCCGCAATACGGCGATTTAATTTGGTATCCCCATGCCGACCACGATACGGACAAACCGCAAACCGGACAGGAAATCAGCATCAGCGTGGATGAAAATCAGATTGTTTGGTTTGATTGAATGTGATGGATTAAAAAAAAGAAAAAGGCCGTCTGAAAAGCAACAAACACCGTCATTCCCGCGCAGGCGGGAATGACGGCGGATGGGTTTGGGGCGGGGGAAAGGTTTCAGGCTGACTTGGGAAGGGCAGCCTGAAAATGGGGAGGCCGTCTGAAAGACGGATTCAGACGGCCTCCCCATTGGTTAGTCGGTTACTTCAAGTAATTAATTAAATCTCCACGTCTAAACGTGGCGGCAAGTTGTTGTAAAGAAATTTCTGAGCTATCGTTGTAAAGTGCAGCAAGTGCCTGCCGGATGTCCTGTATTGCTGCTTGAAGGTAAGCTTCGCCCTTTTCATCCAGCCGTGCCTGCAAAGAAACGAAATTTTGATGATTAACCAAATCAAATGATGCCAATCCTGAATCTGCAAGAAGTTTCCTGCCAATCTGCATGGCAATAAAACAGGAAGCATAACGGACAAAGTCGGGATCATTTTCCTGCGGGCGTTTTCTTCTGTTCTCTGCCATACGGTAAATCAATACGGACAATACCGCCTGCGCCCCGTTCAAATTATCGAAAATTTCGCCATACAATTTACCAAAATGCTCCTTGGTGAAAAATTTCGCCTGCTGGGGTTTTTCTTTGACAACCGAAAGTACCGCTTCGGCAACCGTGCCTGATGTAATATCGTTTTTTCCTGCTTCCTGGCTACGCTTGCGTCGGTAGGTGTAACCCAACTCTGCAATCGATATCTCCAAACGCTGCTGCTGGGGATCGTTGGCTCTCAAATCCTTCAAATCCACAGGATTTTGGCTGTTGGTGGCATGGGTGATTTTCATAACCAAATCGTTTTGCTCTTTTGGCAGCTCGTAGATGCGCACCAACACGCTGGCATTGTCCGAAATATCGGAAAAATCTGCTATTGCGTTCATCAGGGTCATGGATGTCTGACCGCCGTTTACAATCTGCAAATCCGTAACATTGACCTGGTAATCGGATGTCTGCAAGGCATTATAGGAAAAACTTCTGCATATCAAAGTCAGCCCGTTATTGTAAAAATAGAAATTATCCGGCTCGTGTTGCAGGGTTCTTTGGATATCCTGATTAACGCGGTTTCCTGTCAAACCGAGATAACGGCGGATATTCCTTTCCAGTAGTTTTTCGCCATGCTGTCTCATTAATTGGGCAATTTCTTTAACAGGAATCCGCCCGATACAGACGCGGCTGAAATTCATATCTTCAATTACTGCTTTGCCTTTCAGCCGCAATACGGCATCGACAGGTTTTGTGCGGCTACGGATAGCCAGCAGGGTTTCATGGTTGGCATACTCCCATGACACTTGGGATACAGATTGAAATTCGCGGTCAATATCGGTTTGCGCTTCCCGGTTCCATTTCAGCCCGTTGTTGCAGGCGATAACCCGAATCTGCGGTATCTGCCCGTCCCGAATACGTGAGCGGATATCTTCGACTTTGGCTTTCAAGCGCATATTGATGCCGCCCAAATCGGCAGCCGGATTAAACAGATATTGAACGGCCTTGATTAATTTTTCTATGCCGGTTTGTGGGAAATTTTTATTTCCGTCCAAACTCTTGGCGTATTTTGACTGGATAAGGACAACGGAAAATTCCCCATCGTTTTCTTCATCTATATAAACAGCATCCGTTCCAAAATCTCCGCCTCCGTCAACCAGACAATCCAAGGCTGTTTCTTCATCCAAATCCAAAATGTCTTTGATACAGATAAAAGTAAACAGGGCGGATTTGAGTTTGTCCGTGTCATTTGGGTTGATGTTCAAAATTTGGCATACTTCATCTTTGGTTTCCTGCGGAATACCTAAAAGCTGTTGGTCTAAAATAGAAGCAGCGATATCCATGATAGTCTCCGTACATTTTTGAATTTTTAAAATATGAAAGCTGTGTTTCGGCCTGAAAACCACTCCACCGTTTTCAGGCTGCCTTCCAATCACCCTCTCAACTTCGCCAATTGCCCTTCCACTTTCCCCATCTTATCCATCAACTCCGCCAATTCCGCCTTATCCTTCTCCACCAGATGTGCGGGGGCTTTGTCCACATAGCCGGGTTTGGAGAGTTTGGCGTTGAGTTTGTCCAAGGCTTTTTGCAGCTTCTCGGCTTCTTTGCTCAAACGGGCGGTTTCGGCGGCTTTGTCGATTTCGACTTTCAGCATCAGGCGCGCGCCGTTGCAGACGGCGACAGGTGCGTCTTCCGCTTCCGGCAAGCTGTCCACCAGCTTGGCTTCGGTCAGTCGGGTCAGCGACGGCAGGTATTTGAGCAGGCCTTCGAGTTCTGCGTTGCCTTCGACAAAGAGCGGCGCTTTGACGTTTGGCGCGATACCCATTTCGCCGCGTAGTTTGCGCACTTCTTCCACCAAGTCTTTCAATGCGGCCATTTTATCGAAGGCCGTCTGAACGATTTTCTCTTTATCGGCTTGCGGATAGGCGGCCAACATGATGCTGTCGGCGGTTTTGGCATTCGCCAGAGGCGCAACGACCTGCCACAGCTCTTCGGTAATGAACGGCATGATTGGGTGCAGCAGGCGCAGGATGGTTTCGAGTACGCGCACGAGGGTGCGGCGTGTGGTGCGCTGGGTTGTCGGGCAGCCGGTTTGGATTTGCACTTTTGCCAGCTCGATGTACCAGTCGCAATATTCGTTCCACACAAATTCGTACAGCGTTTGTGCGGCAAGGTCGAAGCGGTAGGTTTCAAAGGCTTCGGCAACGGCGGCTTCGGCCTGTTGCAGTTTGCCGATAATCCATTGGTCGGCAAAGGTAAACGCCAACGGCTGCATTTCGTCTTGACCGCAGTCTTTATCTTCGGTGTTCATCAACACGAAGTTGGTGGCGTTCCACAATTTATTGCAGAAATTGCGGTAGCCTTCGGCGCGTTTGAAGTCGAAGTTGACGCTGCGGCCGAGGCTGGCGTAGCTCGCCATGGTGAAGCGCAATGCGTCCGCGCCCATGCTCGGAATGCCTTCAGGGAAGAGTTTTTTGGTTGCTTCTTCCACTTTCGGCGCGGTTTCGGGTTTGCGCAGGCCGGTCGTGCGTTTCACCAGCAGCTTGTCCAAGTCGATGCCGTCAATCAAATCCACAGGGTCGATGACGTTGCCTTCGGATTTGGACATTTTTTTGCCTTCGTGGTCGCGCACGATGCCGTGGATGTACACGTCTTTAAACGGTACTTTGCCGGTGAAGTGGGTGGTCATCATAATCATGCGCGCCACCCAGAAGAAGATGATTTCGTAGCCGGTTACCAAGACATTGGACGGCAGGAAGGCTTTGAGTTCGTCGGTTTCAGACGGCCAGCCGAGTGTGGAGAACGGCACGAGCGCGGAGGAGAACCATGTATCCAATACGTCTTCTTCGCGGGTCAAACCTGTTTTGCCGGCTTGTTTTTCGGCTTCTTCCTGATTGCGGGCGACGTACACATTGCCTTCGTTGTCGTACCATGCAGGGATTTGATGGCCCCACCACAGTTGGCGCGAAATACACCAGTCTTGGATGTTGTTCATCCATTGGTTGTAGGTATTGACCCAGTTTTCAGGGATAAAACGTACCGCGCCGCTATCAACGGCTTTTTTGGCTTTGTCGGCCAGGCTCAAACCTTTGAACTCGCTGTCAGGCTCGCCGCCGTTTGGCGTGGCGGACATAGCGACAAACCATTGGCTGGTCAGCATCGGCTCAATCACGGAACCGGTACGGTCGCCTTTCGGCGTCATCAGCGTGTGCGGTTTGATTTCGACCAAGAAACCTTGTTCCTGCAAATCGGCAACCATTTGTTTGCGCGCGGCAAAGCGGTCTAAGCCTGCGTATTTTTCAGGCAGGGCAAAGCCTGGTTGCGCTTCGCCTTTGAAGTTAAACACTTCGGCGTTTGCCAGCACTTTGGCTTCCAAATCAAACACATTAATCAGGCGCGTGTCGTGGCGTTTGCCGACTTCGTAGTCGTTGAAGTCGTGCGCAGGCGTGATTTTCACGCAGCCGGTACCGAAGTCTTTTTCGACGTATTCGTCGGCAATCACGGGGATGGTGCGGCCGGTCAGCGGCAGGATTAATTCCTTGCCGATCAAATGCGTATAACGTTCGTCTTCAGGATTGACGGCAACGGCCACGTCGCCCAACAGCGTTTCAGGGCGGGTGGTCGCCACGATAACGGCTTCGGCGGGATTGTCCGCCAGCGGATAGCGGATGTGCCACATAGAGCCTTGTTCTTCCACGCTTTCCACTTCCAAATCAGATACTGCCGTACCCAAAACCGGATCCCAGTTCACCAAGCGTTTGCCGCGGTAAATCAAGCCTTGTTCATACAGACGCACAAACACTTCGGTTACGGTTTCGGCGCGCACGTCGTCCATCGTGAAATACTCACGCGTCCAGTCGGCAGAGCAGCCCACGCGGCGCATTTGTTGGGTAATCGTACCGCCGGAAACTTCTTTCCATTCCCACACTTTTTCCAAGAATTTCTCGCGGCCCAAGTCATGACGGGACACGTTTTGCGCGGCAAGTTGACGCTCGACCACGATTTGCGTGGCAATGCCCGCGTGGTCGGTGCCCGGAATCCAGGCGGTGTTGCAGCCTTTCATGCGGTAGTAGCGGGTTAGACCGTCCATGATGGTTTGGTTGAAGGCATGGCCCATGTGCAGCGTACCGGTTACGTTGGGCGGCGGCAGTTGGATGGAGAAAGACGGTTTGGTCAAATCCATATCAGGCTGGAAATAGCCCTGCTCTTCCCAGTTTTGATAATGTTTGGATTCGATTTCGGCTGGATTGTATTTGTCTAACATGATGGAACTTTGTGAAATTAAGGTTATTTTTGATGTGCGGATTATAACGCAAAAAGGCCGTCTGAATCATTTCAGACGGCCTTTGGCATACGGGTTTTAAAAACGGAACAATACCAGGCTGACGGCAATCACCGCCATACCCGTTGTCAGGCCGTAAACGGTTTCATGGCCGTCTGAATAGCGTTTGGCGGCCGGCAGCAGCTCGTCCAACGCCAAAAACACCATCACACCAGCTATCACGCCGAACACCGAACCGAACACGGCAGGCGATAAAAACGGCTGCAAAACCAAATAGCCCAAAGCCGCCCCCAAAGGCTCGGCCAAGCCGGATAGCAGACACGCCCATACCGTTTTCTTACGGCTGCGGGTGGCAAAATAAACCGGCGCGGCGATGGAAATGCCCTCCGGAATATTATGGATGGCAATCGCCAAGGCCAAAGGCATCCCGACCGCCGGATTTTCCAAGGTGGCAAAAAACGTCGCCAAGCCTTCGGGGAAATTGTGCGCAGTAATCGCAAACGCCGCCATCATGCCGACTCGCGCGATATGGCGGCGTTTACTTTCTTGAAACGACGGGTCTTGCGCGTCTAAAGTTTCATGCGGGTTCGGCACCAGGCGGTCAATCAGCGCAATGCCGCCCATTCCGGCCAAAAATGCCATCGTTGCCGCCGCAAACGCGTGGTCTTTATCATAAATTTCAGCGAACGCCTCGCTGGATTTACTGAAAATCTCCGTCAGGGAAACATACACCATCGCACCGCCGGCAAATGCCAAACCAAACGACAACACGCGCGGATTGGGCGTTTTGGAAAACATCACCAAGCCGCTGCCTAATACGGTAAACAAACCGGCAGCCAACGTGATGGAAAAGGCAACGGCCAAATTGGACATCGAAAAATCGGGCATAAGAAAACCTGCGCTAAAAGCTGGGACAGGTTCAGACTAACACTTTTTAATGCGCATGATAATAGTTATTATTTATTTTATTGATTGGATACATGGATTTTGAAACAAAAGGCCGTCTGAAAAATGATTTTCAGACGGCCTTTACATTTAAAATGCCGCTAAACCTTAGCGCTTTCCAGCTTAAGCCTGATAGCGCGACAGGCTCAAATCGTCGCTTCGGATTTCGGTGTCTTTGCCGCTCACGATATCGGCAGTTAATTTTGCCGAACCCAGCGACATGGTCCAGCCCAAAGTGCCGTGGCCGGTATTCAGGAATAGGTTTTCAAAGCGGGTACGCCCGATTAACGGCGTGCTGTCGGGCGTCATCGGTCTGAGGCCGCTCCAGAACAATGCTTGGTTCAAATCGCCGCCTTCGGGGAACAAGTCGTTGACGACCAAAGCCAAGGTTTCGCGGCGTTTTTCGGGCAGTTTGATTTCGTAGCCGGACAATTCCGCCATGCCGCCGACGCGGATTCTGTTATCAAAGCGCGTGATGGCGACTTTGTAGCTTTCATCCAAGACGGTGGACACCGGCGCGCCGTCTGAATTGGTGACCGGCAGGGTCAAGGAATAGCCTTTGACGGGATAAATCGGCAGATTGAGATCCAACTGCACCAACACAGTCCTGCTGAAGCAGCCGAGCGCGCAGACAACGGCATCTGCTTCAAACCGCCCTGTTTCGGTTTCAACGGCTTTGATGCGCAGCCCGTTGTGGTCGATGCGGCTGATGGTTTGGTTGAAGTGGAACTGTACGCCCTTTTCTTGACACAATTTGTATAGGTTTTCAGTGAAGAGGTGGCAGTCGCCGGTTGCGTCCGCAGGCAGGTGCAGGCCGCCGGCAATTTTTGCGGTAACGCGTGCCAGCGCAGGCTCAAACTCGGCGCATTCTTCGGGTTTCAGACGGCGGTACGGCACGCCGTAGCGTTCCAAAACGGCAATGTCTTGTTCTGCCGCTTCGACTTCTTTAGCCTGACGGAAAATCTGCAACGTCCCTTTTTTGCGCCCTTCAAAATTCATGCCGGTTTGCGCTTCAAAACGGCGGAACATTTCTCGGCTGTATTCAGAAATCCTGACCATGCGCTCTTTGTTGATTTGATAGCGCGCGGCCGTGCAGTTTTGCAGCATTTGCCACAGCCATTCGATTTGATACAGGCTGCCGTCAGGGCGAAACAGCAAAGGCGGATGGCTTTTAAACAGCCATTTCAGCGCTTTGGTCGGAATACCGGGAGCAGCCCACGGCGTGGTATAGCCGTAAGAAAGCTGGCCTGCATTGGCAAAACTGGTTTCCATCGCCACACCCTCGGCGCGGTCGATGACTGTTACTTCATGTCCTGCCTCTGCCAGATACCACGCGGAAGATACGCCGGCAACACCAGCACCTAAAACAAGCACTTTCATTTTTCTCCTCCTCTGACTTTTTTCCAAACAGACTTAATATACATCGGGCCGTCTGAATATTCAGATTCAGACGGCCTTGGACATTAATGCGGCAATTCGCCGTTTTTGATTTTTTGTTTGAAGTCGCGCGTTTCATTGACGATGACTTTCGCCATCAACAAAAGCGCAATCAGGTTGGGCAACGCCATCAAGCCGTTGAATGTGTCCGAAGCCAGCCACACCAAATCAAGGCTCAACACGGTTCCCAGCATAACCGAAGAAACATAACCAACGCGGTACAAACCGGCAAACTTCTCGCCGAAGACGTAAACCGCGCATTTCTCGCCGTAATAACACCAGCCGAGAATGGTTGAGTAGGCAAAGAAAATCAGGCCGATGGTGACAATCCAGCCGCCGATGCCGGGCAGCATTTTTTGGAAAGTGACGGTTGTCAGCGCCGCGCCGCTCAATTCAGGTTTCACAAACTCGCCGCCTGCGCCGAGCAGACCCATGACCAACACGATACCGGTAATCGAACAAACGACGATGGTGTCCAAAAACGTACCGGTCATGGAAACCAATGCCTGACGGACGGGGTGGTCGGTTTTCGCGGCGGCGGCGGCAATCGGCGCAGAACCCATGCCCGCTTCATTGGAGAACACACCGCGCGCCACGCCGTAGCGGATGACCGTACCGATGGCACCGCCAGCCACGGCTTGCGCGCTAAACGCATCGGAGAAAATCAGTTTGACGGCAGGCATCAGTGCGTCAGAATTCACGACAATAATGGAAATACCGCCCACTACATAAAACACTGCCATGGCAGGTACGATAAAGGACGCGGCTTTGGCAATGCCCTTAATGCCGCCCAAAAGCACAATGGCCGTTAATACAGTCAATATTACGCCGGTGTAGGCAGGTTCGACACCAAAGCTGGTTTGCACTGCCTGTGCAACCGAGTTGGACTGCACCGAGCTGCCGATACCGAAGGAAGCGAATGTGCCGAACAGTGCAAACGCAACGGCCATCCATTTCCAGTTTTTGCCCAAGCCTTTTTCGATGTAATACATCGGGCCGCCGGACATTTCACCTTTGGAATTGGTCACGCGGTATTTCACCGCCAACACGCCTTCGCCGTATTTGGTGGCCATGCCGAAAATGGCGGTCATCCACATCCAAAATACTGCGCCCGGGCCGCCGGTTACCACCGCAGTTGCCACACCGGCGATGTTACCCGTACCGATGGTGGCGGACAGCGCGGTCATCAACGCCGCAAAATGGGAAATATCGCCTTCGTGGTCTCCGCCGTCTTCATGCTTCTTTGACGGCACAAACGCCTGTTTCAGCGCATAACCCAACATGGTGAACTGCAAGCCTTTCAGCAAAACGGTCAGCAAAATGCCCGTACCGACCAGCAGCATCAACATAATAGGTCCCCAGACCCAGCCGCTGATGGTTTCGAAAAAGGCTTTGAGATTGTCTAAAAACAATTGCATGGCTTTCTCCTTTGTCTGTTTTATTTTTTTATGCACTACTTTTTGTAGTGTCATGTAATTTCAGCACAGAATATTCAATAAGACAATATCTTTCTTTTTAAAAAGATTTTTGAGGTTTTACCCTAAAAAGATATCTATTTAGACCGGTCAGATTGTTTACAATCCGCTAAAAATAAAGGCTGCGGCCGAGATAAAATGCCAAATGAAAGTTAATCAACCATTAATTAAGACTGCATCAATTAAAATGACACAATCGACAAATGGCACATTATTGAAAAATACAAACACGCAAATCTTGTTTTAAAAAGCTTCAGGCCGTCTGAAAGATGGTTTTCAGACGGCCTGAGGCTTTTTAATTATATTGATAAAATCAGGTTGATGAATGTTGCCCAAGCAACTGCACCAACACTCGGGCAAAACGTTCCGGAGCGCCTTCGCTGGTGTGCAAATACAGGGCGGGCTCGATAAGTTCCAATTCATTGAGCAGGAAGGTGTCGCCGACCAATGTACCATCCACTCGGGCGTAAACCGGCATTTGTGGCAAGGCAGCCAGTACGTCTTGCGCGGCACGGACGGCAAACTCGGGCGGCTCAATACCGAACACCGACACGCCATAGGCCGAGTTGGCACGCCATTCACCTTGTGGCGGCTGACGGCGCACGGCATGGCTGAATATGCCGTTGAAAAACACTAGCGAGGTTTCACCCGCCGTTTCGATTTCGCGGATATAAGGTTGAACAATCATACCTTGCGGATAATCCGCCATATCCACGTCCAATGCCTCCGCACAAACTTTAACCACGCCTTTGCCGCTCTGCCCGAATGCCGGCTTGATGACCGCTTCCGTCCAGCCCTGTTGGTTCAGGATGTCGGCCAATTCGGTTTTTTGCAGCGGAACGAACACGCTGGGAATCACTTGCGCGCCGCGCGCCGCCAAATCGCACAAATAAGTCTTTTCCATATTCCAAGCCATCAACTCGGGCGGATTGATAAAACACTGCCCCGCCCGCTCGGCTTGTTCCAGCCATTGGCGGAAGGCTTCGGGTTCGGCGGCATAATCCCATGCGCACAAAGGCAGTAAAAACGGCACGGACGGATGGTTTTGCCACGCATCAAATACGGTTTTCACGCCCATGCTTTCCAAGCATGCCGCCAATGTTTTCAGGTTGTCTGATGGTTCGGGATAAGTTTGGCAGGTAATGAGTGCCAAAACGGTTTGCTCGGTCATGGTTGCCGCCTCATTGCTAAAACCAAAATTATATAGCGAAATCAAACCAAAAGATTTTTCAGACGGCCTGATACATGAGGCCGATTCTGATAAAATGGTTTCCCCTTTTTCGTCGGAACATGCTCATGAAATCTGCTCACGTCCTTGTCTGGTTCCGCCGCAACCTCCGCCTGCACGACAATGCCGCGCTTAATGCCGCCGTTGCAAGCGGTTTGCCCATCACCTGCGTCTGGGTCAGCCAAAGACCGTCTGAAAACCACAATCCGCGTCAAAGCCTGTTCCATTATCAAGCCGCACAAGAGCTGCATACCCGTCTGGCGGCGCACTATATTCCTTTATATGTCGTCGCTTCCGACGAAGACCTCCTCCCCTTGGCCGCTTCGCTCAATGCCCATACCGTCATCACAGACGAAGCCTACACCGAAGCCGAAATCCGCCAAGACAACCACCTCTGGCACAATCTCGACCGCACAGGCATTCCCCTGCAACACGCCACCGACCGCGGCATTTTGGCCAAATCCCCCCTCATGGATGCCAACGGCCTGCCCTACACCGATTTTGCCGCCTATAAACAAGCATGGTTGCAGGCTTATTCAGGACAAAGGCCGTCTGACACCGAATTGCCTGTTCAAACCGGACAAAACGTTCCACTGTTTCCAGCCCATACCGGAGCAATATTGCCTGCCTATCAGCAGGGCGGCGAAACCGCAGCCTTAACGCAATGGCACGCGTTCAAACAGAATTTGGTTCACTACCCGATTACCCAAAATTTTCCGGCACGAAAAAACACCAGCCTCCTCAATGCCTACCTGTCCGCAGGCTGCATTTCACCGCGCCTACTGGCTGCTGAAGGCTTGGCAAACCGACATTTCGAGTGGCTGGACAAGCTTATTTTCCGCGACTACTGCTACCAGCTCGCCTACCACCGCCGCCTGCCCGAAACAACCGATGCTGCTCCGGTACGCGAATACTGGCGACACGGCCAAACCGGCGTGCCCATCATCGACGCCGCCATCCGCGGCCTCGAAGCCACCGGCCACTTACACCCCGTTCTCCAGCAGCTGTGCGCCCACTATTTCTGCCATGCGCTCAACTTCGACCCCAACCAAGGCATCGCATGGACAGCTTCCGTCCAAACCGGCACCGACCCCGCGCTCAACCAAGCCAACTGGCACCTCACCGCACAAGACACGGCCACCGTCCGCTATGCCCATCGTTCACATCAAATCGATCCCGACGGCAGCTACATCCGCAGTTATCTCCCCGAATTGGCGCACCTGCCGTCCACCCTCATCCACACGCCGTGGGCTGCCGCCGATGACATCGACACACACGGCTACCCCTTCCCCAAGGCCGTCTGAAACCTACGTTCACACCAAAAAACCACACTAAATACAGCTGAAAAACGTTCAAACAAAATATTTTGGTTTCAGACGGCCAAACAGATTGAATAGCCAAGATTTACACGGTAAACTTACGTCATTAAAAAATTTTATTATTTCATTACAATGAAACCCGCATTCGACATAAAAACGTCACGTTTGGACGTCTTATCCATCCATCTGCACACCGCAGATCTAACCGAATTGGAAGAATTCCTGCGCCAACTGGCAGGCCAATCCCAAGACGAATTCGTTCCCTTCATTTTAGACGTACAAGATTTCGACCATCCCGAATCCATCGATTTGGGCGGCATGATTTCCCTGTTTGCCCGTTACGGTATGCAAATTTTAGGGCTGCACCACACCAGCGACACATGGGCGGCAGCGGCAGCGCGTTACCACTTGGTCTTCAAACAAGGCAACTCCAACCAGGCAGCCGACACACAGGCAGCACCTACTCCTCGCCAAGCACCGCAGCCGCAAGACGTACAAGCGACCGTTATCAACAATCCGACCGTATTGGTCAGCACGCCCGTGCGTACCGGCCAGCAGGTTTACGCTGAAAACGGCGACCTCATCGTTACCGGCATCGTCAGCCAAGGTGCGGAACTTATCGCCGACGGCAACATCCATATTTACGCCCCCATGCGCGGCAGAGCGTTGGCCGGTGCAAAAGGCAATACCAACGCACGCATCTTTATCCATTCCATGCAGGCCGAATTAGTCTCCGTTGCCGGCATCTACCGCAACTTCGAGCAAGACCTGCCCGAGCATCTGCACAAAAAACCCGTACAAGTATCATTGCAAGACAACCGACTGGTTATCAGCGCAATCGACGCCGAATAAACATCAGTACTTAAAAAGGAAATATCGTGTCCAAAATCATCGTAGTAACTTCAGGTAAAGGCGGCGTAGGCAAGACCACTACCAGCGCCAGCATCGCAACCGGCCTGGCCCTGCGCGGCCACAAAACTGCCGTGATCGACTTCGACGTCGGTTTGCGCAACCTTGACCTGATTATGGGTTGCGAACGCCGCGTCGTATACGACCTCATCAACGTCATCCACGGCGAAGCGACTCTCAACCAAGCCCTGATTAAAGACAAAAACTGCGAAAACCTCTACATCCTGCCTGCATCGCAAACCCGCGATAAAGACGCACTGACCCGCGAAGGCGTGGACAACGTGATGAAAGAGCTGGCCAGCAAAAAAATGGGCTTCGAATTCATCATCTGCGACTCCCCTGCCGGTATCGAACAAGGTGCGCTGATGGCGCTCTACTTTGCCGACGAAGCCATCATTACCACTAACCCGGAAGTATCCAGCGTCCGCGACTCCGACCGTATCTTGGGCATTTTGCAAAGCAAATCCCGCAAAGCCGAACAAGGTAGTACTGTTAAAGAGCACCTGCTGATTACCCGCTACTCCCCTGAGCGCGTGGCTAAAGGCGAAATGCTGTCTGTACAAGACATCTGCGATATCTTGCGTATTCCGTTGATCGGTGTGATTCCTGAATCACAAAACGTTCTGCAAGCTTCCAACGCCGGCGAACCTGTCATTCACCAAGACAATGCTGCAGCAGCAGAAGCCTACAAGGACGTTATCGCCCGCCTCTTGGGTGAAAACCGCGAAATGCGTTTCCTCGAAGCTGAGAAGAAAAGCTTCTTAAAACGACTGTTCGGAGGTTAATACATGTCACTGCTCGATATGCTGTTCGGCAGAAAGCCGAAAACCGCCACAGTCGCGCGCGACCGCCTGCAAATCATCATCGCGCAAGAGCGCGCACAAGAAGGCCAAGCTCCGGACTATCTGCCGACTCTGCGTAAAGAGTTGTTGGAAGTCCTGTCCAAATACGTCAACGTATCATTGGACGACATCCGCATCTCCCAAGAGAAACAAGACGGCTTGGACGTTCTTGAGCTGAACATCACCCTACCGGAACAAAAAAAGGCTTAACACATGACCTTGACCGAATTGCGTTACATCGTAGCCGTCGCACAAGAACGTCACTTCGGACGTGCCGCACGACGCTGCTTTGTCAGCCAGCCCACCCTCTCCATCGCCATCAAAAAGCTGGAGGAAGAGCTGTCGGTATCCCTGTTCGACCGTAGCAGCAACGACATCATCACGACCGAAGCAGGCGAGCGTATTGTCGCCCAAGCCCGCCGGGTTCTGGAAGAAGCAGAACTCATCAAGCACCTTGCCAATGAAGAGCAAAACGAATTGGAAGGCGCATTCAAACTCGGCCTGATTTTCACCGTTGCCCCCTACCTTCTGCCCAAGCTTATTACCGCGCTGCGTGAAACCGCACCGAAAATGCCGCTGATGCTGGAAGAGAACTATACCCACATCCTGACCGAGTCGCTCAAACGCGGCGATGTCGATGCAATCGTCGTTGCCGAACCGTTCCAAGAGCCGGGCATCGTGACCGAGCCTCTGTATGACGAACCTTTCTTCGTCATTGTTCCCAAAGGCCATCACTTTGAAGAACTCGATGCCGTTACGCCTCAGCTTTTAGGCGAAGAACAAGTGTTGCTGCTGTCCGAAGGCAACTGTATGCGCGACCAAGTGTTGGCAAGCTGTTCCGAATTGGCTTCCAAGCAAAAAATCCAGGGCTTGACCAATACCCTGCAAGGCAGCTCCATCAACACCATCCGCCACATGGTTGCCAGCGGCCTGGCCATCAGCGTCATGCCGGCTACCGCATTGACCGAAAACGACCACATGCTTTTCAGCATTATCCCGTTTGAAGGCACTGCACCGCACCGCCGTGTCGTTTTGGCCTATCGCCGCAACTTTGTCCGACCGAAAGCACTGACTGCTTTGCGCACTGCCATTTTGCAATCGCAACTGACCGGTGTAACCTTCGTCAACGAATAAACCACAAAACAAAAGGCCGTCTGAACATTCAGACGGCCTTTTTATTTTAAACCGAATAAAGGATTAGTAGCGGGTATGAACTTGACTGCCAATAACACCACCCAAAGCCGCGCCACCCAAGGTAGAGCCGGTATCGCCACCAATCAAATTACCTGCCACGCCGCCCAATACCGCACCAGCAGCAGTGTTGCGTTGGGTTTGAGTCATATTGGCACACGCGCCCAAAGAAGCGGCCAGCATGATCAAGGTCACAGTTTTTGCAAAAGTTTTCTTCATGGTTTGATTCTCCATCAGGGGTTAAGCTTTATATGGAATAGTATGGCACAACCTTTCATTAATATATTTTCTGATAAGTAAAGACAGATTAAACTAAGATAACGCTCTTGATGAACGGTTAAATGCAAAAACAAACGGCAATTCCAAAAGAATATTTATAAATTTTAATATATTTGGCATAAAATTGCGCATACATCAACCGCATTCGGTAGTGATACAATGACGACTTGTCTGAATTACCGGAAACACCCGTCATGAGTATCTACGCACTGGCACACATCATCCACGTTTATTGCGCGATTGCCTTTGTCGGCGGCGTATTTTTCGAAATGCTGGTCCTCTCCGTTTTACACACCGGCCGCGTTTCGCGTGAATCGCGCCGCGAAGTCGAACGTGCCATGTCCTATCGTGCCGTCCGCGTAATGCCGCCTGTCGTCATTACCCTGTTCATCAGCGGCATCGTGATGGTATACAACCGCTACCTGCCGATACTGCACCACCCATTCGACAGCTCCTTCGGCATCATGCTGAGCATCAAAATCCTGTTGGCAGTAAGCGTTTTGGTACATTTTGCCATCGCCGTCGTCAAAATGGCACGGCATACCCTCACCGTCGGCTGGTCGAAATACATACACGCCGTCGTATTCAGCCATATGCTGTTTATCGTCTTTTTTGCCAAGGCGATGTTCTACCTGTCTTGGTAAACCTTACCCATACCCCACACACAAGGATTGTTTATGACCCAATACCCGTCCGTCGGCTCGCCGATGTTTTACGGCATCTTCTTTATTGCCGTCTTAATCATGATCGCCATCGATATGGTATCGCTGAAAAAAAACGGCGCCCACAAAGTCAGCATTAAAGAAGCCCTCGCCTGGAGCGGCATTTGGGTGGCCGTATCCTGCGCATTTGCAGGCTGGCTCTATTTTGAACTGGCGGGCAACCCGACTTATGGGGCCGTTGTCGCCAAAGAAAAAGTCCTCGAATTCTTCACCGGCTATGTGCTTGAAAAATCCCTTGCCGTCGATAACATCTTCGTTTTCCTGATGATTTTCGGCTATTTCAAAGTCGAACCCAAATTCCAACACCGCGTCCTGCTCTATGGCGTATTCGGCGCCATCGTCCTGCGCGCCATCATGATTTTCATCGGCGCGGCACTGGTACAGCAATTCGAATGGATTCTCTACCTTTTCGGCGCATTTCTGCTCTATACCGGCATCCACATGATGAAACCCGAATCGGAAGAAGAGGAAGACCTTTCCCAAAACAAAATCCTGACCCTGCTCAAAAAAGTCATCCCGACCAGCCCACAGTTTGACGGTGAAAAATTCTTTACCCTTGAAAACGGCAAACGCATCGCTACGCCGCTTTTACTGGTATTGATTATGATCGAATTGAGCGACGTCATCTTCGCCGTGGACAGCATTCCCGCTATTTTTGCCGTCACCACCGACCCGTTCATCGTCCTTACCTCCAACATTTTTGCCATCTTAGGCCTGCGCGCCATGTACTTTTTGCTGGCGGATTTTGCCGAACGCTTTATTTTCCTCAAATACGGCTTGGCTTTCGTGTTGAGCTTTATCGGTATCAAGATGTTGATTATGCACTGGGTGCATATCCCGATTTCCATTTCCCTGTCCGTCGTCTTCGGCGCACTGGGTGCATCCATCCTGACTTCTTTGGTGTACACGCGTCAGCAAGAGAAAAAATAATCTGCCGATATAAAAAGGCCGTCTGAACATTTCAGACGGCCTTTTCAAATATCAAACACCAGCTTATTTAGCAGCGTCTTTCAATTTATCGGCAGCTTCTTGAGTCGCATCGGCTGCTTTACCCAAAGCATCTTTAGCCGCATCTTTGGCAGCATCTTTAGCTTCACCCACAGCAGCTTTTGCATCGTCCAAGGCTTTGTCGCTGGCTTCTTTAGCACCATCGATGGCTTTACCGGTAGTTTCTTTAGCATCGGAAATTGCTTTCTCCGCAGTTTCCTTCGCATCGGCACCGGCTTCTTTAGCGTCAGAAACAGCCTGTTCAGCAGCGCCTTTAGCTTCGGAAGCAGCAGCATCGGCAGCAGAAGCCGCGTGTTCGGCAGCAGCGTTCACATCAGAAGCAACGGCAGAAGCCGCTTCTTGAGTTTCCTGTTTCGCCTCTTGAGAACAAGCAGCCAAACCAGCCACCATCATCGCAGCAATCAATAATTTTTTCATGTTGTATATCCTTTGGTCTAAAAAATATCCATCAGAACTGACAGATTAGAAAATCATAACATAATTAATACTCGAAAAAGGGAGAATTAACGCCAAATAACAGCTGGTTTACGTTTTTTGAAAAAAATTTCAAAAAAACAGTTGACGAAAAGAAACAATCTCCCTATAATGCACAGCTTATCGGGTCGTTAGCTCAGTCGGTAGAGCAGCGGACTTTTAATCCGTTGGTCGAGCGTTCGAATCGCTCACGACCCACCAAAATATGAAAACCTGCCTTGAAAAAAGCAGGTTTTTTTATATTCTCCATCAAGCCTTTCTTCACTCAATACCTCCCTTATTATCAACATCAAGAATATTCGAGCTTTGTCACAATGCTGTTATAGATGTAACTGAAAGCATCACAAACCTCTTAAATCAATCAAACCCAACTCCCCACACATCATATTTTTCTAAAAACTTCCAAATACCTACCATCAACCCACGCTAAATCCTCTTGTATGCCAGACAATTTAGGCATAGACTAAAACTACATCCAACTACAACAACAGGAGAAGGTTTGATGAAACAACTGTCTATGTATATCAACGGCCGCTTTGAAACCGACTTTAACGGTACATGGCGTGATGTATTGAATCCGGCAACCGAAGAAGTCATCGCGCGTGAGCCTAAAGGCGGAAAAGCCGATGTTGATCGTGCCGTTGCCGCGGCCAGAGATGCGCAAACTGCATGGGAGCGTTTGCCTGCCGTTGAACGCGGCGCATACCTGCGCAAAATCGCCCAAGGCATCCGCGAACGTGCCGACGAGCTGACCGACACTATTGTTGCTGAAGGCGGCAAAACCAAAGACTTGGCACGCATAGAAGTCATGTTCACTGCCGACTATCTCGATTATCAAGCCGAATGGGCGCGCCGTTATGAAGGCGAAATCATCCAAAGCGACCGCCCGCGCGAAAATATTTTATTGTTCAAACGTCCTTTGGGCGTAATCGCCGGCATTTTGCCGTGGAACTTCCCATTCTTCCTGATTGCCCGAAAAATGGGCCCGGCTTTGGTAACAGGCAATACTATCGTCGTCAAACCAAGCAGCGTTACCCCGATTAACTGCCACATTTTTGCTGAAATCGTTCACGCTTCAGGCTTACCGGCCGGCGTATTCAACGTCGTCAACGGCCCTGGCGCAGAAATAGGCAATGCCTTGGCATCGCATCCGCAAGTCGATATGGTCAGCCTGACCGGTTCTGTCGATGCAGGCCGCCAAGTAATGGAAGCCGCCGCCACCAACATTACCAAAGTCTCACTGGAACTGGGCGGCAAAGCCCCTGCCATCGTTTTGAAAGACGCGGATTTGGACTTGGCAGTGAAATCCATCTTGGCTTCACGCGTGGGCAATACCGGCCAAATCTGTAACTGCGCCGAACGCGTATATGTCCACAGCAGCCTGAAAGACGCATTTATCGAAAAAATGACCGCCGCAATGAAAGGCGTGCGCTACGGCAACCCGGCCGAAGCCGAGCCAGGCGCACTGGAAATGGGCCCGTTGATTGAAGAGCGCGCCGTCAAAGCCGTTTCCGAGAAAGTCGAACGCGCCGTCAAACAAGGGGCGACACTAGTCTGCGGCGGCAAACGTGCCGATGGCAAAGGCTACTTCTTTGAACCTACCCTGCTGACCGATACCGACAACAGCATGGACATCATGAAGGAAGAAACCTTCGGCCCAGTCCTGCCGGTTGCCACTTTCGACACGCTCGACCAAGTCATAGCCTTGGCAAACGACAGCGAATTCGGCCTGACCAGCTCCGTCTATACCACCAATCTGAATGAAGCGTTTTATGTAACCCGCCGTCTGCGTTTCGGCGAAACCTACATCAACCGCGAAAACTTCGAAGCCATGCAGGGCTTCCATGCCGGTTGGAAAAAATCAGGTATCGGCGGCGCGGACGGTAAACACGGTTTGGAAGAATATCTGCAAACCCAAGTCGTTTATTTGGAAACCAATATCTAACTGCCCTTCATAAAACAAAAGGCCGTCTGAAACCGATTTTTCAGGTTTCAGACGGCCTTTCTGCCTTTATAGAAAAAAACACCGACATCGCGTAAAATAGAGCCAATTTTTCACTTTATTCAGGCCGTCTGAAAACTCCGACAGCCTGACTCATTTTTCCGGAAAACACCATGAGCGAACAAAACAATCCTCAAATCGAGCCGCAGTTGGACGAAAACCAAATCATCGCCCTGCGCCGCGAGAAACTGCACAACATCCGTAAAGAACGCAATGCCTACCCTAACGATTTCAAACGCGACAGCTTTGCCGCCGACCTGCACACCCAATACGGTGAAATCAGCAAAGAAGAACTCGACCCGCAAGGCATTCCCGTCAAAGTGGCCGGCCGTATGATGCTCAAACGTCAAATGGGCAAAGCCAGCTTCGCCACCATTCAAGACGTTACCGGTCAAATCCAGCTTTATTTGAATAACAAAGGCGTGAGCCAAGAAGTTTTGGACGACTTCAACCACTGGGACTTAGGCGACATCATCGGTGCGGAAGGTACTTTGTTCAAAACCAACCACGGCGAATTGACCGTGCGCGTGTCCAACATCCGCCTGCTGTCCAAATCCCTGCGCCCGCTACCCGACAAACACAAAGGTTTGAGCGATCAGGAAACCAAATACCGTCAACGCTACGTCGATTTGATTGCCAACGAAGAATCGCGCAATACCTTCATCAAACGCAGCCAAATCATCCAATCCGTGCGCAATTTCATGGTTAACGAGCATTATTTGGAAGTTGAAACCCCAATGATGCACCCGATTCCTGGCGGTGCGACGGCAAAACCGTTCGTTACTCACCACAATGCCTTGGACATTCCACTCTACCTGCGCATCGCTCCCGAGCTGTATCTAAAACGCTTGGTTGTCGGCGGCTTGGAACGCGTGTTTGAAATCAACCGCAGCTTCCGCAACGAAGGCATGTCCGTACGCCACAACCCTGAATTCACCATGATCGAATTCTACGAAGCCTTCTCCGACTACGAACGCATGATGCAAATGGCGGAAGACATCATCCGCAACGCTTCCCGCGCGGTAAACGGTACGGCAAAAATCAGCTACAACGGCAAAGAAGTCGATTTGGAAAGCCCGTTTGAACGCCTGACCATTCTCGGTGCCATCAAGAAATACAATCCGCACTACACCGATGAGCAGTTGAACGATGAAGAATGGCTGAAAAAAGAAATCGTCAAACACGGCGAAAGCCTGCCTCCGTCTCCGGGTATCGGCAGCCTGCAACTTGCCCTGTTTGAAGGTTGCGCCGAGGGCAAACTGTGGAACCCGACTTTCATCATCGACTACCCTGTCGAAGTGTCGCCATTGGCACGCGCATCCGACAGCAAACCGGGTTTGACCGAGCGCTTCGAGCTTTTCGTTGTCGGCCGCGAACTGGCAAACGGTTACTCTGAGTTGAACGATCCGGAAGACCAAGCCGAACGCTTCAAAGCGCAAGTGGCGCAAAAAGACGCCGGCGACGATGAAGCCATGCACTATGATGCCGACTACATCCGCGCCATGGAGTTCGGTTTACCGCCGACCGGCGGCTGCGGCATCGGTATCGACCGCTTGGTCATGTTGCTGACCGATTCGCAAACCATCCGCGACGTGATTCTGTTCCCACAAATGCGTCCCGAATAACGCATTGAAATAAAATCAAGGCCGTCTGAAAACAAGACTCTGTTTTCAGACGGCCTTTTTGTTCAAATATGTAAAACGGAAGAGTTTAAATCGATAAATTCTTTACACCATAATAATAAAATTACATGATAATCAAAAAGATAATATAAAAAAGAATATGTAAACGTTTTTCAGTTTGTTGACAGTCTGCTAGAATACATCCAGTTACAGACAGCCTCCACACACAGGCCGTCTGAAAATGCAGAAACTCTGAAAGGTTTGTATGGATCAATTTTTCGAACAGCTTCACGGCTGGATAAACGCCATCAACGACCCAATGTGGTCGGGGTTGGTATATATGCTTTTAGGCGCAGGCCTCTTTTTCACCGTTACCACCGGTTTTGTACAATTCCGCCTCTTCGGCCGCAGTATCAAAGAAATGCTGAGTGGCCGCAAACAAGGTGATGATCCGCACGGAATCACACCGTTCCAAGCATTCGTTACCGGCTTGGCCAGCCGCGTAGGCGTGGGCAACATCGCCGGCGTGGCGATTGCCATCAAACTCGGCGGGCCGGGCGCGGTATTCTGGATGTGGGTAACCGCCTTAATCGGCATGAGTTCGGCGTTTGTCGAATCTTCACTGGCCCAACTCTTTAAAGTCCGGGACTACGACAACCACCACTTCCGCGGCGGTCCTGCCTACTACATAACTCAAGGCCTGGGACAAAAATGGCTGGGCGTTTTGTTCGCCCTAAGCCTGATTTTCTGTTTCGGCTTTGTATTTGAAGCCGTACAGACCAATACCATCGCCGATACCACCAAAGCGGCATGGGGCTGGGATCAACACTATGTCGGTGTCGCCCTAGTCATTCTGACTGCCCCGATTATCTTCGGCGGTATCCGCCGCGTATCTAAAGCCGCGGAAATCATCGTTCCACTGATGGCGGTTTTATATCTCGTCATAGCACTCTTCATCATTGCTACCAATATTTCCCTGATTCCTGACGTGTTCGGTCAGATTTTCTCCAACGCGTTCAACTTCGATTCGGCTGCAGGCGGTTTCCTCGGCGGTCTGATTTCGACCACCATGATGCAGGGTATCAAACGCGGCCTGTATTCCAATGAGGCGGGTATGGGTTCCGCGCCGAATGCCGCCGCCGCTGCCGAAGTGAAACACCCCGTCTCCCAAGGCATGATTCAAATGCTGGGCGTTTTCGTCGATACCATCATCGTCTGCTCATGCACCGCCTTTATCGTCTTGACCTATCAGCAGCCTTACGGCGACCTGAGCGGTGCGGCGTTGACGCAGGCAGCGATTGTCAGCCAAGTGGGTCAATGGGGCGCGGGCTTCCTTGCCGTCATCCTGTTTATGTTTGCCTTTTCAACCGTTATCGGTAACTATGCCTATGCCGAGTCCAACGTCCAATTCATCAAGAGCCATTGGCTGGTTACCGCCGTTTTCCGTATGCTGGTTTTGGCATGGGTCTACTTCGGCGCAGTTGCCAACGTACCCTTGGTATGGGATATGGCAGACATGGCCATGGGCATCATGGCATGGATTAACCTCGTCGCCATCCTGCTCCTGTCCCCACTTGCCTTCCTGCTGTTGAAAGACTACACAGCCAAGCTGAAAATGGGTAAAGACCCAGAGTTCAAACTCTCTGAACACCCAGGCTTGAAACGCAAAATCAAATCCGATATCTGGTAAAACCAAAGGCCGTCTGAAATTTCAGACGGCCTTTTTAATCCCTGCCATTTAGACAAAACGATGCCCCTTAAAGCAGAAGCCTTAAGGGGCAGAGCGTTGCGGCACATCTTTTCAGACGGCCTTATTGTAGCAACGTTTCTCATTTCGCAGTGCAACAATATGGACAGATTCTAATTCCAAATCGGTACCTAGTCAAGTATTTCATTTGCATGGTAATACTTACCTAGGATATATTTATACTTACCAAACATCATATTACGGAGAAACTGATGGCTACATTCAAACCCAATCCAATCAACTACGTCCTCGGCCTCGATATCGGCATCGCATCCGTCGGCTGGGCGATGGTAGAAATTGACGAAGAAGAAAACCCCATACGCCTGATTGATTTGGGCGTGCGCGTATTTGAGCGGGCCGAAGTACCAAAAACAGGCGACTCTCTCGCAGCGGTAAGACGCTTAGCACGCAGCGTCCGCCGCCTGACCCGCCGTCGCGCCCACCGCCTGCTTCGGGCCCGTCGCCTATTGAAACGCGAGGGCGTATTACAGGCTGCCGATTTTGATGAAAACGGCTTGATTAAATCCTTACCGAATACACCATGGCAACTTCGCGCAGCCGCATTAGACCGCAAACTGACGCCTTTGGAGTGGTCGGCAGTCTTGTTGCATTTAATCAAACATCGCGGCTATTTGTCGAAACGGAAAAATGAAGAGCAAACTGCCGATAAGGAGCTTGGGGCTTTGCGTGCAGGTATGAAGAGTAACACTCAAGCCTTAAAGACAGGCAATTTCCGCACTCCGGCCGAATTGGCTTTAAATAAATTTGAAAAAGAAAGCGGCCATATCCGCAACCAGCGCGGCGATTATTCGCATACGTTCAGCCGCGAAGATTTACAGGTGGAGCTGGTTTTGCTGTTTGAAAAACAAAAAGAATTCGGCAATCCGCATGTTTCAGACGGCCTTAAAGAAGGTATTGAAACCCTGCTGATGGCGCAACGCCCTGCTCTGTCCGGCGATGCCATTCAAAAAATGTTGGGGCATTGCACCTTCGAACCGACAGAGCCGAAAGCCGCTAAAAACACCTACACAGCCGAACGTTTCATCTGGCTGACCAAGCTGAACAACCTGCGTATTTTAGAGCAAGGCAGCGAGCGGCCATTGACCGATACCGAACGCACCATACTTATAAATCAGCCGTATAAAAAGAAACTGACTTACGCACAAGCCCGTAAGCTACTGGGTTTAGAAGATACCGCCTTTTTCAAAGGATTACACTATGGTAAAGACAATGCCGAAACCTCAACATTGATGGAAATAAAGGCCTACCATGCCATCAGCCGTGCGCTGGAAAAAGAAGGATTGAAAGACAAAAAATCCCCATTAAACCTTTCTCCCGAATTACAAGATGAAATCGGCATGGCATTCTCCCTATTCAAAACCGATGAAGACATTACAGGCCGTCTGAAAGACCGTGTTCAGCCCGAAATCTTAGAAGCGCTGTTGAAACACATCAACTTCGACAAGTTCGTCCAAATTTCCTTGAAAGCATTGCGCCGAATTGTGCCTCTAATGGAGCAAGGCAAACGTTACGATGAAGCCTGCGCCGAAATCTACGGAGACCATTATGGCAAGAAGAATACGGAAGAAAAGATTTATCTGCCGCCCATCCCTGCCGACGAAATCCGCAACCCCGTCGTCTTGCGCGCCTTATCTCAAGCACGTAAGGTCATTAACGCCGTTGTACGCCGTTACGGCTCCCCTGCGCGTATCCATATTGAAACGGCAAGGGAAGTAGGCAAATCGTTTAAAGACCGCAAAGAAATCGAAAAACGCCAAGAAGAAAACCGTAAAGACCGGGAAAAAGCCGCCGCTAAATTCCGAGAGTATTTCCCCAATTTTGTCGGCGAACCCAAATCCAAAGATATTCTGAAACTGCGCCTGTACGAGCAACAACACGGCAAATGCCTGTATTCGGGCAAAGAAATCAACCTAGGCCGTCTGAACGAAAAAGGCTATGTCGAAATCGACCATGCCCTGCCGTTCTCGCGCACATGGGACGATAGTTTCAACAATAAAGTGCTGGTATTGGGCAGCGAAAACCAAAACAAAAGCAACCAAACCCCTTACGAATACTTCAACGGCAAAGACAACAGCCGCGAATGGCAGGAATTTAAAGCGCGTGTTGAAACCAGCCGTTTTCCTCGCAGTAAAAAACAACGGATTCTGCTGCAAAAATTCGACGAAGACGGCTTTAAAGAACGCAATCTGAACGATACGCGCTACGTCAACCGTTTCCTGTGCCAATTTATTGCTGACCGTATGCGGCTGACAGGTAAAGGGAAAAGACGTGTCTTTGCATCCAACGGACAAATTACCAATCTGTTGCGCGGCTTTTGGGGATTACGCAAAGTGCGTGCGGAAAACGACCGCCATCACGCCTTGGACGCCGTCGTCGTTGCCTGCTCAACCGTTGCCATGCAGCAGAAAATTACCCATTTTGTACACCATAAAGAGATGAACGCGTTTGACGGGAAAACCATAGATAAAGAAACAGGAGAAGTGCTGCATCAAAAAACACACTTCCCGCAACCTTGGGAATTTTTCGCACAAGAAGTCATGCTTCGCGTCTTCGGCAAACCGGACGGCAAACCCGAATTTGAAGAAGCCGATACCCCAGAAAAACTGCGCGCGTTGCTTGCCGAAAAATTATCATCTCGCCCCGAAGCCGTACATGAATACGTTACGCCACTGTTTGTTTCACGCGCGCCCAATCGGAAGATGAGCGGTGCACATAAAGATACTTTGAGATCTGCTAAACGATTTGTTAAACATAATGAAAAAATTAGTGTTAAACGAGTATGGTTAACCGAAATCAAGTTGGCCGACCTTGAAAATATGGTTAATTATAAAAATGGTAGGGAGATTGAATTATATGAGGCTCTTAAGGCACGTTTAGGGGCATATGGAGGTAATGCTAAACAAGCATTTGACCCTAAGGACAATCCGTTTTATAAAAAGGGGGGACAACTGGTTAAAGCTGTGAGGGTCGAAAAAACCCAAGAGAGCGGAGTCTTATTAAACAAAAAAAATGCTTATACCATTGCAGATAATGGAGACATGGTACGTGTTGATGTGTTCTGTAAAGTGGATAAGAAAGGAAAAAATCAGTATTTTATTGTTCCCATCTATGCTTGGCAGGTTGCTGAAAACATTCTTCCCGATATTGATTGTAAAGGATACCGGATTGATGATAGCTATACATTCTGTTTTAGCTTGCATAAGTATGATCTGATTGCTTTTCAGAAAGATGAAAAATCTAAAGTAGAATTCGCCTACTATATCAACTGTGATAGCTCTAATGGACGATTCTATTTAGCTTGGCATGATAAAGGCTCTAAAGAACAGCAATTCCGTATTAGTACCCAAAATCTTGTATTGATGCAAAAATACCAAATCGATGAACTGGGCAAAGAAATCAGACCATGCCGTCTGAAAAAACGCCCGCCTGTCTGCTAAATTAATCTATCCCTGTTTCAGACGGCCTGAAGCAGGGATTTTTTATATCAAAATAAGGGGAAAAACATGACTTGGCGCAGCCTGCTCATTCAAAATGGCGGCAAACTATCCTTGCAATGCCGGCAACTGCTGATTCAACAAAACGGCGAGTCCCATACCGTACCATTAGAAGACATCGCCGTTATCATCATCGAAAACCGCGAAACCCTGATTACTGCCCCGCTCCTATCAGCCTTAGCCGAACATGGCTCAACCCTGCTGACATGTGACGAACAGTTCCTACCCTGCGGACAATGGCTGCCTTATGCCCAATATCACCGCCAACTTAAAATCCTCAAGCTGCAGCTGAATATAAGCGAACCCTTAAAAAAGCAACTCTGGCAACATATCATCCGCCAAAAAATCCTAAATCAAGCATTTGTCGCAGACGAAACAGGCAATGATCTTGCCGCCAAACGGCTGCGCACTTTGGCAGTCGAAGTCCGTTCGGGCGATACAGGAAACCGTGAAGCCCAAGCTGCCGCCCTCTACTTCCAAGCCCTCTTTGGAGAAAAGTTTACTCGCAATGACAACAATGCCGTCAATGCCGCATTGAACTACACCTACGCCGTACTCCGTGCAGCAGTTGCACGCGCCCTGACTTTATATGGATGGTTGCCTGCATTAGGCTTGTTTCATAGAAGCGAACTAAATCCATTCAACCTCGCCGATGACTTTATCGAACCCTTACGCCCATTGGCCGACCTGGTCGTTATACATTTGCATGAACAAGGCCGTCTGAAAACTGATCTGACCTCCAATCTCAAACAAAACCTTATCAAGACCCTTCACTGTCAAATCTGTATCAAACGACAACATTTCAGCACCTTGGCTGCCATAGACAAAATGATTTCCTCATTTCAAGCCAGCGTAACCGATAAAAACGCCAAACAGCTGAAACTGCCTGAAATCTTGCCATTGAAAGAATACCAATATGAGTGAGGCCAAATTTATGAGGATTATCGTCTTCTTCGACCTACCGGTCACCACAACGGCAAAGCGCAAAGCCGCCAATCAATTCCGCCAGTTTCTATTAAAAGATGGATACCAAATGCTCCAACTTTCTGTATACAGCCGTATTGTCAAAGGTCGAGACTCGTTACAAAAACACCACAATAGGCTATGTGCAAACCTACCGCAAGAAGGTTCAATCCGCTGTTTGGAAGTAACAGAAAAGCAATATGCCACCATGAAACTGCTGTTGGGAGAGCTGAAAACCCAAGAAAAAAGGGTAAATTCCGACCAACTATTATTATTTTAAGCTCATTTTATTAGACAAAATAAAACGGGAAACCCTTATAGAATAAGGATTTCCCATCGAAGTATTGTAGCACTGCGAAATGAGAAAGGGAGCTACAACGGCTATCGCCGAGCAGAACGCGTCTGCTATATTGTAGCACTGCGAAATGAGAAAGGGAGCTACAACTACCGGCAGGCAAGTTCGGGTGTACCACGATATTGTAGCACTGCGAAATGAGAAAGGGAGCTACAACTGACTGCTGACCGCTTATCACGAGTTGCTCTATTGTAGCACTGCGAAATGAGAAAGGGAGCTACAACTCTTTGCGGTCAACAATATCGCCTGTTTGCATTGTAGCACTGCGAAATGAGAAAGGGAGCTACAACGCCGTAAAATATTTATTCACGGTATCCCTGATTGTAGCACTGCGAAATGAGAAAGGGAGCTACAACATGCCA
Organism: Neisseria sp. P0009.S010; assembly: GCF_051958545.1. Taxonomy (NCBI): domain Bacteria; kingdom Pseudomonadati; phylum Pseudomonadota; class Betaproteobacteria; order Neisseriales; family Neisseriaceae; genus Neisseria; species Neisseria sp. P0009.S010. The sequence goes on from NZ_JBQCVH010000006.1 coordinate 81,660, forward strand.
AGACAGAAACAGTAAATTTATCTTATTGTAGCACTGCGAAATGAGAAAGATGCTACTTTAACATGCAATAGTAATTTACTGTCATTTTTGTATATTATTGTTTTTCCTGTTTATTTAGTTTTGCAATTTTTACAGAATGCAATTGGCCGCGCGAATATTTTACGATTATCCGCGTAGCTTTTGCGTTTTTGTTAAGGCTCTTTACGCTTGTTTGTACCGACTCGGATCGAAGTCGGTTTGGTTTTTGTGCAGATGATAGGCAATGACGAGTAGTTTTCTCATCAGGGCGCAGATAATAACCATCTTGGGCTTTTTGGCTTTTTGCAGTCTTTTGGTGAAGTCGGGAAAGTAATTTTGACGCATGGCTACCATGGCGGCCATGAAGAGGGCGCCGCGTAGTTTTCTGTTGCCATACCTTGTCAGCTTTTCTTTGCCGTTGACGCTTGTCCCTGATTTTTTCTGTTGCGGGCTCATGCCAGCGAATGCTGTAAAGTGGTTGGCGTTTTTGAAATGTGCGGTAAGGAGATGAACGGTTAGGTATATAGCCGTTGTTTGGCCGACTGATGGGATGGTTTGTAGGCGTTTGGCGGTTTCTTGAATGGCTTTGTCTGCTTTGGCCGTTTGTTTGATTTGGCCGTCCACGTCTTGCAGATGCTGGTTGAGTTCGTCTATCTGCTTTTGGTGGATTTGTTGTACAAAGCTGTCTTTTGCTGCTTTCAGCCTGTTTTTTTGTGCTGTCAGCTGTTCTTTCAGTTGGTTTTGCAGGCTCAACAGGCGTTTGAGGCTTTGGATGTTTTCAGACGGCCTTTTGTGCTTGGGTAGGTCTTTTGCTAGGGCGTTTTGACCAAATTCTGCTATTAGTTTTGCGTCTTGTTTGTCGGTTTTTGTTCGATTAAAACGGTAATCGGCATACCGTTTGATTTTTAGGGGATTGATAACGGAAACATGGTAATCATCGGCGAGGTTGTCGGCGACGGCTTCGTAGTAGTTGCCGGTGGCTTCCATGATGATGTAAATGTTTTGGCCGTCTTCGATACTTTGGCCGTTTATCCAATTTTTCAGGCTTTCTATGCCGTCTTGGTTGTTTTGGAACTTCTTATAGGCCGTTTGGCCGTCTATTAATGCGACTGCGTCAAATGTTTCTGCGGATATGTCGAGTCCTACGGTATTTCTCATATTTTTTCCCTTACTATGCAGGCTCTTGGCCTTTGATGCTACTCAAATTAAATATGAAAAAATCCGCCGTCCTTATCTTTCTCCCAATCTTGATGATTCGGGAACTTTCAGGCTCGGCGGATGTTGTCAGGGTTAGCTAGACCGCTGACGTTTTGAGTATATCAGATGTTTCAATCTCTTTGCTTTTCTATTCTTTCTTTTCTAAAATTGCGCTCTGCCGCGCGGCCATTGCTACTTGCTTCCTTTAAAAATCGCGGGATTTAGGTTTCTGCTCTTTAGATAGGTTTTTACGCCGCGCTTTTTAAAGGAATCAAGCAGCTTTTATTTAAAGGCCGTCTGAACTGGTTTCAGACAGCCTTTGTCATTGCGCGGATTCGACTACCGCGCCGCTTTGCGGTGTGAACTTTGCGCCTGCTTCTACATATCCGTCATACATAAGGTTTTGAGGGCTTTGGCCGCCTAGTGATGCGACTTGCACGCCTGCGCTAGTATCCGACGCGGATGGCGCTGTCTGCGCTTGGTTTGAGCTGTGGTCGGACTCTTTGTAGGGATTAAACGGCAGGCCATTATGGGCGTAGTCTTTGCACATTGCCTTAGTGATTTCTTTCAGCGGTGTACCTTGCGATGAATAGCAGGTACATCCGCTTTTGCCACCATCAACACAGCCGACGGGGTACTCAAATGTTTTAACTTGTCGGACGCCGTTATAGATGGGTTTACTTTCGGGCTTTTCGGCAAGAACAGGGACAAAATCTTCAGGTTTGAGGTTTTGCCCCTGAATTCCACTTTGCGGCATCATTTCTTTTTGGTTTTCAGGGTCAAGCGGATTTTTGAAACCTGTATCTTCTTTTGCTGCTTCGGCCTTTGCCGTTATTCCTGCTTTTTCTTTATAACCCTGATACATCTTATAGCCCATGAATCCGACCAAACCTAAGATACACGGCAGGATAAACAACATGGCGATTATGATGTAATACCACCTTGATTTGACGTGCGAATGGGCGGTATGCACTTCTGCAGATTTGTAGTATTCAAGAACCTCTTCCCTAATTTTATGCGAACTGGACAAGGCGTTTCTTGATTGCTGTGTCGGGTTTAAAGCTACTTCGTTCCATTCAAGCCTTGTCAGTCCGCCCATTTTGTTTGCAGCTATATGGATATGCTTGTTCACGACTTCGCGCAGATTCACGTCAAGCAGCTTGGGCGATTGTGTGATTAGTATCATGTCGATACCGTAATGGCCGTGAATGTTCAAAAAGGCGACGTTTTCAGGCATTTTTGAACCGCTGGAACGTGTCGGAAACAAATATTGCACTTCGTCATAAATGACAACTGAGCCGATATTCTCTTTCCATTTCAGCCATTCATACATGTCTTCCCAGCTATGACCTTCCGGCGGTTGATGATGGTCTATCAAAAGGCCGTTGATGTTGGAGAAGATTTTACGGCCTTTATAATAGTCATCAAACATAAGCAGTTCGACGGCAAAGGCGGTTTTGCCGATTCTTGGTTTTCCTGTTATCAGGGTAATGGCGGCCATCTTTATCCTTTCTTGCCAAAGCTTAATTTAGACAGAGTTTTAAACGTAACGACAAAAGCGAGCATTCCGAACATGATGTTCAGAACAACGCCGCCACCTGCAATGTAAAAAATTTGGATCGCTCCGGCGGGAACTGCGCCCATACTGCTTATAAACTGATTTTTAAGATTGCTCATAAGGGCATCAAAACCAACATAAGTAATAATAGACACCCCTAAAGCAGTCAGAATGTATTTGACAACATGATTTATCAAATATGGAGCAAGAGCAGCTAAAAATTTCATAAATCCCCCTATGCGTTATTTCTGACAACTCTAGACACGAAGAACGAAGCCACCAGCCAAGCCATAGCGATAATAAAGGGTCTAATCATGGCAGCTAAATTACACGCAGGCTCAAGACTGATTCTGTATTCAGCACCCAATGCCTGAAACGTTACCGGAGCAGGGCATTCGCCATACTCTCTAAAAGTATTGTCAGGTGTGAAGTTCAAATCTATTTGTTCTTCGGGAATCTCTAAATCAGGTTCTTCTTTTTCGGGCAATTCGTCGCAGGCCAAAATATTCGGAAACACTTTACAAAGCAAACCTCCGTCTTCTTTGGGCTTGTCATCCTCTTTAGGTCCTTCATCTTTTTTTGGATCGTCTTTGCTGTCAGGGTCGGGCTTATCGTCGGGTTTTGGATTGTCTTTGCCGCTAGGGCTGTCGTCAGGATCTGGTTTTGGCTTATCGGACGGGCTACCGTCAGGCGTTGGGTCTGGTTGAGAGCCAGGCTTGCCATTTTCTCCCGGTGTAGGTGTTGAGTTGGTTTTAGGAGCTGCAGGGCTGCCCGGTGTGAGGTCGGGACGCGGGGTTGTGATTACCGTTGCGTTTGTTTTGCCGTTTGAATCTTGACCGAAAGTAATGGTAATTTGCACCGGCTTGCCATTTTCGGGAGTGACAGGGCCAATGGTTACAACTGTACCGGCAGGGACTTTGATATTTTCTTTATATTCAGGTTTGCCCGTACCTTCTACAAAAGGGGTAGGATTTCCGTCAATTATAGAAGTGGCAATATTTAAAAATTCATCCTCTTCTAAAATTTTTGTTAAAGCTCTATTTTGAAAATAATAACCATATCGAGATTGTTTACTAGTTTCACAGGCTACTCCATCGAGCCAAAAACAATTTATAAAATAAATACCTGGTTCATTAGGTTTTATGACATTATCAAAATACTTTTTAAATTCTGATTCAACTTGCATTACTAATAATTGTTGAGCTTGTTTTTCACTAACGCCACCTTTACTTAATGCACGCATAACAGATGTATCAACGCCTACACAGGAATCTTTATCAATCGTACATAAAGCATCTTTATAAACTTTTAAATACTCGTTGCTTACATCATTGTATTCATATCCAGCAGATTCAAGAGACGGATTAACGGCCTGATAGGCATCATAAGCATATGAAGCAGCACCAACATAAGGAGCAGCTTTTAAAGCAAGTTTTGCACCTGCTTTTACCAGGCGAAATGCGCCTGAAAGGACGGCTTTTCGAGATACTTGGGCTTCTATCGTTACGGGTACAGTTGAGGCGGAACGGAGACCGGTAGAGGCTTCGCGAACATGAAGTGATTTGTCGAATCTAGACTGATACTCTTGATCAATTCCACCACCAATAATTTTCCAAGGTCTGAAACCATTTTCATTAAATTTTTCAGTCAAAGGATAGGCTAATTTACCGTTTCTAACTTGCAAATCACCAGCAAAAGATTCAAAGCTCAAACCTAATAGAAAAATTATTGTCAAAACCCGTAACATTTATTTCACCATTTCCAATAGTGAAAACTGAATTATCTTTAAATAAAACTTCAAAACATGCCTTATTGAAATTTATTCTATTAAAAAAATTCTGACATTTATCTAAAGAGAATTTTTTCAAATATCCAGTTTCTTCTAAATATGAATAAAATACAAAAGATAAAGGTTTTTCTAAATAGAATTTAGATAATTCATCTAATTCAAATTCAGTTATATAGAAAAAATCCTTTTCATTCTTTTCTAACATAATCCTAACTTTCGTAACGGTTACAGAAAGTCGGGATTATACCCTTTTTGAATATCAAAAAAATATCAGCGATGCCAAACAGACCGCGCCGAATCCGTATAAAAACCAAAAGTCAATCATCTCCACCCCCTTTATTCTCCGTAACTGATTCAATCAACCGTTTTATCATCCTGATACCGAATACAAGCACCAATAAGACTATGAACGGCGCGCCGACCAATACGCCGAATTGTATTTGTTCTGCTATGTCACATTGCGGAAAACTCAAATTGATTTTCTGCTCGTTCAAATACCAGTCTTTGCCGTTTTTGTAAGGTCGGACAAATTTGCCATCCGCCGTTACGGTAGGTAGGACTTGAGACAACACATAATCATGCGCTTCTTCGTTCGATAAAAAGCATTGCAATCCGACGCGATACCCCATGTCCTACCCTTTCAGTTATTTAGCCGTTTTAACCATGCTAAAGGCCATGCGAAAGCCTTGCATCAACACGATAACCGACAAAACGGCAGCACCAATCGCAGATACCATTACGGCAAATTTTGCAATTTCTGCAGCAGCAGTAGTACCAATACCGGACAAATCGACGCCTTCGGCAGCAGCCAGGGCGGAAGCGGTTGTCAGGGCTGTTGCAGCAATAACTTTATTGCCATATTTTTTTGCTACGTTTAAAAGTTTCATAGCGTTTTCCTTTCAATAAAGGTTTATAAAAAAGTGATGCGGTTGTTTTTAGACTGACCGCAAGTCTTTTAACCGTACAGGTACCAAACCGATACAATTAAAACCAGTAGGAAAAAAACCAACCCAACCAAACTTAATTTAAATGATAGGGGTAATTTATTTCTGTTCATAATTATTCCTTGATTGTTGCGGGCTATGTGAAGGTTTGACAGACCGCCCGCCGAGCCTGTTAACTTTTATTCTTCTCTGATATAGAAGCTGAAAACCTGAAAATGTCCGCCAATCTCTTCTAATCCGGCATTGAATGCGTCTTCATAGCTTTCATACTGTCCGGCTTCTTTCAGATTTTGGGTAAATCCGATGTCGCCAAACTGATCGGGGCAGATGAATTCATAGTTTTCCAGTTCCTGAACGATAAATTTTTGCTGATACCTGCTCATATTTCGGCCTTTCTGCCTTAGGCTTTGGGCGCCACGCCTTTCACTTCAAAATCAAGCAGCTTGGGTACTAAGCCTTTGCCGGTAGATTCCATTGAGACGGTTACATTTACGGAACAGGGGAATTTGAGGTTTTTCAGCCGATCGAAATTGTGGCTTTCGCCAAATTTCATGCTGGCAGCGGTAAAGCCTACGCTATTGCCGTTGGCGGGCATGGGGCTGGCGACAAGTACGGTACAGGTGTCGATTTTGTTGCCGTCAATCTCGCCTTTAAACTGTTTAGCGCCCAGGAGCGTGGCGGGGTATGTGGTTACTTGTACTTGATCAAACATGGTTATAGCCTTTCTTTGGTTTTATAAATATTTCCAGTCTTCTAACTGATCTGATATTTGATACTGCTCTTTGTCAAAATCGCGCTCATGCTGTTTCTGCATGTCTTGCGGATACTCGTATTGCACTGCCTGATTTAATTCAAAATCTAAGACTTCGATATTCAGGTCGTTTATGGCTTTTTGCTCTTCATGGATATAAAAAGCGCTGGCTGTGCTGCTGTCGTACTCTTCTGGCTGGAGACCTTTGGGATAGCCTTCAATGCCTTTAGTCAAATCTTTGACGATTTCTTCAGCCGACCAACCGATATCTTTTAAAAAATTGACCCATTTGCCGACTTGCTGCCTTGCGTAAAATTGTTTGTGTTCAAACGTGAGATTGACCTCTTTAACCGTTGAATCCATGCGCTTGGCTTCGCATTTGAATATCTGTTCACAGACGGGATACGCTCCGCCAAGATACGCACCGGCGTGAATCAATATGTCTAATGGTACTTCTATATCTCCGTTTCTGAACTCTGTTTCAAATCGAACCCAAGGGCTTGATTTATCGCCTAACTGCTTGCCTTTTTCATAAATCCGGGTGTATTTGGCGTTGCCGCGTTTGCCGATATAGAAGCTTTTGCCGCTGCCATCTTCGTGTCTCCAAGAAACGCCTTTACATTCGCTTTTCGGGCGGACGTTGTGGCAGTCAAAAAGGCCGTTATCGTGACCGGTTAAAGCCTGCTCGGGCGTGTACTCTCCATTGAAAAAATCATGTGCTACGTCAACCCTTGTTATTTTTGGCCGGACACACTTTTGCAGAAATTCATAAAGCCTGTTTTCCCAACCGGGTTTAGCTGCGGTGCATCCGGTGCCGTTCAACTCTACAAGTATTGTTTCTCTTTGGCCGCCGTAGTGAACTTTGCCGTACTCAACGTTTTTCGGGCCGAGCTGATAACAGGATTGATAGAAGAATTTGCCTTTGTAAGGCAGTTTGGCACTGATGCCGAAGCCTAGAATCTCTTGCAGCAGTTCGCTGTACTTTGTGAGGTACTCTGCGTCTGTTACATAGGCTTTTTGGGTTACTTTGGGTATGGATTCCTCATGTATCGTAAATGTGATCTGGTCGATGAATGCGCCGTCTTCCCTACCGCGTCTTAGCGGAATTTCTATCAAACGGCCTTTTCCGTCGGTTACGTATTGGGAAAAATATTCAAATTCGACTTGATCGGTTTTTTCGGTTTGCTCCCCACTTTGTGGATTAGGTTTTTTTTGCTCCCCCCCTATTAGCCTAGGGGGGGCATTCAACGGCGTGGCCGTTTGCGGCGCGCAAGGCGCGCCCCCACACGCCCCCGCCGTTTCTGCTCTCTCTTCGGCTCTCATGCGTCTGCCTCCCATTGGTTCAAAATAGAACGGACAGCAAGACGGCCATACTCTTCAGCCTGTTTTTCTGTTTTATATTTTTGTTTGGGATTTGTAATAGGAAATGAAACGGTTTCTACAAGCTCATCATCTTTGAAAACGCGGACGATAACGGCTCTTTGTTCTTCAAAACTGTAAAAACTATCTGAATTGACTGTATAAAATGCGATGCACATAAGAAAGCCCCTTCACTGGCTAGAGTTAAAGGGGCTTAAAGTTCTATAAGAAGTGTAAAAAATTGCGCCCCTCGATGGAGCGAAATATATAAGGGAGCTACAACCCGTTTAATCCGTACAAGGAAAAACGAATTATTGTAGCACTGCGAAATGAGAAAGGGAGCTACAACTGATAAAAGAGGCTGCCAACAATATGCCGCATTGTAGCACTGCGAAATGAGAAAGGGAGCTACAACTCTGAAGACGAAGAGGAAGCCCTTAAAGCCATTGTAGCACTGCGAAATGAGAAAGGGAGCTACAACTCTGAGACACAACATAATCAGTCGCTGTTTATTGTAGCACTGCGAAATGAGAAAGGGGCCATCCAAATAAAAAAGCACCACCTAAACAGGTAGTGCTTTCATATTAATGTGCTTATTCAGCAGAATCAGCTGCTTTATCAACCAATTCAACCAATGCCAAAGGAGCATTGTCGCCTTTACGGAAACCGTATTTCAGTACACGAACATAGCCGCCGTTACGAGCAGCAAAGCGTGGACCCAATTCGTCAAACAATTTAACTACAACATCACGATCGCGAGTGCGGTCAAAAGCCAAACGACGGTTTGCCAAAGAAGGTTTTTTGCCCAAGGTAATCAAGGGCTCAACTACGCGGCGCAATTCTTTTGCTTTAGGCAAAGTTGTCACGATGGTTTCGTGAGTCAACAAGGAATTCGCCATATTGCGCAGCATCGCAGCACGGTGGCTGCTAGTACGGTTTAATTTGCGGTTGCCATTACGATGACGCATGTCATTATCCTTTAATCTTCAAACTTACGGCTTTTCTAAGCCTACAGGCGGCCAAGCTTCTAATTTAGAACCTAATGTCAGACCTTTAGAGGCCAACACTTCTTTGATCTCATTCAAAGATTTACGACCCAAATTAGGGGTCTTGAGAAGCTCGGTTTCAGTACGTTGAATCAAATCGCCAATATAGTAAATATCTTCAGCTTTCAGACAATTAGCTGAACGTACGGTTAATTCCAAATCATCTACAGGACGCAGCAAGATAGGATCGATAGGAGGCGCTTTTTCTTCAACCTCTTCAACCGGAGTACCTTGCAGATCTGCAAAAATAGACATTTGGTCAATTAAGATACGTGCGGCACTACGTACAGCCTCTTCCGGATCAATAGAACCATTGGTTTCAATATCCAAAACCAATTTATCCAAATCCGTGCGTTGCTCTACGCGTGCAGGTTCAACTTCAAAGCTAACACGACTGATGGGCGAAAAGCTCGCATCCAACTGAATCGCACCAATCTGTTTGTTCTCATCACGCAATACGCGACGGCCTGAAACAGATTGATAACCACGACCTTGCTCTACTTTAATTTCCATGTCAATTTGGCCATTGTCAGCCAAGTGGCAAATAACATGCTCAGGATTGATAATTTCCACATCGTGTGGCAAATCAATATCACCGGCTACAACTGCACCGGCACCTGTTTTTTTCAAAGTCAACTGAACTTGGTTACGACCGTGAAGCTTGAATACGATACCTTTAATGTTCAAGAGAACATCAACAACATCCTCCTGAACACCATCAATAGTAGAGTATTCGTGCAATACGCCGGAAATAACTACTTCAGTTGGGGCAAAGCCATTCATGGATGACAGTAAGATACGACGCAAAGCATTACCTAAAGTATGACCAAAACCACGTTCAAATGGCTGCATAGACACCTTGGCCCGAGTGGAAGACAAAGTATCTACATCGATTTGACGAGGTTTCAAAAATTCGGTTGTGCTATTTTGCATTTAACTGTCCCTCATTGAGCTAGCATTATTTAGAGTAGAACTCTACCACCAGCTGTTCATTAATATCGCCAGACAATTCTGAGCGATCCGGCATATTTTTGAATACGCCTTCCAATTTGTCGGCATCAACAGACACCCAGCTTGGCAAGCCAATTTGAGTAGCCAGGCTCAATGCTTCTTGGATACGTACTTGTTTCTTAGCTTTTTCACGAACAGCTACAACATCACCTGCTTTAACTTGGAAAGAAGGGATATTAACAACTTGACCGTTTACGACGATAGCTTTGTGAGAAACCAATTGACGTGCTTCAGCGCGGGTAGAGCCAAAACCCATACGATAAACGACATTATCCAAACGGGACTCCAGCAATTGCAACAGCAATTCACCGGTAGAACCTTTACGACGATCAGCTTCCGCAAAGTAACGACGGAATTGGCGTTCTAACACGCCATAAATACGACGGATTTTTTGTTTTTCACGCAATTGCAAACCGTAGTCTGACAAACGTGGTTTTTTCGCACCGTGCTGACCAGGTGCAGAATCCATTTTACATTTTGAATCCAAAGAGCGACGTGCACTCTTCAAAAACAGATCCGTACCTTCGCGACGTGCTAATTTACATTTAGGGCCAATATAACGTGCCATGTTTTAAATCACTCCAATATTAAATACGACGTTTTTTAGGCGGACGGCAACCGTTATGAGGCAACGGGGTAACGTCAGTAATGCTGGTAATCTTGAAACCAAGAGCGTTTAAAGCACGTACAGAAGATTCGCGACCAGGGCCAGGGCCTTTAATGCGGACTTCTAAATTTTTAACGCCATACTCTTGGGCAACTTTACCAGCTGCTTCTGCTGCAACTTGTGCTGCAAATGGTGTACTTTTACGAGAACCTTTAAAACCAGCGCCGCCAGAGGTAGCCCAAGACAATGCATTGCCTTGACGGTCAGTGATTGTAATGATGGTATTGTTGAAAGATGCATGAACGTGCACAATACCTTCGCTTACGGTTTTACGTACTTTTTTACGTACACGCGAAGCTGTGTTTGCTTTAGCCATTAATCAAATTCCTTAAAATTTATTTCTTACCGGCAATCGCTTTGCGCGGACCTTTACGGGTACGGGCATTTGTGCGAGTGCGTTGACCACGACAAGGCAAGCCACGACGATGACGGAAGCCACGATAGCAACCCATATCCATCAGTCGTTTAATGCTCATCGTTACTTCACGACGCAAATCACCTTCAACTTCATATTTAGCAACTTGCTCACGCAAAGCGTCTAATTGAGCCTCGTCCAAATCTTTTGCTTTAGTAGTAGGAGCAATATTTGCTGCCTCACAAATCAATTTAGCACGAGTCGCACCAATACCATAAATAGCCTGAAGGCCAATTACGATATGGGCATTATTAGGGATATTTACCCCTGCAATACGAGCCATATTTTTTCCTTTTTAGGGCAAATTATGTCACTATACCACAAAATCAATAGTTAAGAAAACTAGCTTCTTAACCTTGACGTTGTTTGTGACGTGGGTCAGTACAAATTACGCGAACTACACGATTACGACGAATAATCTTGCAATTGCGACAAATTTTCTTTACAGAAGGTTGTACACGCATTTTATTTCCTTTTATCGTTTATCTTGCTCGGAAAACAATCCGAGCACGGGTTAAATCATAAGGAGTTAATTCAACTGTTACCTTATCACCTGGAGAAATACGGATATAGTGCATCCGCATTTTGCCAGATATATGACCAAGTACTACATGATCATTTTCCAGTTTTACTTTAAATGTTGCATTGGGCAAAGTCTCAAGGATTTCACCCTGCATCTGTATGGTATCTTCTTTAGCCATAAGCCTACTTACGTGACAAAGATTTCATATCTGGACGACTCATCAAGTCTTCATACTGACTACTCATTCGATACGAATTGATTTGCGTCCTAAAATCCATTGTAACGACAACCAAAATAAGCAAAGATGTTCCACCTAAATAGAAAGGAACCTTCAATGCTGTCGTTAAAAATTCAGGTATCAGACAGATTGTAGTAATGTACAAAGCACCAAATAATGTCAGTCTCAGTACCACTTTTTCCAAATATCTAGAGGTTTGCTCACCTGGGCGAATACCTGGCACAAATGCACCACTCTTCTTCAAATTTTCAGCCATCTCTTTAGGGCTAAATACTAAAGCAGTATAGAAATAGCAGAAAAAGATGATAGTTGTGGCAAATAATACAATATATAAAGGCTGTCCGTGTTGCAGCATTGCAGCAACCTTATGAAGAACAGAATTCGTACTATTTGAACCAAACCAACCTAAAAGTGTAGATGGAAATAAAATAATACTGGAAGCAAAAATAGGAGGAATAACACCTGCCATATTTAGCTTGAACGGCATATGAATGCTTTGTCCCGGCATCACTCCAGAGCCAAACTGTCTTTTAGCATAATGCACAGGAACTTTACGCTGAGCACTCTCAAAATAAACTACAGCATAGATCAACAGCAAAATACCAATCACAATTGATACCGCCATCAACATACTCATAGAGCCTTGTTCAGTCAAAGTTAACAACCGAACAATACCGGATGGGATACCCGATACAATGCCTGCTGTAATAATTAAAGAAATACCATTACCAATACCACGCTCGGTAATTTGTTCCCCTAACCACATTAGAAACATAGTACCTGTAACCAAACAGACTACTGTAGAAATATGAAACTCAAGCGAACTCGTTACAACAACACCTTGTTGATAAACAAATGTTGCAACACCAAAGCTTTGCAATACAGCCAATAATACCGTCCCATACCTAGTATATTTCGTAATTATTTTCCTACCAGCCTCACCTTCCTTCTTTAAAGCTTTTAAAGAAGGAACAATTTCAGAAGCAAGCTGAACAATAATCGACGATGAAATATAAGGCATGATACCTATTGCAAATATACTAAAGCGCTCCAACGAACCACCCGAGAACATATTTAACATTCCGAATATGCCGTTTGCAGCGCCTTCGTATAACTTAGCTAATGCAACAGCATCTACGCCCGGTACCGGTATATGAGCACCAATACGGAAAACGACCAAAGCACCTAAAAGGAACACCAGACGTTTTTTCAGATCACCAAATTTGGATAATCCTGATAAAGATTGTTGATTAGCCACTGTAGTGCAAGCCTTATTCTTCTACTTTACCACCGGTAGCTTCAATAGCAGCTTTAGCACCTTTAGTAGCTTTTACACCTTTCAAGGTAACCGCTTTTGAGATTTCACCAGAAGCAATAACTTTTACATTAGAAGCAGTTGCAGGAATCAGACCAGCTTGTTTAAGAACCAAGACATCAATCTCGTTAACAGCAATCAGATTCAATTCACTCAAACGAACTTCAGCATTAGCGGCTGCAGTCAAAGATTTGAAACCACGTTTCGGCAGACGACGTTGCAAAGGCATTTGACCGCCTTCAAAACCTACCTTGTGGAAGCCACCAGAACGGCTTTTTTGACCTTTATGACCACGACCACCTGTCTTACCTAAGCCGCTACCAATACCACGGCCTACACGACGACTAGCGTGAGTAGCACCCTCAGCAGGTTGAATAGTATTCAAAAACATATTAAGACTCCACTTTCAACAAGTAGCTGATTTTATTGATCATACCACGGTTTTCAGGGGTATCCAAAACCTCTACAGTATGTTCACGGCGACGCAAACCCAAACCACGAGCACATGCACGATGAGATTCAATTGTACCGATCAGGCTCTTAACCAATGTAACTTTAATCTTTTTTTGCTCAGTCATGGTTAGCTCCCAAAATATCTTCTACTGTCAAGCCACGTTTTGCAGCAATATCAGCAGGGGTATACAGTTTAGACAAACCGTCTAATGTAGCGCGTACAATATTGTAAGGATTAGTAGAACCATGTACTTTAGCTGAAATGTTATGGATACCCATAGCATCAAATACTAAACGCATTGGACCACCAGCTTTCACACCGCTACCTTCTTTAGCAGGTTGCATAAATACCTTAGTAGCACCATGACGACCAATAACCTCATGATGAATAGTACCGTTTTTCAAAGGCACTTTAATCATAGAGCGACGAGCTTGATCCATTGCTTTTTGAACAGCAACTGGTACTTCTTTTGATTTACCTTTGCCCATACCGATGCGACCATCACCATCACCAACAACAGTCAGTGCAGAGAAAGCCATGATACGGCCACCTTTAACTACTTTAGTCACGCGATTAACTGCGACCATCTTTTCAATCAGGCCGTCACCGCGTTCTTCAATTTCATGTTTTGCCATCTGAAAGTCTCCAAATATTAGAAGCTTAAACCATTTTCACGTGCAGCTTCAGCCAAAGCTTTCACACGACCGTGATATTGGAAACCTGAACGGTCAAAAGCAACTTTTTCAACACCCACTGCTTTAGCTTTTTCAGCAATACGCTTACCAACTACAGCTGCTGCTTCAACGTTGCTACCTGATTTCAGGCTACTACGTACTTCAGCTTCCAATGTAGAGGCTTGAGCCAATACTTTATCACCTTCAGCACTAATTACTTGAGCATAAATATGATTATTGCTGCGGAACACACATAATCTTACCATTTTCAAGTCCGCAATACGCGCACGGGTTTTGCGTGCACGACGGAGTCGGGTTGTATGTTTATCCATTAGTGAACCTCAATTATTTTTTCTTGGCTTCTTTCATCACTACTACTTCACCTACATAACGAACACCTTTACCTTTATAAGGCTCAGGAGAACGGAATGCACGAATTTCAGCAGCGACTTGGCCAACCACTTGTTTATCTGCACCAGTCAAAACGATTTCTGTTTGGCTAGGAGTTTGAACGGAAACACCTTCAGGCATTTCATATACGATTGGATGAGAGAAACCCAAAGACAGGTTCAAAACTTTACCTTGAGCTTGGGCACGATAACCCACACCAATCAATTGAAGTTTTTTCTCAAAACCTTCAGAAACACCCTTAACCATGTTATTAACTAATGCACGAGCAGTACCAGACATAGCATTAGCCTGCTTACTGTCATTTTTTGCAGCAAAAGTCAATTTACCATCGTTCAGTTCAATAGCAACATCGGAATGCAAAGGAAAAGACAACTCACCGTTTTTACCTTTGATAACCAATGCATCTGTTCCGAATTTTACTTCTACACCAGTAGGAACAGTCACTGGGTTTTTTGCGACGCGTGACATTTACTTTTCTCCACTAGGCTACGATGCACAACAACTCACCACCAACACCCTCAGAACGGGCTTTGCGATCAGTCATTACACCTTTAGAAGTACTAACAATAGCGACACCCAAACCATTCATTACGCTAGGGATCTCACTTGATGCTTTGTAAATACGCAAACCTGGACGTGAAACACGTTTAATTTGCTCAATCACAGGACGACCTGCATAGTATTTCAATTGAATTTCCAATACCGGTTTTGCATCAGCAGAAACCGCAAAATCCTCGATATAACCTTCTTCTTTCAGAACTTTTGCAATTGCACATTTCAGTTTAGAAGAAGGCATGGCAACTGCTGCTTTATTAGCACGTTGCGCATTGCGAATACGAGTCAACATATCGGAAATAGGATCATGCATACTCATTATTTATACTCCTATTACCAGCTAGCTTTAACAACACCAGGGATCTCGCCACGCATAGCGATTTCACGGATTTTAATACGGCCCAAACCAAATTTACGGAAAGTGCCACGAGGACGACCTGTTAAAGCACAACGACGACGTTGACGTACAGGTGCTGCATTACGAGGAATGGATTGAAATTTCAAACGTGCTTCAAAACGTTCTTCTTCAGTCGCATTAGCATCATTAATAACAGCGAAAATTGCCTCACGTTTAGCTGCAAACTTTTTCGCCAATGCTTGACGTTTCAGCTCACGATTAATAAGTGCTTTCTTAGCCATGATTATCCTTTAAACGGAAACTTGAACAGTGACAACAAAGCTTTCGCTTCTTCATCAGTTTTTGCAGTAGTTGTAATAGTAATATTCAAACCACGCAAAGCATCGATTTTATCGTATTCAATTTCCGGGAAAATAATTTGCTCGCGAACGCCCATATTGTAATTGCCACGACCATCAAATGATTTACCGCTTACACCACGGAAGTCACGTACGCGAGGCAATGCAATAGTAATCAAACGATCTAAAAATTCAAACATTTGATCACGACGCAAAGTTACTTTGCAACCAACTGGATAGTTATCACGGATTTTAAAACCTGCGATAGATTTACGAGCAACAGTAACAACTGGTTTTTGGCCAGCAATTTTCTCTAAATCAGAAACAGCGTGCTCCATAACTTTTTTATCAGCAACAGCTTCACCTACACCCATATTCAAGGTGATTTTTTCAATACGTGGAACTTCCATTACTGATTTGTAACCAAATTGTTTAACCAATTCAGGAACAACTGTATCTTTATAAAACTCTCTCAAACGAGCCATGTTATCTCCTTATGCTCCAATGATAGAGCCATTTGATTTGAAGAAACGAACGCGTTTAACTTTGCCTTCATTTTCAATCAGCTTAATACCAACACGGTCTGCTTTATTAGTTTCCGGATTCAGGATTGCAATATTAGAAATATCCAAAGGCATTTCTTTAGTAATAATACCACCCTCAATACCACGCATTGGATTAGGTTTTTGATGGCGTTTTACAACATTAACACCCTCAACAACAACTTTATCACCCAATACTCGAACTACTTGACCTTGCTTACCTTTATCTTTACCAGTAATCACTACAACCTGATCGCCTTTAATGATTTTATTCATCGCGCTATTCCTTATAATACTTCAGGCGCCAATGAAACGATTTTCATAAATCGCTCAGTACGCAATTCACGGGTTACCGGACCAAAAATACGAGTACCCAGAGGTTCAAGTTTATTATTCAACAACACAGCAGCATTGTTATCGAATTTAATTAACGCACCATCAGGACGACGCACACCCTTAGCAGTACGAACAACTACCGCATTGTATACATCACCTTTTTTGACACGACCACGTGGGGCTGCATCTTTAACTGCAACTTTAATAATATCGCCAACAGAAGCGTAGCGACGCTTAGATCCGCCTAATACTTTGATGCACATTACGCGACGCGCACCAGAGTTATCAGCCACATCTAAGATGGTCTGCATTTGAATCATATTAGTACCTTTAAATTAACCAACTTAATTTACCACTTTCATATAACTCGCACCTTACTTTAAGCTGCTTATTAAATGAAACCATCACGGTTCTAGTAAACCAGTCTTGGATCCCGAAGGGAGAGAAACTTCCATAAGAAGCTGGAAGATAAGAAACGAAGTTTACACGCAAATTAACTTTGCTGCAAGACTTCGTTTCTTATTAAGCTACATTACTGTGTTTTAAATCAAACAGTACGCGCTTTCTCAACCAATTCTTTTACAACCCAAGACTTGGTTTTTGACAAAGGACGAGATTCCTCGATTACCACTACATCACCAATGCCATATTGATTGTTTTCATCATGAGCATGGATTTTAGTTGATAAACGAATAATTTTACCGTACAGAGGATGTTTAACTTTACGCTCAACCAATACTGTAACAGTTTTGTCCATTTTGTCGCTTACCACTTTGCCTTGCAAAGTACGAACATTTTTAGCTTCGCTCATTACTTAGCACCTTTTTCAGTTAAAATGGTTTTAATACGAGCAATATCGCGACGTACACGTTTCAACTCGCTAGATTTACCCAACTGACCGGTTGCATTTTGCATGCGTAAGCCAAACTGAGCTTTCAACAAGTCCAACAAATCAGTGTTTAATTGCTCAATAGATTTGTCTTTCAATTCATTTGCTTTCATTATTGACCCACCTGTCTTACTACAAAGGTTGTAGGAATAGGCAATTTGGCAGCGGCCAATTCAAATGCTTCACGAGCCAAAGACTCAGGAACACCGTCCATTTCGTACAATACTTTGCCTGGTTTAACTTCAGCAATGTAATATTCCACATTACCTTTACCGCCACCCATACGAACTTGGATAGGTTTCTCAGTAATTGGTTTATCAGGGAATACACGAATCCAAATACGACCGCCACGTTTAATATGACGAGTCATAGTACGACGAGCAGCTTCGATTTGGCGGGCAGTCAAACGACCACGGCCTACGGCTTTCAAACCGAACTCACCGAAACTTACTTTGTTACCGCGAGTAGCAATACCGGTATTACGACCTTTTTGTTGCTTGCGATATTTCAGTCTAGTTGGCTGCAGCATTACGTCCACCTGCCTTTCTTTGTTTCTTCTCATGCTCAGGTTTAGAAGATTTAATATTACCTTCTGTATAAACCCAAACTTTCAGACCCAGCACACCATAAGTGGTGTGTGCTTCGCTAGTTGCATAATCTACGTTCGCACGCAAAGTATGCAAAGGCACACGACCTTCACGGTACCATTCGCTACGAGCGATATCTGCACCATTCAAACGGCCTGAAGTCATGATCTTGATGCCTTTAGCACCAGAACGCATTGCATTTTGCATTGCACGTTTCATAGCGCGACGGAATTGAACACGTTTTTCAAGCTGCTGGGCAATACCATCAGCAATGATTTGTGCATCCAATTCAGGACGACGAATCTCTTCAATATTTACATGAACAGGCACACCCATCAAAGCTTGCAAGTCACGCTTCAAGATTTCAATATCCTCACCTTTTTTACCAATAACCACACCTGGACGAGCAGAGTGAATGGTAATACGTGCAGATTTAGCAGGACGCTCGATCACTACGCGACCAACTGAAGCATTAGCCAGTTTTTTACGCAAGTAGTTACGAACATCAATATCTTGTTTCAAAACAGTAGAAAAGTCGGTGCTTTTAGCAAACCATTTTGAAGCCCAGTCTTTAGTTACCGCCAGGCGAAAGCCTGTAGGGTTAATCTTTTGTCCCATAGCTTTTCCTTAGTTGCCCACTGTCACATTAATATGACAAGTTTGTTTCTCGATGCGGTTACCGCGACCTTTGGCACGAGCTTGGAAACGTTTCAAGCTTGGGCCTTTGTCAACAAAGATAGTTACCACTTTCAGTTCGTCAATGTCAGCACCATTGTTGTGCTCGGCATTGGCGATTGCTGATTCCAATACTTTTTTAATCAGCTCAGCACCTTTTTTAGGGCTGAATGCCAAGATATTCAAAGCTTGGGCAACGTCTTTACCACGAATCAAATCAGCCACCAAACGAGCTTTTTGAGCTGAAATACGGGCGTTTTTATGTTGTGCACTTACTCTCATGATTCACCTTATTTCTTTTTAGCCTTTTTATCAGCCAAGTGGCCTTTAAAGGTACGGGTCAATGAGAACTCACCTAATTTATGACCAACCATATTGTCGCTGATGAACACAGGCACGTGAGTGCGACCGTTATGAACAGCGATAGTCAGACCGATAAAATCAGGCAAAATGGTAGAACGACGTGACCAAGTTTTAATTGGGCGTTTGTCGTTGCTTGCACGAGCAGCATCTACTTTTTTCAGCAAATGCAGGTCTACATATGGGCCTTTTTTTAATGAACGAGCCATACTAATTAACCTTTATTTGAGTAACGACGACGAACAATCATGTTATCCGTGCGTTTGTTATTACGAGTACGGTAGCCCTTAGCAGGAGTACCCCATGGGCTAACCGGTTCGCGAGCCTCACCAGTACGGCCTTCACCACCACCATGTGGGTGATCAACAGGGTTCATTACAACACCACGAACGGTCGGACGAATACCACGCCAGCGGTTAGCACCAGCTTTACCGATTTTTTTCAGGCTTTGTTCTTCGTTACCAACTTCACCGATAGTTGCACGGCAATTTACGCTAATTTTGCGTACTTCACCAGAACGCAAACGAACTTGTGCGTAAGCACCTTCTTTTGCAAGCAATACCGCAGAAGCACCAGCAGAACGCGCAATTTGCGCACCTTTACCTGGTTTCATTTCGATACAGTGAATAGTTGTACCAACAGGAATATTGCGGATCGGCAGAGTGTTACCCACTTTGATAGCAGCCTCAGCACCGGAAACCAATACTGCACCTGCTTGAATACCACGAGGAGCAATGATGTAGCGACGCTCACCATCTGCATAGCACAACAGTGCGATAAATGCAGTACGGTTAGGGTCATATTCGATACGCTCTACTTTCGCAGGGATACCGTCTTTGTTACGTTTGAAATCTACAACGCGGTAATGATGTTTATGGCCACCACCTTTATGACGGGTAGTGATATGACCATTGTTGTTACGACCGGCAGTAGAATTTTTCTTTTCCAGCAGAGGTGCATAAGGTGCACCTTTGTGCAAACCTTCTGTTACCACGCGAACCATGCCGCGACGGCCTGCAGAGGTCGGCTTCATTTTAACGATTGCCATTTTGTTTATTCCTTATCTGCAGCTGCAGCAGCGGCTTCCAAATCCAACTCTTGACCGGCAGCCAGGCTTACATAAGCCTTTTTAACATCGCTGCGACGACCTAAAGTACGACCAAAACGTTTAACTTTACCTTTAATGGTAACAGTAGTAACGTCTGCAACTTGAACGCCGAACAGCAGCTCAACAGCCGCTTTAATTTCAGGTTTGGTTGCATTTGCCAAAACTTTAAACGTCATTTGGTTACGTTTTTCAGCCAATACGTTGCTTTTTTCAGAAACGATAGGTGCCAAGATTACTTGAGTCAAACGTTGTTGATTCATACCCATTGCTCCTCTAATTGTGCAACTGCATCTTTAGTGATAACGACTTTTTTGTAACGCAGCAAGCTGTAAGGATCAACTTGTTGAGCTTCCAAAACCAATACGTTAGGCAAGTTGCGTGAAGCCAAGTAAACATTCTCGTCGAGCTGTTTAGTTACAAACAGAACTTGCTCCAAACCCAAGTTTTTCACTTGTTCGGCAAAAACTTTGGTTTTAGGAGTTTCAGCAGTCAATGCTTCGATTGCAAACAAACGTTCATCACGAGCCAGTTGGGATAAAATAGTCGCCATACCGGCACGATACATTTTACGGTTCACTTTTTGAGTGAAGTTTTCGTCAGGTTTGTTTGGGAATGCACGACCACCTTTACGCCACAGCGGAGAAGAAGTCATACCGGAACGAGCACGACCGGTACCTTTTTGGCGCCATGGCTTTTTAGTAGAGTGGTTTACTTCGGCACGAGTTTTTTGAGCACGATTACCAGAACGGGCATTTGCCAAGTAAGCAGTAACCAGTTGGTGAACCAAAGCTTCATTGTATTCACGAGCAAACAAAGCATCAGAAACAGCCAAGCTGCCAGATACTTGTCCTTTAGCGTCAATTACTTTCAATTCCATTACGCACCTACTTTCACGCTAGGACGAACCACGACGTCGCTGTTAACCGAACCCGGAACAGCACCTTTAACCAACAAGAGTTGGCGTTCAACATCAACACGTACAACTTCCAATTTTTGAACAGTTGCTTTAGTGTTACCGTATTGACCTGCCATACGTTTACCAGGGAACACGCGACCAGGGTCTTGTGCCATACCGATAGAACCAGGAACACGGTGAGAACGGGAGTTACCGTGGGAAGTACGTTGAGCACCGAAGTTATGACGTTTGATCGTACCAGAGAAACCTTTACCTTTAGAGGTACCGGTTACATCTACCAATTGACCAACTTCAAACATAGAAACGGTAATTTCATCACCGGCTTTCAATTCAGCCAGTTTTTCTTCAGTCAAAGCAAACTCAACCAAACCGCGACCAGCTTCAACACCTGCTTTAGCAAAGTGACCGGCTTCAGTTTTGTTGACACGATTAGCTTTTTTCTGACCAAAGGTAACTTGTACAGCAGTGTAGCCGTCAGTATCTTTGGATTTCACTTGTGTAACGCGGTTGGCAGACATATCCAAAACGGTTACCGGAACAGAAACACCCTGTTCATCGAACACGCGAGTCATACCAACTTTGCGTCCAACCAGACCTAAAGTCATGATTATTTTCCTTTTAAGTAAAGGGGCGGGCTACGATTGGCCTGCCTTTCAGACAAAGTTAAACTTGATACGGATGTACCAAGTCCGCCATTATAATTGACAAATCAAAGAAATATCAACAAAAATTTCAATTTTACTTCTTAAACCCATCATTTTTTTCGGATGAAGTGTTGCCAAATATCTGAAAATTTTCAGACGGCCTAAGAATTCTATAAAAAACCGAACAGCCAAGCTGTTCGGTTTTTTAGTTCTTATTGAACTTTAATTTCTACATCCACACCTGCTGGAAGATCCAGTTTCATCAGTGCATCAGTAGTTTTGTCAGTCCAATCCACGATGTCCATCAGACGCAAGTGGGTACGGATTTCCAATTGTTCACGAGAAGTTTTGTTCACGTGAGGAGAACGCAAGATGTTGAAACGTTCGATTTTAGTTGGCAAAGGAATCGGACCTTTAACAACAGCGCCAGTACGTTTGGCAGTTTCAACAATTTCTTGCGCAGAACGGTCAATCAGACTGTAATCATAAGCTTTCAGGCGGATACGGATTTTTTGGTTTGCCATTTATCAATATCCCTCAATTAAGCAATTACAGAAGAAACCACACCCGCACCTACGGTACGACCACCTTCGCGAATCGCAAAGCGCAGACCTTCTTCCATAGCGATTGGCGCAATCAGTTCTACAGTAATGGTTACGTTCTCACCTGGCATTACCATTTCTACGCCTTCTTCCAAAGTAACTGCACCAGTTACGTCAGTAGTACGGAAGTAGAATTGTGGACGGTAGTTAGCGAAGAATGGAGTGTGACGACCACCCTCTTCTTTGCTCAGTACGTATACTTCTGCTTTGAACTTGGTGTGAGGAGTGATAGTACCTGGTTTAGCCAATACTTGACCACGCTCTACGTCTTCACGTTTAGTACCACGCAGCAATACGCCTACGTTGTCACCCGCTTGACCTTCGTCCAGCAGTTTGCGGAACATTTCAACGCCGGTGCAAGTGGTTTTTTGGGTTTCTTTCAAACCTACGATTTCGATCTCGTCACCAACGTGGATGATACCGCGCTCTACACGACCGGTTACTACTGTACCACGGCCGGAGATAGAGAATACGTCTTCGATAGGCAACAAGAAAGGTTTGTCCACAGCACGCTCAGGTGTTGGGATGTAGCTGTCCAAGGCAGCAGCCAATTCGAAGATTTTTTCTTCGTAAGCAGCATCACCTTCCAAAGCTTTCAGTGCAGAACCTTGTACGATTGGGCAGTCGTCGCCAGGGAAGTCGTAGCTTGACAACAAGTCACGGATTTCCATTTCAACCAGTTCCAACAGCTCGGCATCGTCAACCATGTCGCATTTGTTCATGAATACGATGATGTAAGGTACACCTACTTGGCGAGCCAACAGGATGTGTTCGCGAGTTTGAGGCATAGGACCGTCAGCGGCAGAACATACCAAGATCGCGCCGTCCATTTGGGCAGCACCGGTAATCATGTTTTTAACGTAGTCGGCGTGGCCCGGGCAGTCTACGTGTGCGTAGTGACGGGTTTCAGTTTCGTATTCTACGTGTGAGGTATTAATGGTAATACCACGAGCTTTTTCTTCAGGAGCGTTGTCGATTTGGTCGTAAGCTTTTGCAGCGCCACCGAATTTTTTAGCCAAAATAGTAGTCAAAGCAGCAGTCAGAGTGGTTTTACCATGGTCAACGTGACCGATGGTGCCAACGTTTACGTGCGGTTTGCTACGTTCAAATTTTTCCTTAGCCATGAGCTAATTCCTTTACATATAAAGATCGATTAAAGAACAATGGCCGTCTGAAAATTTATTTTCAGTTTCAGACGGTCTTTTCTGATTAGCCTTTGCGGGCTTCAGTTACAGCAGCAGCTACGTGAGCAGGAGCTTCAGCGTATTTTTTGAACTCCATGGAGTAAGTAGCGCGACCTTGGGTTGCAGAACGCAGGTCGGTTGAGTAACCGAACATTTCTGCCAGAGGTACTTCGGCACGGACTTTTTTACCGCCGATACCGTCATCATCCATACCCAATACAACGCCACGACGACGGTTCAAGTCGCCCATTACGTCACCCATGTATTCTTCAGGGGTTTCCACTTCAACTGCCATGATTGGCTCAAGCAGAGCAGGATTGGCTTTACGCATACCTTCTTTAAAGGCTTGAGAAGCAGCCAATTCGAACGCCAGTTGAGAGGAGTCAACGTCGTGTGAAGAACCGAAGATCAAACGTACGCGTACGTCAACTACTGGGTAACCTGCAACGATACCGTTAGGCAGGGTATCGCGGATACCTTTATCGACAGACGGAATGAATTCGCGAGGAATCACACCACCTTTAATTTCGTCGATAAATTCGTAACCTGCACCACCCGGCTCCATAGGTTCCATTTTGATCACAACGTGACCGTATTGACCTTTACCACCGGATTGTTTAGCGTGTTTGTATTCAGCTTCAACTTCTTTGCGGATAGTTTCACGGTATGCAACTTGAGGCGCACCAATGTTAGCTTCCACACCGAATTCGCGTTTCATACGATCAACAATAATTTCCAAGTGCAATTCACCCATACCGGAAATAATGGTTTGACCGGATTCTTCGTCTGTACGAACGCGGAAAGAAGGGTCTTCTTTCGCCAGACGGTTCAGGGCAATACCCATTTTCTCTTGGTCGGCTTTGGTTTTTGGTTCAACAGCAATGTGAATTACCGGCTCAGGGAATTCCATGCGTTCCAAGATGATTGGTGCGCTTTCAGCACACAGGGTTTCACCAGTGGTAACGTCTTTAAGACCGATCGCAGCTGCAATATCACCAGCGCGTACTTCTTCAATTTCAGTACGGTCTGCAGCAGTCATTTGCACCAGACGACCGATACGTTCGCGAGTACCTTTTACTGAGTTCAATACGGTATCACCGGATTTCACAACACCAGAGTAAACGCGGATGAAAGTCAACTGACCAACGTATTTATCGTTCAACATTTTGAACGCCAATGCAGAGAATTTCTCTTCATCGCTGGCTTGACGGCTGTCGGCTTCTTCAGTGTTAGGGTTAACACCTTGAACTGGAGGAATGTCGGTAGGAGCAGGCAGCAATTCTACAACTGCATCCAACATACGTTGAACACCTTTGTTTTTAAATGCTGAACCGCACAACATTGGTTGAATTTCACCAGCCAAAGTACGTTGACGCAATGCGCCTACGATTTCTTCTTCAGTCAGCTCATCACCGCCCAAGTATTTATCCATCAATTCTTCGCTGGCTTCTGCTGCAGCTTCAATCATGTTTTGACGCCATTCTTCAGCAGTCTCAACCAATTCAGCAGGAATATCGCCATAGGTAAAGGTTGTACCTTTATCGGCTTCATTCCAAATAATGGATTTCATTTTCAACAGGTCAACAACACCGCTGAAGCTGTCTTCCGCACCAACCGGAATCACGATAGGTACTGGGTTTGCGCGCAAACGGGTTTTCATTTGCTCAACAACGCGGAAGAAGTTGGCACCTTGACGGTCCATTTTGTTTACAAATGCCAAGCGAGGTACTTGGTATTTATTAGCTTGACGCCATACGGTTTCAGATTGAGGTTGAACACCGCCTACTGCACAGTAAACCATTACTGCGCCGTCCAATACACGCATAGAACGCTCTACCTCTACGGTAAAGTCAACGTGTCCCGGGGTGTCGATGATGTTGAAACGGTGCTCAGGGAACTGTTTCGCCATACCGGACCAA
This sequence comes from Neisseria sp. P0009.S010, assembly GCF_051958545.1. Taxonomy (NCBI): domain Bacteria; kingdom Pseudomonadati; phylum Pseudomonadota; class Betaproteobacteria; order Neisseriales; family Neisseriaceae; genus Neisseria; species Neisseria sp. P0009.S010. Next base: position 107,043 of record NZ_JBQCVH010000006.1, read on the forward strand.
TAAGAAGTCACAGCAGCAGAAGTAATGGTAATACCACGCTCTTGCTCTTGTTCCATGTAGTCGGTAGTAGCCGCGCCGTCATGCACTTCGCCCAATTTATGAGTCAAACCTGTATAGAACAAAATACGTTCTGTTGTGGTTGTTTTACCCGCGTCAATATGGGCAGAAATACCGATATTGCGATACAGGCTGATAGGGGTCTTACGAGCCATTTTGTTAGCCTTTCGATATTAGAAACGGAAGTGAGAGAATGCTTTGTTAGCTTCAGCCATGCGGTGTACTTCTTCACGTTTTTTCAACGCACCGCCACGACCTTCAGCCGCATCAATCAATTCGCCTGCCAAACGCAGGTCCATAGATTTCTCACCACGTTTACGGGCCGCGTCGCGAACCCAGCGCATTGCCAAAGCCAGACGACGTGAAGGACGAACTTCAACAGGAACTTGGTAGTTTGCACCACCTACACGGCGGCTTTTCACTTCCACGATAGGTTTGGCGTTTGCAATGGCTTCGTTAAATACTTCGATTGCTACTTTGCCGGTTTTTTTCTCAATTTGTTCCAGCGCACCGTAAACGATACGTTCTGCAACAGATTTTTTACCGTCAATCATCAATACGTTCATGAATTTAGTCAGCTCAACGCTGCCGAATTTAGGATCTGGCAGTACGTCGCGCTTAGGGACTTCTCTACGTCTTGGCATTTTAATTTCCTTTAATCTATTCAGTTGGGGCAATTCCCATGAATACCCAATTGAGTATTCACTTACTCGGCCGTTGTTCAGCTTAGGCGGCCGACGTGCCTATTTGAGTCCCGATAATTATTTAGGACGCTTAGCACCGTATTTAGAACGGGCTTGCTTACGGTCTTTAACACCTGCAGTATCCAAAGAACCGCGTACAGTGTGGTAACGTACACCTGGCAAGTCTTTTACACGACCGCCGCGAATCAATACGACGCTGTGCTCTTGCAGGTTGTGGCCTTCACCACCGATGTATGAAATTACTTCAAAACCGTTGGTCAGGCGAACTTTACATACTTTACGCAATGCAGAGTTAGGTTTTTTAGGGGTAGTTGTGTATACACGGGTGCACACGCCACGTTTTTGCGGGCAAGCTTCCAGTGCAGGCACTTTGTTTACGTACACAGGCTTTTGACGGCCTTTGCGTACCAATTGGTTAATAGTTGGCATATTTTCTCGTCCTGTTGAGTTAAATACTTGCCGACACCATGTCGACAAGATTGGAATTATATTTTTATTGCAAGGGTTTAGTCAAGCAAATGACTGATAAAGTTTGGTGTTTTCCAATTTATGCCTAAATTTTAGAAACAAAGGCCGTCTGAAACATTCAGACGGCCTTTGTCATTTTAAATAAGTCCGCAATTTGGTTCTCTACTTATTTTCTCCATTGCTTTCCTTATTTATTCAGACGGCCTTAAACTCTACCCTCTTTTAAGTCCTCTAAAAAATAAAACCGCAAGACTGGCTTGCGGTTTTATTTTCACAACAATCCCGAGGGATTATTCGTCTGAAGCTTCGGTTTCAGAAGTTTCTTGATCGGCTTGCTGCCATTGTTGATGGCGACTGCGGTGGTAGGTCAAACCTGTACCGGCAGGAATCAAACGACCAACAATTACGTTCTCTTTCAAACCACGCAGCTCGTCTTGTTTGCCCATAATAGCGGCCTCTGTCAAGACGCGGGTTGTTTCTTGGAACGATGCCGCTGAAATGAAGCTGTCTGTAGACAAGGAAGCTTTGGTAATACCCAGCAACACATTTTCGTAACGTGCCGGCTCTTTGTCTTCAGCCATGGCTTTTTCATTGGCAAGCATCACATCGCCACGCTCAACTTGTTCGCCGGTAATGAACTCTGTATCACCGGAATCGACAATGTTCACTCGACGCAGCATTTGACGGATGATGACTTCGATGTGTTTATCGGAAATCTTCACACCTTGCAGGCGGTAAACCTCTTGTACCTCTTGAACAATGTAGCGAGCCAATGCTTCGATACCTTGCAGACGCAGAATGTCGTGTGGATCTACGGCACCGTCTACGATGGTTTCACCGCGGTTTACCACTTGACCATCGTGTACCAGAATCTGTTTCTCTTTAGAAATCAGGGTTTCGTATGCTACACCGTCTACGTCGGTAATAATCAGGCGCTGTTTACCTTTGGTTTCTTTACCGAAGGAAACGGTACCGGTAATTTCAGCCAACATACCTGCATCTTTCGGCACGCGTGCTTCAAACAATTCGGCTACGCGTGGCAGACCACCGGTAATATCGCGGGTTTTAGAAGACGCTTGTGGAATACGCGCCAACACATCACCCTTACCGACTTCCTGACCTTCACGAATGGTAATCACCGCACCGACCGGGAATGCCATAGAAACTGGGGTAGTCGTACCAGGAATGCAAATTTCCAGACCATTTTCATCCAACAGTTTGACAGTCGGACGCAACAGTTTAGAAGCACTAGAGGAACGACGTTTGCCGTCAATCACTACCAAAGTAGACAAACCAGTTACATCGTCGGTCTGTTTCGCAACGGTAACACCCTCTTCCACGTTTTCGAATTTCACCATACCTGCATGTTCGGTGATCATCGGACGGGTATGCGGATCCCAAGTTGCCAAGGTTTGACCAGCTTTAATGGCTTCGCCGTCTTGTACCAGCAGGATTGCACCGTAAGGTACTTTGTGACGTTCACGTTCGCGACCGATATCGTCGTGAATCACTACTTCACAAGAACGGCCAATGACAACCAACTCGCCTTTGTTGTTGGCAACATAACGCATTTGACTGCTGAAACGTGCTGTACCATTGGATTTAGCTTCTACTTGGCTGGCTGCCGCCGCACGAGATGCCGCACCACCAATGTGGAACGTACGCATGGTCAGCTGAGTACCTGGCTCACCAATGGATTGTGCAGCAATCACACCTACAGCTTCACCAGCGTTAACCAGTTTACCGCGCGCCAAGTCGCGGCCATAACAGTGTGCACACAAACCATGACGGGTTTTACAAGTAATTGGCGTACGGACTTTAACCTCGTCAACACCAGATTGGTCAATGATATCGACTAATTTCTCAGTCAGCAATGTACCTGCCTCAACCAATGTTTCTCCTGTTGAAGGATCAACAACATCTGATGCTGTAACACGGCCTAAAATACGATCGCGCAACGCTTCAATTACGTCACCGCCTTGTACTACTGCTTTCATGACAAAGCCGTCTGAAGTACCGCAATCGTCTTCAACAACCACCAAGTCTTGGGTTACGTCTACCAAACGACGGGTCAAGTAACCGGAGTTTGCAGTTTTCAACGCGGTATCCGCCAAACCCTTACGCGCACCGTGGGTCGCAATAAAGTATTGCAATACGGTCAGGCCTTCGCGGAAGTTAGAGGTAATAGGCGTTTCAATAATCGAGCCGTCAGGTTTTGCCATCAAACCACGCATACCGGACAACTGTTTAATCTGAGCTGCAGAACCACGGGCACCAGAGTCGGCCATCATGTAAATAGAGTTGAAGGACTCTTGATCAACTTCGTTGCCGTCACGGTCGATGACTTTTTGTTTGGACAGGTTGTCCATCATCGCTTTAGCGATCTTATCGCCGGCACGACCCCAAATATCGACCACTTTGTTGTAACGTTCACCGTTGGTTACCAAACCTTGACGGTATTGATCTTCGATTTCTTTAACTTCGGCATTAGCCTCGGCCAGCAAAGCTGCTTTTTCTTTCGGAATTTCCATATCGTCAACCGCAATGGAAATTCCGCCTTTAGCCGCAAAACCGAAACCGGTGTACATCAAGTGGTCGGCGAAAATAACTGTGTCACGCAGGCCGCACAGACGGAATGATGCGTTAATCAGTTTAGAAATTTCTTTTTTCTTCAGCGCTTTGTTGATGTACTCGAACGGCAGGCCTTTAGGCAAGATTTCGCTCAACAATGCACGGCCGACAGTTGTTTCGTAACGGTTAACAACAGGCTCAAACTCACCTGCTTCGTTTTTCACCCATTCACGCAGACGTACGGTAATTTTCGTACCCAGTTCAACCTGTTTGGTATGGTATGCACGATGCACTTCTTTCACATCGGCAAACAGGCTGCCTTCGCCTTTGGCATTGATACGGTCGCGGGTCATGTAGTACAGACCCAATACGATATCTTGAGAAGGTACGATGATTGGTTCGCCGTTGGCTGGAGACAATACGTTGTTTGAAGCCAGCATCAGCGTGCGTGCTTCCATTTGTGCTTCCAAGCTCAATGGAACGTGTACAGCCATTTGGTCACCGTCAAAGTCGGCGTTAAATGCGGCACACACCAATGGGTGCAACTGAATCGCTTTACCTTCGATCAGGATAGGTTCGAACGCTTGAATACCCAAACGGTGCAGGGTTGGCGCACGGTTCAGCATAATCGGATGTTCGCGGATCACTTCTTCCAAGATATCCCATACTTCAGGTACTTCTTGTTCTACCAATTTTTTCGCAGCTTTAACGGTAGAAGCCAAACCTTGTTTTTCCAATTTGTGGAAAATAAATGGTTTGAACAGTTCCAACGCCATTTTTTTCGGCAGACCACATTGGTGCAGACGCAGGTATGGGCCTACGGTAATCACGGAACGACCGGAGTAGTCCACACGTTTACCCAGCAGGTTTTGACGGAAGCGGCCGCCTTTACCTTTAATCATATCTGCCAATGATTTCAGCGGACGTTTGTTGGCACCAGTCATGGCTTTACCGCGGCGGCCGTTATCCAACAGAGAGTCAACTGCTTCTTGCAACATACGTTTTTCGTTACGAACGATGATGTCAGGCGCATGCAATTCCAACAGACGTTTCAGACGGTTGTTACGGTTGATAACACGACGGTACAAATCGTTCAAATCGGAAGTGGCAAAACGACCGCCATCCAATGGAACCAACGGACGCAAATCAGGCGGCAATACCGGCAGCACATCCATAATCATCCATTCCAGTTTCATACCGGAACGGTGGAAGGCTTCCAATACTTTCAAACGTTTGGCGATTTTTTTGATTTTGGTGTCAGAACCGGTAGATTCCAGCTCTTGACGCAAAATTTCGATCTCGCCGGTAATATCCAAGGTACGCAGCAATTCACGGATACCTTCTGCACCCATTTTGGCATCGAAGTCGTCGCCGTATTCGTCCAGTTTGTTGTAGTAATCGTCCTCAGTCAGTAATTGACGACGTTGCAACGGAGTCATACCGGGATCGGTTACCACAAATGCTTCAAAGTACAATACGCGTTCGATATCGCGCAAAGTCATGTCCAATACCATACCCAAGCGGGAAGGCAGGGATTTCAAGAACCAAATGTGGGCAACAGGTGCAGCCAATTCAATGTGGCCCATGCGTTCGCGGCGTACTTTAGACAGGGTCACTTCTACGCCACATTTTTCACAGGTTACGCCTTTAAATTTCAAGCGTTTGTATTTACCGCACAAACATTCATAGTCCTTGACAGGGCCAAAGATTTTGGCGCAGAACAAACCGTCGCGCTCAGGTTTGAACGTACGGTAGTTGATGGTTTCAGGTTTTTTAACTTCGCCATAAGACCATGAGCGGATGGTTTCGGGAGAGGCAATACCGATTTTGATGGCATCAAACTCTTCTTCCATGCCGGCAGTTTGCAACGGATTAAATAAGTTCAACAAATTCATTTTTGCTCCTTGAAGGAAGTATTTTTACCGCATGGCGGATTTTCGATATTGTGAAACGGTACTTTTGATTTCAGACGGCCTAAATGCCGATTGCTTCATTCTTATTCTGAAACCGCTTTTTCAGACGACCTTGAAAGGCCGTCTGAAAACTTCTGTTTAGTAACGTTCCAAATCGATATCCAAGCCCAGTGAGCGAATCTCTTTAACCAATACGTTGAAGGATTCAGGCATACCGGCATCGATTTTGTGTTCGCCTTTGACGATGTTTTCGTACATTTTGGTACGGCCGTTCACGTCGTCAGACTTCACAGTCAGCATCTCTTGCAGCGTGTATGCCGCGCCGTATGCTTCCAATGCCCAAACCTCCATCTCACCGAAACGTTGGCCACCGAACTGAGCTTTACCGCCCAGAGGCTGCTGGGTAACCAGACTGTATGGACCGGTAGAACGGGCGTGCATTTTTTCGTCAACCAAGTGGTGCAGTTTCAGATAGTGCATCACACCGACTGTAACCTTGCGGTCAAATGCTTCGCCTGAACGGCCGTCATACAGCGTGATTTGAGTTTTACTGTCATTGAAGCCCAGTTTCTCAACCTCAGGATCTTCGCTTGGGTAAGCCAAGTTCAACATTTCGCGGATTTCAGACTCTTTCGCACCATCGAATACAGGAGAGGCGAAAGATGCACCTTTACGCAGGTTGGAAGCCAATTCGATGATTTCTTCATCTGTCAGGCTGTCCAAATCTTCTTTCTTACCGCTACCGTTGTAGAGTTTGTTCAAGAATTCACGCAGCTCGCTGGCTTTGCGTTGCTCTTTCAGCATTCGGTCGATGCGTTCGCCGATACCTTTTGCCGCCCAACCCAAGTGAACTTCCAAAATCTGACCGATGTTCATACGGGAAGGTACGCCCAATGGGTTCAGTACGATGTCTACCGGACGGCCGTCAGCCATGTAAGGCATGTCTTCCACTGGCAGAATGCGTGATACCACGCCTTTGTTACCGTGGCGACCCGCCATTTTGTCACCGGCTTGCAGACGGCGTTTGATGGCGATAAATACTTTCACCATTTTTTGTACGCCTGGTTGCAGCTCATCGCCTTGGGTCAGTTTTTTCTTCTTGATCTCATACAACTCATCCGCTTCTTCGCGTTTTTGTTTCAGGCTCAATTTAATCAGTTCCAACTGTTTGGCCAAATCTTCGTCAGCCAGACGGATGTCAAACCAATCATGTTTGCTGGACAGGCTTGCCAAATATTCGGTAGTAATTTCGCTGCCTTTAGCCAGCTTCATCGGACCACCATTGGCTTTTTGACCAACAATCATACGCTCGATACGGTCGAATGCGTCATTATCGAAAATACGTAATTGATCGCCCAAATCTTGACGGTAACGTTTCAATTCAGAATCAATAATGGATTGAGCACGTTTGTCGCGTTGGATACCTTCACGAGTAAAGACTTGAACGTCGATAACGGTACCGCTCATGCCGGTAGGCATACGCAATGAAGTATCTTTTACATCAGATGCTTTTTCACCGAAGATGGCACGCAGCAGTTTTTCTTCAGGAGTCAGTTGGGTTTCGCCTTTAGGTGTTACTTTACCTACCAAGACGTCACCTGCTTCTACTTCTGCACCGATATACACGATACCGGATTCATCCAAACGGTTTTGCATACGCTCAGACAAGTTCGGAATATCGCGGGTAATGTCTTCCGCACCCAGTTTAGTGTCACGTGCGACAACGTTCAGCTCTTCAATGTGAATCGAAGTATAGCGGTCGTCTGCAGCCACTTTTTCTGAAATCAGAATCGAGTCTTCGTAGTTGTAACCGTTCCATGGCATGAAGGCGATGGTCATGTTTTGACCCAAAGCCAACTCGCCCAAGTCGGTAGATGCACCGTCGGCCACCAAGTCACCACGTTGCAACACATCGCCTGCTTTTACGGCCGGACGTTGGTTGATGTTGGTAGATTGGTTAGAACGAGTGAATTTAACCAAGTTATAAATATCGACACCCACTTCACCGGCAGTCGCTTCATCATCATGAACACGAACCACAACGCGGTTTGCATCTACATACTCAACCACACCACCACGGCGGGCAACGATTGCAGTTGCAGAGTCAACGGCAACAGAGCGCTCGATACCGGTACCAACCATCGGTTTTTCAGGGCGCAGACACGGTACGGCCTGACGTTGCATGTTGGCACCCATCAATGCACGGTTCGCGTCATCATGTTCCAAGAATGGAATCAGAGATGCTGCAACGGATACCACTTGACCGGTTGCCACGTCCATATATTGAACGCGGTCAGGCGTTGCCATAATGGTTTCGCCTTTTTCACGACAAGTGACCAAGTCGCCAATCAAATTACCATCTTTGTCCAAATCGGCATTTGCCTGTGCAATCACATAACGACCTTCTTCGATAGCAGACAAGTAGTCGATTTCTTCAGTTACTTTGCCATCGACAACACGGCGGTAAGGAGTTTCCAAGAAACCATAATCATTGGTACGCGCATAAACGGATAATGAGTTGATCAAACCAATGTTTGGACCCTCAGGTGTTTCAATAGGACATACACGGCCATAGTGGGTCGGATGTACGTCTCGCACCTCAAAGCCTGCACGTTCGCGAGTCAAACCGCCCGGGCCCAATGCAGATACACGGCGTTTATGGGTAACTTCAGACAATGGGTTGGTCTGATCCATAAATTGGCTCAATTGGCTGGAGCCGAAGAATTCTTTAATCGCAGCAGAAACAGGTTTCGCATTGATCAAGTCATGCGGCATCAAGTTCTCAGATTCTGCTTGGTTCAAACGCTCTTTAACTGCACGTTCTACACGAGCCAAACCGCTGCGGAATTGGTTTTCAGTCAACTCACCCACAGAACGAACACGACGATTACCCAAGTGGTCAATATCATCTACTTCGCCATGACCGTTACGCAGTTCAACCAATGTAGCAATGGAAGCAACGATGTCTTCAACACTCAGAACGTAACCGCCTTTTTCAGCTGCTCCGGCCAAAGTTTCATTCAGCAAACGGCCATACCAAGAGTTTTGTTGTGCTTCAGACAATTTTTGCTCGTATGTGCGCGTATTAAATTTCATACGACCTACGCGAGACAAATCATAGCTGTCTTCACTGAAGAACAAGCGGTTGAAGAGCTGCTCAACAGCTTCTTCGGTAGGCGGTTCGCCAGGACGCATCATGCGGTAAATCGCAACGCGTGCAGCCTGCTGATCAGCAGTTTCGTCTGTACGCAGAGTGCTGGAGATGTAACCGCCTTGATCCAATTCATTGATATAAAGGGTCGTAATTTCTTTTACGCCATGGATATCAAGCTTGGCCAACAGTTCTTCTGTAATTTCATCGTTAGCAGAAGCCAATACTTCGCCGGTTTCCGGATCAATCAGGTCAGCAGCCAATGCTTTACCCAACAGGCTTTCTGGCTCTACATCCAGACGAGTCAAGCCTGCATTGGTAATATCACGGATATTTTTCGCAGTAATGCGTTTACCTTTGGCGACCAGTACATTGCCTTCTTTATCCAAGATATCAACTTTGGCAGTTTCACCTTTCAGACGGCCTGCAACCAGATCAGTTTGAACACCGTTTGAAGACAAATAGAAAGTTTCTTTATCGTAGAAAATATCCAAGATTTGTTCATTGTTGTAGCCCAAAGCTTTCAACAAAATCGTAACCGGCATTTTACGGCGACGGTCGATACGGAAATACAGCAAATCTTTTGGATCAAATTCGAAATCCAACCATGAACCACGGTAAGGAATAATACGAGCAGAGAACAACAGCTTACCGGAAGAATGTGTTTTACCACGGTCATGCTCAAAGAACACACCAGGAGAACGGTGCAGCTGGGAAACAATCACGCGCTCAGTACCATTGATAACAAAAGAGCCACTTGGCGTCATCAATGGGATTTCGCCCATATACACTTCGTTTTCACGAACTTCTTTTACTGTCGGCTTAGATGCTTCTTTATCCAAAATCACCAAACGGATACGAGCACGCAATGGGGCCGCATAAGTAATGCCGCGCAATTGGCATTCAGGAATATCGAACAAAGGCTCGCCCAATGTGTAATGCACAAACTCCAAGCGCGCATAACCATTATGGCTCACAATCGGGAAAATAGAATTAAATGCCGCTTGCAGACCATCATCAGTACGTTGGTCAAAAGCATTTTCCAGCTGCAAAAATTTCGCATAAGAATCAATTTGGGTTGCCAGCAGGAAAGGAACATCTAAGACATTCTCTCGCTTTGCAAAACTCTTACGGATACGTTTTTTCTCGGTAAACGAATAGCTCATATACACTCCGAAAAGCAATTTTAAATAATAGGCCGTCTGAAACAACGGCATGCATCAATCTGATATTTACATTTATTTGCAATGATTTTATAAAGGCTATGCAAATAAATGTAAACAATGCCTGATGCTTATTTTAAGAAGCAAAATAAGGCTGGCAGAAAACTGCCAGCCTTCATAGGAAGCATCAAATTATTTGATTTCGACTTTAGCGCCGGCTTCTTCCAGTTGTTTTTGGATGTCTTCAGCTTCAGCTTTAGAAACACCTTCTTTCAGAGTTTTAGGTGCACCGTCAACGATGTCTTTAGCTTCTTTCAGACCCAAGCCAGTGAGAGCGCGGACAACTTTAATCACGCCAACTTTTTGATCACCGGCAGAAGCCAATACTACGTCAAATTCAGTTTTCTCTTCAGCAGCAGCTGCACCAGCACCTGCAGGACCTGCAACTGCAACTGCAGCAGCAGAAACGCCAAATTTTTCTTCAAAAGCTTTAACCAAATCGTTCAATTCCATTACGGTCAAAGAACCAACGGCTTCCAAAATGTCTTCTTTAGTAATAGCCATGCTATTTATACTCCAAATATTGTATTAAAAAATAATTGATTAAATGAAACAAAATCGATTAAGCGGCTTCTTCGCCAGCTTTTTTCTCTGCCAAAGCAGCCAAACCACGTGCAAGGCCTGATACGGGAGCTTGCATAACGAACAACAGTTTGGACAACAGCTCTTCGCGGCTTGGAATAGAGGCCAACTCAGCAACCTGAGCAGCATCCATTACTTCGCCATTGTAAGAACCGGCTTTAACGATAATTTTGTCATCTTTTTTCGCGAATTGGTGCAGCACTTTAGCAGCAGCAACAGCATCTTCAGAAGCAGCATAAACCAATGGACCAACCATTTGATCGGCCAAATCTGCGAATGAAGTACCTTCTACTGCGCGACGAGCCAGAGTATTTTTCAGAACACGCAAGTAAACGCCTTCTTTACGTGCATTTGCACGAAGCTCAGTCATGCTGGAAACACTGATACCGCGATATTCAGCGACTACAAGAGTTTGAGCGTTAGCAATTGCTGCGCTAATTTCCTCTACGGCCACTTTCTTGGTTTCAATATTGAGACTCAAGGTCTACCTCCCACTGTTTATAAACAGGATACCGAAATGATATCCCACCAGCGCGGTAACCTAAAAAGACATCTTACAAGCAATCTTGCAATGTGTTTCAGGACTACCGTCTGCGTAGGGCAGTTACGATTAAATCTTACGATCCCTACGGTCTTGGACATCTACTTAATTTTAAGTAGCCCAAATCCAGGCAATCCAGAAAACTGGATCACCTGAAAATTTCTTAGTTGTTCACGCTTGCAGTATCAACGCGAACACCCAAACCCATAGTGCTGGATACAGCAACTTTTTTCAGGTACTGACCTTTAGCAGCAGCAGGTTTGGCTTTAACGATAGCATCCAGCAACGCATTGAAGTTCTCTTTCAAGTCAGCTTCAGCGAAAGAAGCACGACCGATAGTTGCATGAACGATACCGGCTTTATCTGTACGGTATTGTACTTGACCTGCTTTTGCATTTTTAACTGCTTCAGCAACGTTAGGAGTAACAGTACCTACTTTAGGGTTTGGCATCAGACCACGAGGACCCAAGATGGTACCCAATTGACCAACGATACGCATTGCATCAGGAGAAGCAATAACAACGTCAAAGTTCAGATTACCAGCTTTGATTTCAGCAGCCAGATCTTCAAAACCGACAATATCTGCACCAGCTTCTTTAGCAGCATCTGCATTTGCACCTTGAGTAAACACAGCTACGCGAGTTGTTTTACCGGTACCTTTAGGCAGAACGACTGAACCACGGATAACTTGGTCAGATTTACGAGGATCAACACCCAAGTTGAAAGATACATCAACAGACTCGTCAAATTTAGCAGTAGCAGCTTTTTTAACCAAAGCAATTGCTTCATCGATTGCGTACAGTTTGTTAGCTTCAACAGAAGAGCGCAGAGCTTTCAAGCGTTTAGATACTTTAGCCATTATACAACACCCTCCACATCCAAGCCCATTGAGCGAGCAGAGCCGGCGATAGTACGAACAGCCGCATCCAAATCAGCAGCAGTCAAATCAGGCTCTTTAGTTTTAGCAATTTCTTCCAACTGAGCGCGGGTCAATTTACCCACTTTGTTAGTCAGAGGATTAGAACTACCTTTTTGCAGACCAGCAGCTTTTTTCAACAAGATAGAAGCTGGTGGGGTTTTCATCACAAATGTGAATGATTTATCTGCAAATGCGGTGATCACGACTGGAATTGGCAAACCAGGTTCCATACCTTGGGTTGCAGCATTAAATGCTTTACAGAATTCCATGATGTTCAAACCACGCTGACCCAAAGCAGGACCAACTGGGGGAGATGGATTGGCTTTACCTGCAGGAATTTGCAGTTTGATGTAGCCGATAATTTTCTTTGCCACTTAAGGACTCCTAAAAACGGGTATAACGCGGAACCATTCCGCTTCCCAAACAGAATTTGCGATTATATCTGCTTAAAAAAAAATTTTCAAGCGAATTAAACCACTTAAATCTTTTCAACCTGACCGAACTCTAATTCAACCGGTGTTTCCCGACCAAAAATTTGAACTGAAACACGCAGTCTATTACGCTCGTAGTTAACTTCATCAACAATTCCATTGAAATCAGCAAATGGACCTTCATTCACACGAACCTGCTGACCCACTTCGAATTCAACTTTTGGTTTTGGCTTCTCAACACCTGTTTTGGCTTGTTGCAAAATAGCATCTGCATCTTTTTGAGAAATTGGGATTGGACGATTTCCGCTACCACCTACAAAGCCATTTACTCGAGGGGTACTCTTAACCAAATGCCATGAATCATCGGTCATTTCCATTTCAACCAGCACATAGCCTGGATAGAATTTACGCTCACTGATGGTTTTTCGGCCATTCTTGATGTCTACCACTTCCTCTACAGGAACGAGAATCTGACCGAAATATTCTTCCATGTTTTCACGAGTAATACGCTCTTTCAATGTTTTTTGAACATTTTTCTCGAAACCGGAATAGGCCTGTACCACATACCAACGCTTTGACATCTTTACCCTTTCCTATTTAATAAAACATCAAAAAACAACCATGAAATAATTGTATCTGCCGCATAAATGAAGGCTGCTAAAACTGCAACGAAGATAATCACAAATACAGTCATTTTAACCGCTTCATCACGACTCGGCCAAACTACCTTCTTAAACTCAGTCCAAGAGCTCTTAAAATATGCAAACAGACCTTCTTTCTTTTCAGGAGCCGGCTTATTACTTACCACAACTTCCTTTTTCTGATGGCCTTCTTTGCGTCCAGACGGATGTTCTGTCATCTTTACTCACTTATCAATACCCCACCCGCCTTCATTTTAGATAGCGGCATTGATCCATTAATTAATTCCAAATAATCTTAGAACTTAAGTACAAAAAAATTAACCGGCACAAGGCCGGTTAATTTTTTATTTGGCAGGCCAAGAGGGTCTCGAACCCCCAACCCTCGGTTTTGGAGACCGATACTCTACCAATTGAGCTATTGGCCTCTAAACTTAAGCGATTACAGAAGAAACCACACCCGCACCTACGGTACGACCACCTTCGCGAATCGCAAAGCGCAGACCTTCTTCCATAGCGATTGGCGCAATCAGTTCTACAGTAATGGTTACGTTCTCACCTGGCATTACCATTTCTACGCCTTCTTCCAAAGTAACTGCACCAGTTACGTCAGTAGTACGGAAGTAGAATTGTGGACGGTAGTTAGCGAAGAATGGAGTGTGACGACCACCCTCTTCTTTGCTCAGTACGTATACTTCTGCTTTGAACTTGGTGTGAGGAGTGATAGTACCTGGTTTAGCCAATACTTGACCACGCTCTACGTCTTCACGTTTAGTACCACGCAGCAATACGCCTACGTTGTCACCCGCTTGACCTTCGTCCAGCAGTTTGCGGAACATTTCAACGCCGGTGCAAGTGGTTTTTTGGGTTTCTTTCAAACCTACGATTTCGATCTCGTCACCAACGTGGATGATACCGCGCTCTACACGACCGGTTACTACTGTACCACGGCCGGAGATAGAGAATACGTCTTCGATAGGCAACAAGAAAGGTTTGTCCACAGCACGCTCAGGTGTTGGGATGTAGCTGTCCAAGGCAGCAGCCAATTCGAAGATTTTTTCTTCGTAAGCAGCATCACCTTCCAAAGCTTTCAGTGCAGAACCTTGTACGATTGGGCAGTCGTCGCCAGGGAAGTCGTAGCTTGACAACAAGTCACGGATTTCCATTTCAACCAGTTCCAACAGCTCGGCATCGTCAACCATGTCGCATTTGTTCATGAATACGATGATGTAAGGTACACCTACTTGGCGAGCCAACAGGATGTGTTCGCGAGTTTGAGGCATAGGACCGTCAGCGGCAGAACATACCAAGATCGCGCCGTCCATTTGGGCAGCACCGGTAATCATGTTTTTAACGTAGTCGGCGTGGCCCGGGCAGTCTACGTGTGCGTAGTGACGGGTTTCAGTTTCGTATTCTACGTGTGAGGTATTAATGGTAATACCACGAGCTTTTTCTTCAGGAGCGTTGTCGATTTGGTCGTAAGCTTTTGCAGCGCCACCGAATTTTTTAGCCAAAATAGTAGTCAAAGCAGCAGTCAGAGTGGTTTTACCATGGTCAACGTGACCGATGGTGCCAACGTTTACGTGCGGTTTGCTACGTTCAAATTTTTCCTTAGCCATGGCAATATCCTATAATCTAAGCTTTTTGAAAATAAAGGGTAATAATGAGATGGTGCCCATGGGCAGATTTGAACTGCCGACCTCTCCCTTACCAAGGGAGTGCTCTACCCCTGAGCTACATGGGCGAAATTGTTTGGAGCGGGTGAAGGGAATCGAACCCTCACCGTAAGCTTGGAAGGCTTCTGCTCTACCATTGAGCTACACCCGCATACTCACTTTTTGCTCCAAGTAAGAATTTTTGGTGGAGGGAGAAGGATTCGAACCTTCGAAGCTCGCGCAACAGATTTACAGTCTGCCCCCTTTGACCGCTCGGGAATCCCTCCAAAAGAGAACGCTAGTTTATTGGCAACTCAGATTTCCGTCAAGATTTTTTTTCATTTATTTCTTTAAAAACATCCAAGTTTTTGCTTTTAAACACTATTTATTTAAACTGAATGATTTTTTCGTACTTAGCCATCAGTTCTTCGTGCGTTTCAGGATGCTCTTCATCGATCAAGATACAGTCGACAGGACATACCTGTTGGCACTGAGGCTCATCGTAATGGCCTACACATTGCGTACACAAATTTGGATTGATTTCGTAAATTTCTTCACCTTGCGAAATGGCATCATTAGGGCATTCCGGTTCGCACACATCGCAGTTAATGCACTCATCTGTAATAAAGAGCGACATTTCTATTTCCTTTTTTCTTAAATTATCAAAACCGATTGGGCGCGGATTATAGCACAAATGACGTCGGAACAATCCGTTTAAAAGAATGTTTTACACCTTGGGAATGATTCTCAAATTCTATACTATTCAGCAACTTGCGAATAGAGCGATAATTCAAACCTACTCATTCCCGCCTTTCCTTCCCGATAAATTTCCAGCCAATCCGGTTTTTCAGGCAACTTCCCTGCTTCAATATAGACCATTGCCCCATTTTTCAAGTGGCTTTGCAATCGGATAAACAGATTTTGCCAATCTTCCCATGCAAACGGCGGATCAAGAAACACAACATCAAATTTTTCAGACGGCCTTGTCAGATAAGCCATGCCGTCTGAACACACAATTTCCACCTGTTTCAAACCTAATTCACAGATATTTTTCTGAAGCGTTTGAACAGTTTGGCGGTGGTTATCGACCATTAGCACTTTTGCCGCATTACGAGAAGCAGCCTCCATTCCTAAAGCACCGCTACCGCTGAATAAATCTAATACCGTTTTGCCGGTTAAATCCTGACCCAACCAATTAAATAGTTTTTCACGCACGCTGTCAGGCGTCGGGCGCAGACCATCTGCAGATAAAAATGTTAGCTTTCGTCCCCTGCATTGCCCACCGATGATACGTACTTGATTGCTGTGTTTGGAATGTTTGTTGTTTGCCATAATTCTTAAAAGATGCCGAGTTTTCAGACGGCCTTAATTATATAGTGAAACTGCTATCAAGCCGTATTTCACTCTATTCTTTTAGAAACAAAAAGGCCGTCTGCAAATCATTTTTCAGACGGCCTTTACTATTTCATTAACAAATTATTCCTTCGGTGCAGGCGGTTCAATTTGCTCTTTCCAACCACATTCTTTTTGCGGGCAGACTTTCTCCACGCCCCAGCGTTTGGTGGTTTTGATGGTCAAAACCGGCCACGCGCATTTTGGACAGGTTTCTGCAATGGGTGGGTTCCATGTCGCGTAGTTGCAATCCGGATAAGTGCTGCAACTGTAAAACAGTTTGCCGTAGCGGGATTTGCGCTCGACGAGGTTGCCTTTTTTGCATTGTGGGCACTGGACGCCGGTGTCTTTGGGTTTTTCCAGCGGCTCGACGTGTTTGCATTTGGGGTAGTTGGCGCAGCCGATGAATTTGCTGCCGGTGCGGCTGTATTTGTACAACAACCGTCCGCCACATTTGGGGCATTCGCGCCCGTCGAGTTCGGCTTGTTCTGCTTCAGCTTTGGCGATGCGCTCGGCGGCCTCTTCGGCGGTTTCGTTGACGTTGCGCGTGTAGCTGCACTCTGGATAACCAGCGCAGGCGACGAAACGGCCCATTTTGCCAAACTTGATTTGCAGTTTGTGTTCGCCGCATTTGGGGCAGGTTTCGTCGAGTTCCTGCGTGGTGAATTTGGCACGTTCGATACCTTCTTTTTCTTCCACTTGTTTGATAAATGGTTTCCAGAATTTATCCATCACGGGAATCCATTGGCGTTTGCCATTGGCAATCTCGTCAAGCTGGTCTTCGAGTTTGGCGGTAAAGTGGTAATCGACGTATTGGGCGAAGTGTTCGGTCAGGAATTTATTGACGATGTCGCCTGTGTCGGTGGGCATGAAGCGTTTTTGCTCAAGGGTAACGTATTCGCGGTCTTTGAGCGTGGAAATAATACTGGCGTAGGTGGAGGGACGGCCAATGCCGTATTCTTCGAGGGCTTTAACCAGCGTGGCTTCGTTGTAGCGCGGCGGCGGAGTGGTAAAGTGTTGTTCGCCGTAAAGTTTGTCTACAGGCAGTTTGTCGCCTTCGCTCATTTCGGGCAGTTTTTTGCTGTCTTCGCTCTCTTCGTCATCGCTGCTTTCTTCATACACGCTCAAAAAGCCTGCGAAAGTCTGCACTTGTCCGGTTACGCGGAATACGCCCTTACCAACGGTAATATCGACGGTGGTTTGGTCGAATTTGGCGGGCGTCATCTGACAGGCGACGGTGCGCTGCCAAATCATTTGATAGAGTTTGAACTGGTCTGCGCTCAGGAAGGGTTTGACGCTTTCGGGCGTGCGGTACACGGAAGTCGGACGGATGGCTTCGTGCGCTTCTTGGGCGTTTTTGGATTTGGTTTTGTACTGCTTGGCCGAACTTGGCAGATATTCTTTGCCGATTTTGTTTTCGATGTAATGGCGGATTTCGGTTAACGCTTCATCGGCCAAATTCACGCTGTCGGTACGCATATAGGTAATCAGACCGATGGCGCCCTGCCCTACGTCTATACCTTCATAAAGTTGCTGAGCGGTACGCATGGTGCGGTCGGTGGTGAAGCCGAGTTTGCGCACGGCATCCTGCTGCATGGTAGATGTGGTGAACGGCGCGGCGGGATTGCGGCTGCGCTTTTTCTTTTCAATGGCGGTAACGACGGCCTCTTTGCCTTCGAGTTCTTTCAATACGTCGGCTTGCGCGGCTTCGTTCGGCAGGTCGAATTGTTCGAGTTTCGCGCCGTTGTATTGGGCGAGTTTGGCGGTAAACTTGCTGCGGCCTTTGTGGCTGTCGAGATGTACCGTCCAATATTCCTGCGCTTCAAACGCGCGGATTTCATTTTCGCGCTCGCAAATCAGGCGCAAAGCGGGACTTTGTACACGGCCTGCGCTCAAACCGCGTCGGATTTTTTTCCACAACAATGGCGAGAGGTTGAAACCGACCAAATAGTCCAAAGCTCGGCGGGCTTGTTGCGCATCGACCAAGTCCATTTCGATTTCGCGCGGATTGGCGACGGCGTCGAGCACGGCGTTTTTGGTGATTTCGTGGAACACGACACGCTGCGGCTTGATGTTTTTCAGGCCGCGTTTGGATTTGAGGATTTCATAAAGATGCCATGAGATGGCTTCGCCTTCCCTATCCGGGTCGGTTGCGAGGTAGATGTTTTCGGCTTCTTTGGCACCGGCGACGATGGCATCGACGTGTTTGCTGTTGCGGCTGATCAGCTGGTACTTCATGGCAAAGCCGTTGTCGGGATCTACTGCTCCGCTTTTGGGTACCAAGTCGCGGACATGACCGTAAGACGCCAAGATTTCAAAATCACCTCCCAGATATTTTTTCAGGGTTTTGGCTTTGGACGGGGATTCGACGATTAATAGGTTTTTCGCCATTGTTGTTCTCTTTTGGATGTATTGGGTTTATGTTTCAGACGGCCTTTATTATTAAGGCCGTCTGAAACAAGGTTTTAGTGCATCACGTTTTGTCCGGTCAACGCACTCATCAAGTCGTCGCCTATCAGGACGGATAGCTCGCTCTTGTGCATCCATAACACCAGCAATACCAACACTTTGGCGGTATCGAGGGTGATTTCGTCCGATGGAATGTGCATCAGGGCGTGAATGACGATTTCGCGTTGCTCATAAGTAATTGCGTGCTCGGCAACCAAATACTGCATCAAGCCCATGACTTCCTGCGGCAGGTTTTCAGCTTCTTCACGGCAGAATACGCGCAGGGAGTCGCTGTTAAACGGCTCGGCATAGAATTCGGACGTATTGAACAAGACTTCCATCATCATCAATGTATTGCCGATTTCCGTAGCATCAAAACCCGCATCTTCCAAGAGGCGACCCAAATCCTCCGGAGGCGGACAATTGTCGAAATCTTGGAAGTGTTCGATTAAATAGGCAATGACTTCGGTCATGCTGGTTCCTTAAATATAGATAATTTATGCTTTGACACGCTGATAACGGCCGCCCGGTAAGGCGGCAACAATACCGTCAAGTTCGTATTCCAAAAGCTGTGCGTACACGTCTGCCGCTGCCGTATTGGTTTGTTGCGCCAAAATATCGGGGTGTATCGGGTCGTAACCCATTGCTTCCAATAAAGCGCTTGTTGATGGGGCGGCAGATAGGTTTTCAGACGGCCTTTGCGGTTCATCCGCTATTGTTTTTTGTTGCAGATGTTTGGTTCGATCGTTTTTCAGTTTTACCGTCTTATTTATAGAATATGATGGAACAGGCGTATTTTGCAATAGCTGCGGACACTCATGGAGAATATCGTCCAGACATTCCACCAGTTTTGCCCCGTCTTTAATCAGCTTGTGACAGCCTTTGCTGTGCGGATTGTCTATCGAACCGGGCACCGCCATCACTTCGCGCCCCATCTCCGCCGCCAACTTGGCGGTAATCAATGAGCCGGATTCCAATGCCGCTTCAACCACCAAGGTCAGCTGCGATAACGCGGCAATCAGACGGTTGCGGCGCGGAAAGTTGCCTGCAAACGGACGCGTGTCCAAAGGGAACTCGCTGACAATCAATCCTTTTTCAGCAATTTCATAAGCAAGGTTTTTATTGGACGGCGGATAAATGCGGTCTATACCGGTTCCCCAGACGGCGATGGTGCCGCCATCTGCCTGCAATGCCCCCTGATGGGCGGCGGTATCGATACCCGAAGCCATACCCGATACGACGGGAATGCCTTTTTCGCTCAACGCCCTGCCGAAATCTTTGGCAATCCGCATTGCCTGCGGCGTGGCATGGCGGCTGCCGACAATCGCGGCAGAAGATGTGTGCAACAACTCTGCATTGCCGCGTAAAAACAAAACCGGCGGCGCGGTAATACCTTGTGTCAGCATTTCGGGGAAATCATCATCTTGCAGCAGCAACAGACGGCAACCGTCCTGCATTTCCCATTTTAAAGCGGCTTCAGCTGACTGCTGCGCCAAAGCCCGTTTGTCTGCATTACGCCACGACTCGACTGCCTGTTTATGGCGCACCAACGCGGCAATTGTATCTGCCGGCGCATTCAAGGCAGCTTGTGCGCTACCGAATTGCTGCAACAGCACCAAAAAACTTTCTGCGCCGATATAGGGCGTAAATGCCAGTTGCAACCAAGCAAAACGCTCGTTTTCCGTCATCAATCTGTTCCCTTTTCGTAATGTTTTTTCAGACGGCCCGAAGTAAATAAAGGCCGTCTGAATATTTTATTAATATAAAGCTTTAGTTACCCATCACAGTAACTTTCTCAGAACATCATTTTTATCCAATATACGATTAATCAGATATTCATCATCAGGTTTTAAGTTATCCATTAGCTCATCTACAACGGCCATACGGCTACGTAGAAATTTCAAAAGCTCCGGATTTGGGTTTTCTTTATTGTATTCATCATAGCGAGCCTGAACTAAAGACTGCTGACTTTGGCCTAAAATCTCTAAAGCTACTTCATAATCAAAATGTCCTAACATTGGATAACTCCTTTTCAAAAGTACATCTTTACATTAAAGCATATTTACATCTTTATGTTTTAGCCATTACTGCTGCATTTCATTTTGAATTGCCTGAATGACAAAATCTTTCAAAGAAATACCATGTTGAGCACAATAATTTTTCAATTCTTGATGCATCGATTCAGACATAATCAATGTATAGTGTTTTTCCGACTCAGTTGTAATCTGAGCAGTTTTGCCGACTTTCGTATTCTTTCGGCTTAAAAGGCAAAATAACAATGCCGAGCCATATCATTATTTTTATAAAGTATTGCTTGCCTAAGCAAACCGTCAAATGACGATGCCGTCTGAAAAACCTGATGGCTTTCAGACGGCCTCTATTGTGTTTGAACCGATATTGCGCTTATTCTTCGGATTTGTCGGCGCTGCGGCGCGATACGCTGATACCGAGTTGTTTGAGTTTGCGGTAAAGGTGTGTACGCTCCAAACCGACCTTTTGCGCCACGCGGCTCATATTTTGGCCTTCTTGGGCGATGTGGTACTCAAAGTAGCGGCGCTCGACTTCTTCCCTCAATTCGCGCAAAGGCATATTGAAATTGAAGCCACCGATGATTTCTGTCGCCGTCGCGTTTTCCTTCTGACCCAAAGCCACGGCAACAGCCTGATCGTCCACTTCTTTGCCGTCCGATTCCAACATGATGTTTTTCACTGTTTCGGCAAGCTGGTCGTAATTGCCCGGCCAATCGTATTGGCGCAAAACCACCAACGCGCTATCGCTGAATTTTACCGGCTGGATTTTTTGACTTTCGGCCAAATCGGTCATGATGCGGTTGATTAAAAAGACGATATCGTCCGGTTGGCTGCGCAAAGAAGGAACATTGATGCACTCTTTCAACAGCTCCGCCAGTCGGCCGGCAACGACGTCATCAGCGCTCTCACCGCGTTTAAAGCCGCATGAAGCAATCACACGGACATTGTAGCGGTCGGCTTTTTCAAGCAAGAAAGCAATGCCGTTTTGGATATTTTTGCTGTAACGGGCAATATCGCCGACATACAAAATACCGCCCGATGCTTTTTGCAACAACTCCAACGGCGTATCGACAATGTGTTCGACACGGTCGGTTGCCACCCAAGGCGTACCGCTTTTGTGCAGATAGCGGGCGACAATTTCAAACGGCGAGCCTGCCTCACCGGCCAACAACAGCGGGCGATTGTGTTTGGCGGCCGCTTCAATGCTGCCGTTCATTTCTTGAATAACCGGGCTGTTGCCCAGTTTGTCCAAAGTCATGCCGGAGGCCGTCTGAACTTCGCCATGTTTCAAGGCGCGTTCTACCGCAGACAAGAGTTTTTGCAGGGCAATCGGTTTTTCCAGAAAATCGAGCGCGCCGATTTTAGTGGCTTCAACCGCGGTGTCAATGCTGGCATGACCGCTCATCATAACAACAGGCATATTGAGTTGGCCGTTTTTCGCCCACTCTTTCAACAAAGTGATGCCGTCGCAATCGGGCATCCAAATGTCCAGCAACACCATGGCCGGACGCGTTTGATAACGCAATTGGCGCGCTTCTTCGGCATTTTCGGCTAAAGTGACGGTATAGCCTTCGTCTTGAAGGATTTCGGAGAGCAGGTCGCGGATGCCTACTTCATCATCTACAATCAAAATATCACTGCTTCGCATAAGTTTCTGCCATTTCCGGTAAAGCTATTTTGACGCACGCGCCGCCGCTGTTCTGATTGCTCAGGCTGATACGGCCGCCATGCTCCTCAATAATTTTTTTCACAACGGGCAAGCCCAGCCCCGTTCCTGTCGGTTTGTCGGTAACGTACGGCTCAAAAGCATTGTGCAGCATTTCTTTGCTGAAACTTTTACCGTTGTTGCAGACGGTCAGGAAAACCTGTCCGCCTTCGCGCCCTGTTTCAACGTTTACTTGCGGCGCTTCGTCCGACTCTGCCGCTTCTGCGGCATTCTTAAATAGGTTATGCAACACTTGGCGCATCGCCGTCGTATCGGCAACAATCGGCAGGGCGTCGGCGCTGAGCCACGCATTAAATTTGCACGCGCCGGCCTCATATAATACCAATACTTCCGACACCAAACCGTTTAAATCTTGTTTTTCTAAATTCAGCGATGGCGCACGCGCATAATTGCGGAATGCTTCGACCATTTCTTTTAGCGCGGCAACCTGTTTGACGATGGTATCGGTTGAACGGCTGAGGATTTGGGCGTCTTGTTCATCAAGTTTATCATGCAATTTCCATGCCAATCTCTCGGCGGAAAGCTGGATAGGCGTAAGCGGATTGCGGATTTCATGCGCCAAACGTTTCGCCACTTCGCCCCATGCGGCCTCTTTTTGCGCGCGTATCAAGACGGTAATGTCATCAATCACCATCACCACGCCGTTATCGTTGTCTTCCGGCAGGATGGTGGCCTTACCCAATAAGATTCGGGCATCATCGGGCGCGGCGTATTCGACTTGGACGGGTTTGTCGCTGTCGGCGGTTTCATTAATGGCGGCAAACACATCGGCCAACAGGGTTTGCTGCGGCGATTTGCCGTGCCATTGATGCCAGTTGCTGCCCCACAAAGACACCAACGAAACGCCCAAAATCTGTTCGGCGGCTTTGTTAAAGGTTTTCAGACGGCCGTCGGCATCCAAAGTAATCACGCCTGTGGTCAAACTTTCCAACACGCATTCCAAATAATGGCGGGCGGCTTCTTCGCGCAAACGGTTGCGCTCGTCCGCCTCTTTGGCAATCGCCAATTGCTCGGTCATGTGGTTGAATAACTGGGTCAACCGGCCGAACTCGTCATTGCGGAACACCGGCCGGGTCTGGCTGAAGTCGCCCTGAGCCACCGCCCGCGCGCCCTCTGCCAACGACAACACCGGCGCCACAAAACGGCGGGCAAAATACAAAGCCATAACCAGCGCCAAAAAGATGGCCAACAATGTCGCGACCAACAGCGTGGACAGGAAAAAGGTTTGCAGGCCTTTTTTGGTATAACTCAGCTCGGCGTATTTGGCACGGGCCGCTTCAATCAGCGTCGCGTCTTGGGCAACATCTTTCGGAATCGGCTGCCGGAAAAATAGCGCATAATCCTGATTTTTATGCGTACCGATCAGCATCCAACCCTGAGCATACAGCACGCCGCCGATGTTTTCCAAGCTGCGTACCGAGCCGGTCTGCTCCAGCTGCTCCCATCCTTCTTTGTTAAGCTCAGGTTGATTTAGTTTCAGGGGATTGATGCTTTTCTCGGCTTTATGGGTAGTCGCGTTATAAAGCGCCAGCTGGGCAAAGTCGGAAGTAAGCGCGGACTTTGCCAGCGCTTGCCCTAAGTTGCCGTCCAGCGAAGCGGCGCTGATTAAGTCGATTTGCACCGGCGTGGCGTTGCTGACAGCGTTGTCCACCGCCAAGTTCAGCGCGGATTTGCTCAAGTTTAAGCTGCGCTCCAATGCCTCATGGGTATCGTTGCCAAACCAAGAATTAATCGTACCGTTAATAAA
This sequence comes from Neisseria sp. P0009.S010, assembly GCF_051958545.1. Classification (NCBI taxonomy): domain Bacteria; kingdom Pseudomonadati; phylum Pseudomonadota; class Betaproteobacteria; order Neisseriales; family Neisseriaceae; genus Neisseria; species Neisseria sp. P0009.S010. The sequence continues at coordinate 131,239 of NZ_JBQCVH010000006.1, forward strand.
CTGGGCGGAAATACCGAACAAAAACACGCCCGGCAATACGGCAACCAAGGTAAACATCCCCGACAGCCTACGCGCAATCTGCGAACCGAACACGCTTTTGCTGTTGTCGCGCATCAAAAGCACGACATAGCGCACCAACACCGCGGCCAACACCAGCAACAGCAAGCCGCACAAAGCAACAATCCACCAGAAATAATCGGACAATACGTTGCTGCTGCCCGTTGCAACAGTTAGACCGTACAACAAAACAACGGCGAATACGGCGGCAATCAGAAGAAAGCGGCGCATGGTTTACTCCTGCACGACCGACAAGGACTTCCAACCAGAATCCAAATGCCAGTTTTTAGACGTCAGGGCATTGATTTGGAACGGTTTGGGCAGCTTGGCGGTTGTCAGCAGCAGGCGGATTTCAGCCTTCGTGTCTTTGGCGGCCACGTCACTCAGCGCGCCTTTGGACAAAACCTTCCAATTCGCGACCGCACCTACTGCGCGCAAGGCAGTTTCAAGCGTGTCGTACTCGGTAGAAAACGTACCGACGGTAACGCGATAGCGGTTGGTCAGTGGATGGAAGGACAATTTATATTGAATCGTGCTGTCGTTGTTGAGCAGCTGGTCGAACTTGAATTTATAAGACGCCACGGACGGTGCCGACAGCTGCCAACTTAAATTGAAATGCAGGGGGACGCCCTGTTTGAGTGCTTCTTTAAGCTGATCGGGCAGGTCGGTGCGGAAACGGCTGCTGACGGAAAGCTGTCCGGCATGGGTCAGCTTTGCCTCGGCACGGGTCGCACTGATGCCCTCGCCCGCCGCGTTCAGCGACACGGCGAGCAAGAGCGGTACAATCAGCGTTTTACTGCTTTTTAATAAGCGCGTAATAAAAGCCATCTTGATGTTTGTTCGGTAAAAGCACATGCGACTCGATCAACTCGGCATCGGCATGGCGGTTAAGGAATTTTTGCAACTGACCGTCGTTTTCTTCGACGAAGACCGAGCAGGTAGCCAGCAACATCCTGCCGTTTTTCGTCAGGGTCTGCCACAGCGCGTCTAATAACGCTTCCTGTTGGCGTGCGGTTTTGACGGCATCGGTCGGTCGGCGCAGCCATTTGACGTCGGGATTGCGGCGCGCTACGCCCGAAGCGGTACACGGCACATCTGCCAAGACAGCGTCAAAGGTCTTGCCATCATACCACGCTGTCAAGTCCTGCGCATCGGCACAAGTCAAAGAGGCCGTCTGACAGCCTAAACGGTCAAGATTGCTCTTCACCCTGTTCAGACGGCCTTCGTCTATATCCAAAGCGGTAACATGACAATCTGCCAGTTCCAAGATATGGCCTGTCTTGCCGCCCGGCGCTGCACAGGCATCGAGAATGCGTTCGCCGTCTTTCGGGTTCAACAAATAGGCAGCACGTTGCGCACCAAAATCCTGCACCGACACCAGGCCATCTGAAAAACCAGGCAGGCGGTTTACCGGCACGGCTTCTTCCAACATTACGGCGTATTCGTCCAACGCCCTGGCCGCAATACCTTCCGCAGCCAATTTTTCCAAATAACTTTCGGCATTGCCGTGTCGGCGGTTGACACGCAAAGTCATCGGCGGATGCGATTGCAGCGCAGTGGTGATGTTGTGCCAATGTTTCGGATAATGGTTTCTCAAATAAGCCACCCACCACAGCGGCAAATTGTGTTTTGCTACATCGTCTTTTTTGCAGGAAGCCGCGAGCTTGTCGCGTTCACGCAAAAAGCGGCGCAAAATCGCATTGGCAAACGAGCGGAACTGGCCGCGGCCGATTTTGGCAATGCTTTCCACCGCTTCATTGACCACGGCATGAGGCGCATTGCGCGTGTAATGCAGTTGGTACATCGCCGCTAAAAGCAGGCTTTCAAGCTGCGGATTGTCAATCGGCTTCTTCAGCATTTGACCAAGCATATACTTCAAACTTCCCAAATAACGTTGGCAACCGTAGGCAATATCCTGCAACGCGCCGTTTTCCTGCGCCGTCAGCTGCGGATGAGCCGCGCGGATTTCCGCCAAAACATCCTGAAGATTGCGCCCTTCGGCAACCGCGGCAACGCTGTCGGCGGCCAATTTTTGGGCGAGGGACATACTCATATTTTTGCTTTCTGATTCATAATTTGATTTCAAGTGTTTGGCGGATTTCAGACGGCCTGTTCGGCAGCCAGCAATGCCCGATAATATTCGGCATCTGTTTTGGAAAAACAGCAAAAGATGATTTTTTCCACTGCCGGACATTGCGGCAGGGTTTGCTTCAAACTCTCCAAAGCGATACGCGCGGCGGCTTCGGCCGGGAAGCGGTACACACCGGTGCTGATGCACGGAAAGGCGATGCTGTGAAGATCGTGTTTCTGGGCAAGCAGCAAGGAATTGGCATAGGATTGTGCCAATTTAGCCTCTTCATTTTGTTTTCCGCCAAACCATACCGGCCCGACCGTGTGGATGACAAAACGCGCAGGCAAACGGTAGCCTTTGGTTATTTTGGCTTCGCCTGTGCGGCAACCGCCCAAAGTGCGGCACTCGTCCAGCAGCTCTTTGCCTGCGGCACGGTGTATCGCACCGTCCACGCCGCCACCGCCCAACAACGATGAATTGGCGGCATTGACAATCGCATCGACTGCCAATCGGGTAATATCGCCCTCGACCACTTCAAAAACAGCCATTGTTTTCTTTCCTCTACGTTGATTTCCAGCCTGTTACAAAACCGTTCCGACTTCAATCATCCGGCCTGCCGCAAATGCCTGTATGCTCATGCGTTTGCTGCCGGAAGGCTGCAACTCGGTAATGTTCAGCGCATTTTCACCGCACGCCACCAGCAGGCCGTCTGAAGTGCAAGACAATACTTCGCCTGCCTTACCCTGTTTGGCCACGACTTCGGCACGCCAGATTTTCAGCGGTTTACCTTGATACTCGACCCACGCGGCAGGTACAGGGTTGAAAGCACGGATTTTGCGCTCAATCACAGCCGCGCTTTCATTCCAATCAATACGCGCTTCTTCTTTGCTTAATTTTTGCGCATAAGTCACGCCCTCTTCTGGCTGCTTAACCGCATTCAGACGGCCTTCAGCCTGCAGACGCTGCAAGTCGGCAACAATCGCTTTCGCACCCAAACCCATCAACGCATCATGTACTTCGTTGGCGGTATCCATAGGTTGGATGGCGTAGCGGTGTTCGCTGACTACATCGCCGGTGTCCAAGCCGATGTCCATCTGCATGATGCACACGCCGGTTTCTGCGTCGCCGGCTTCAATCGCACGTTGAATCGGTGCCGCGCCGCGCCAACGGGGCAACAGCGAAGCGTGGATATTGAGGCAGCCGTGTTTGGGCGTATCCAACACATCCTGCGGCAAAATCAAGCCATACGCGGCCACTACCATCACATCCGCGCCTGTATCTTTGAGCATTTGCAGGGCTTCGGCGTTATTGCGCAACTTTTCCGGCTGCGCCACGGTCAAACCCAATTCCAAGGCAGCCTGTTTGACCGGCGATGCGGTCAGCTGCATGCCGCGGCCTTTTGGGCGGTCGGGCTGGGTCAACACCAGCGGAATTTCAAAACCTGCGACGGCGATGGCTTTCAAGGCGGCGGCGGCAAAATCGGGCGTACCGGCAAAGATGACTTTCATATTGTGTCCTTGTGGAAATGGTTTGAATGGCGCGTTGGGCAAACTGTTTCAGCTGAAAAGGCCGTCTGAAAGATTGAAAACCGAAGTCTGCCTTCTGTTTTGTCTTTTCAGACGGCCTTTAAGCGATGCTTAGGTCAGATGGTGTGTTTCTGACGTTTTTTCAGTTTGGTTTTGATGCGGCCTTGTTTCAGCTGCGACAGGTGTTCGACAAACACGATGCCCATCAGGTGGTCCAATTCGTGCTGCACGCAGATTGCCAGCAGGCCGTCTGCTTCCAGCGTGAATTTCTCGCCTTTTTCGTTCAAAGCTTCAACTTTGACGCGCTCGGCACGGGTTACGGTATCGTAAATGCCCGGCACGGACAGACAGCCTTCTTCGTAAGTCGTCTCGCCGTCTTTTTCGACAATGACGGGATTGATGAACACGCGCGGCTCGCTGCGGTCTTCGGTTAAATCCATCACGACGATGCGCTCGTGTACGTCGACCTGAGTGGCCGCCAAGCCGATACCGCGTGCTTCGTACATGGTTTCAAACATATCGGCAACCAATGTCTGGATGCGCTCATCGATTTTTTCAACAGGTTTGGCGACCGTGTGCAACCGTTCGTCAGGGTATTGGAGGATGTTCAGTAAAGCCATAATATTCTCGTTTTATAAAGCTGATGTGTGATTTTCATACAGATTTGGTTTCCGCCGCCACAATCTCCTGTCATGACAGCAACATTCAATGCTAAAATAACGCCGAAAAATGTTAAGATAGCGCGACGAAGGCCGTTCGTTATCGTATTGATGAATGGGCGGCAGTCTCGCAAACTCCAGCCTTCTCTGTTTATCATCTGAAGACAAACCGAATCGATTTCAAGGGGAACGGTTATGCAACAACGTATTATAACCCTGCTTTGCATGGCAGGCATGGCTATTTCTGCCCACACTCAGGCAGCTTCTTTAAAAATCCGCCCCAATGCGCCGCAACGCTACGTCGTTAAAAACGGCGATACCTTGTGGGGTATTTCCGGCAAATATCTGTACAGCCCATGGCAATGGAACCGCCTTTGGGGCGCCAACCGCAACGCCATCCGCAATCCACATCTGATCTATCCGGGTCAGGTGTTGGTTTTACGCTACGTCAACGGCCAGCCGCGACTGGGTTTTGAACACACTCAAACCCGTTCAGACGGCATTCCCGTGATCAAACTGCATCCGCGCGTACGCGAAACTTCCGGCTACGGTATTCCGACCGTCAACGTCAATCTCTATCGCATGTTCATGAAACATCCGCAGATTATCGCTCCAGAAGAAACCGCCAACACGCCGCGCCTGATTGCAGGCCCCGACAACCGCGTCCTCTACACGCAAGGCAACCGCGTGTACGCATACGGCCTGACCGAACCCGGCCGCTACCTGACCTACCGCGTCAATAAAAACATCACCGACCCGGAAACCGGCAAATTCCTCGGCCAAGAAGTCGTGTTCAGCGGCATCGCCAACACGCTGCCTTACACCGACTCCGCCTTGGAACACCGTACCCGCGCTTCTGACGAAAAACTCAAAAGCAACGAGTATTACACCCAAGTCAACAAAGTCATGAAGCTGCGCACCCAGTCCGCGCAACCTTTGGTTATCGAAGAAGCCGTTTCCGAAATCCGCAAAGACGACTATCTGCTGAAACTGCCCGAAGGCCTCGACAGCTTCAACGTGATGCCTCACGCCCCTGCCCGTCCGATTCAGGCCAAAGTCGTTTCCATCTTCGACGGCGTGGGCGAAGCCGGCCAGTTCCAAACCATTACTTTGGATAAAGGTGAACTCGACGGCTTGGACAAAGGCACGGTGGTCAGCCTCTACAAACGCGGCCGCCAAGTCCGTGTCAATCTGTCCAACAACCTGATTCGCAAGCCGAAAGACAAAGATACGGTTGAATTGGTTTCCATTCCGGCGGAAGAAATCGGTTTGGCAATGGTGTACCGCACATCCGACCATCTGGCCTCCGCCATTATTTTGGAAAGCCTGAACAGCGTTTCCATCGGCGATACCGCCTCCGAACCCGGCCGCGATTTGGACAATATGGCCGATGAAAAAACCATGGACAAACCGGCCGAAGACGAACAGGAAAGAGAAATCGAACTGGAAGTCCGCAGCTGATTGGGCTTTTTTAGCAACGATTCGATAAATAAAGGCTGTCTGAAAACCTGTTTTTCAGACGGCCTTTTGATTGCTGCCCATTAAATAAAATTGGTAACACGTTACTTAAAGCGCAAACAACACCTCATGTCTTCAGCTATTTATCGGCTATCCCCTTTTCTATCGTCTTCCCGTTCTGCCATTCCAATCAGCAATATGGAAACCCTAACACGCTATTTATTGCCTATTGATTGTTCCATCTATTCCTGCCAATCAAAAAGGCCGTCTGAAATCTTCAGACGGCCTTTTTATCCACCACTCAAATCCGATTATTTGAATTTGTAAGTGTATTGCAAGCCCAAGATGTCCGCTTTGTTTTTAAAGCGGGCAGAGGATACACCGCGGCTATCCACGTCGTTGCCGCTGGCTTTGCCGGTGCGGTAAACCGTGTCATTGATGTGGATATGGCTGTACGCCGCATCGATCACATGGTTTTTACCCAGTTGATATTTGGCACCGACGGAGAACCAGATACGGTTACCGTCAGGCAGGCTGTTCATGCGGTCTTCGGCGCTTTTAACCGGCGATTTGTCGAAAGCGATACCGGCACGCAGTTGCAATGGTTCGGTAACTTGGTAAGAGCCACCGAATGCGACTTTATAAGTGTTGCGCCAGTTAGGCGTAATGACGGTACGGTCGGATTGGCCGTTGACAACTTTTTTGGTGTTTTCAAACACCAGCTCGGCTTTGTTGAAGCGGCTGTGGCGTGTCCAAGTCACATCGCCGAACAAATTGGTTTTGTCGGTGGCGCGGTACATACCGTGAACAGACAAAGACTCAGGCGTAACGATTTTTACGCTGGCTTTTTCGTTCGGCACATAACCGCGTGCAGCCATTGCACCCAAATCCCAAGCGCGTTTTGCATATGCGCCGTCCGCTTCCCAATCGGCAGTGCCTTTCAGCGTATGCGATACTTTGGAACGATAGTTCACACCCACGCGTGCGCGGTCATTAATGTCCCACATCCACGCCAGTTGATAGCCGAAGCCCCAATCGTGGCCTTTTACATCGGCATGACCGTCAGCTTTGCCGGTCGCATCGACAGCAACGGGACGGCCTGCTTGACGGGAAGCTAAGCCGCTGGCCAACTGGCTGATGGCGCCGGAAGCATCCCAGTCGGAGTATTTACGCAATTCGGCTTTGGAATATTGGGCAATCAAACCGGCACCAACAGCGTGCTGCTCATTCAGTTTCCATGCGACTACCGGCTCGATGGCGATGGTGGTCAAACCCAATTTGTTGATGTTGTGGCGCAACACGGAATCTTTTTCGTATTCGGTTGCAGAGCCGAAAGGAACGTACACGCCCAAACCCAAAGTTACATCGTCGCTGGCTTTGTACGCGCCATAAACGTGCGGAGCAACGGTGGTTTCGGTAATTTTGCCGCTGGTCGAGCCGCTGACATCGGCACCCGTGCGGAAGTGTTTCGCAGATTCCGCCTCATAATGAATGCTTGGGAAAACGATATTGGCGTTGACGGAAATTTGGCTGCTGTCGATTTTGCTCAAACCGGCCGGATTGTAGAAAATGGTTGAGGCATCGGCAGCTTCGGCGGCGGCGGCGTTGGCCGTGCCTTGTGCGTTAACGGATTGTGTGCCGAAGTGGTAGCCGGAGGCTTGGACGGCAGTAGATAACAGTGCTGCGCTTAAAATAAATGCTGTTTTTTTCAGATTGAAATGAATCATTTTGGTTTACCGTGAAAGTAGCGGACAAAGAAAAAGGCCGTCTGAAACGTCCTTTATTGATTTAGTATAGGCACTCAATTCTATACTACATCATTATTTTTGCCTAATCTTTTCTTTTTTTACACAAAAAAAGCAGGCTAAAACAGCCTGCTTTTCCAATCATCGGATCACTGCAATTATTTAACCTGCAACACTTCCAACGTATTGGTCGAACCAGATTCGCGCATTTGCGAACCGCTGGTGATGATGTATTGGTCGCCGCCTTGGAGGATTTTGTGTTCTACCAGCATGGCTTCCACTTCGTTCAGCGCGGTATCGTGATCGGTACTGGTTGCCAAAATCAACGGACGCACGCCGCGGTACATCGCCATACGGCGTTGCGCTGAAACACTCGGCGTCAGGGCAAAAATCGGCAGGGTGATGTTGTGGCGGCTGACTTCGAAGGCGGTCGAACCGCTTTCAGTCAGGGCAACGATGGCTTTGGCGTGAACTGCGCGCGCCACGCTGACCGCACCGCCGGCAATCGCCAAGTTGGTGCTGACGGCTTCGGGATACTCGACCTGTTCGGCAACGCCGTTGAGCGAATCTTGTTCTTTTTCCGCAGCCGCACAAATAATCGCCATTTGGCTGACGGTTTCAAACGGATACGCGCCGACGGCGGTTTCGGCAGAACACATCACCGCATCGGTACCGTCCAATACTGCATTGGCCACGTCGCTGACTTCCGCGCGGGTCGGTACAGGGTTGGTAATCATCGATTCCATCATTTGAGTTGCGGTAATGCTGAAGCGGCGCAACTCACGGGCGCGGCGGATCATGCGTTTTTGCAGGGCAGGTACGGCGGCATGGCCAACTTCCACTGCCAAGTCACCGCGGGCAACCATAATACCGTCGCTGGCAAGGATGATTTCGTCCAGGTTTTCAATGGCTTCTACGCGCTCGATTTTGGAAACCAAACCGGGGCGTACGGCTGTACTGCCTTTCATTTCTTCTTCGACTTTGGCGCGTGCGATGTGCAAATCTTCGGCAGATTTCACAAAGCTGATGGCCAAGTAGTCGCAACCGATGGCAATCGCGGTTTTCAAGTCGCGGAAGTCTTTTTCGGTCAACGCACCGGCAGACAGACCGCCGCCGCGTTTATTGATACCTTTGTTACTTTTCAGCACATGGCTGTTTTCTACCCTTGTAATAATCTTACTTCCTTCAACCGCCTCAACGGTCAAGGTCAACAGGCCGTCGTCCAGCCACAAAACATCGCCGGTAGCGACGTCATTCGGCAAATCACGGTAGTCCAAACCCACCGCTTCGCGTGTACCTTCACCTTTAAGCGCGGCATCCAAAATTAAGGTTTCATCTTTATTCAGCTCAATGCTGCCGCCGGCAATTTTGCCGACACGGATTTTCGGGCCTTGCAAGTCGGCAAGAATAGCCACTTCCTGACCTGCGCGTTTCGCGGCTTCACGCACAATGCGGGCATTTTCTTCATGGAACTCCGGAGTACCGTGGCTGAAATTGAAACGGACGACATTAAGACCACCGACACGGATCATGTCTTCCAACAATTGTACATTGTTGCTGCCCGGACCCAGTGTGGCGACAATTTTGGTATTGTGGCTGATACGGGTTAAATCACGTTGCAATTGGCTCATGTAAACGTCCTTTCCTGTTGATTTCACGTTTGATAATGAAGAGGATTGTACTCTTAATGCAATAATGTTGGCGTAAAATTACATCATTTTCTGACTTAAACTAAATTTATTTTTGCATTAACCTACTTTCCTATCGGATACAATATACCCTCACGTCGTCATGTTTAATTTTTCAGACGGCCTCACTCATACTAATAGAATACTCAACTGATCCATGAAACGTTTTTTGACTCCGCTACCCATCGGCATCGTTTTGGCTGACCTGATCTACGGTTTCGTACTTAATGTCATGCAAGGCTTAAATTTGCAACAAACTGCCGCCAACCAGTCCGGTACAATTTCCGTTACGCCCGACATTGCCTTCAACAGCCTGCAAATCGTCGCCAACGGCGGCATGGTCTGCATTATCGGCTTCGGTTTGATTGTCTTGTTCCAACTCAACCGCGCCGTATTACGCCAACAAATCCTGCCCATCGGCATTTTCCGAACTCTCGGCCTGTTGGCTGTTTTGGCATTCAGCATTTCGTCTTTGTGGGAATGGTTGCATGCCGCTTTGTCGCTGCTTTCCGGGCACAATGTTTTAAACTTCAGCAACCCGCGTTATCTGGTTACCGCAGCCTGTATGCCCATCATCGCTTTCTTGTGCATCTTGCGCCTGTACAATTGGTATCGCCTGCATCGGACTGTTGCCACCGACGATACCTCCACTTCCCTCTAATCAAGCTGCAAAAAGGCCGTCTAAAACAGGAAAACCTATTTCAGACGGCCTTGTCATTATATATCTCAACGTTGATGGCTGGTTTCTACACCGGCCTTAATCTCGCCATACATTTGCGAGCTGCCTTGCCCGCTGCCTGATGCGCAGGCCGCCAAGTTCAGTGCCAAAACAGCCGCAGTCAAAATCTTCAACATGGGATTCCTTCTTTCCACAAAAATTATTTCGGATCGCAACGGAAATGGTAAGCGCAAATTTCAAATCCGTTTTTAAAGTAGAGACGATGCGCACCTGCACGGTCATGGTTAACATGGACATTCAGATGGATTTTAGTCGCGCCGGTTTCCGCACCGATTTTGCGCACTTCTTCCAACAAGCGTGAAGCATAACCTTTTTGGCGGCATTGCGGCATGGTTACGAGATCATCAATATGGATATGGTAACCACTGGCCAAGTTATGTGCAGTATGGAAACCGCATACGGCCACGGCATTTTGTTTGCCTTCTTCAAAAATACCCAGCAGGCGGTAGCCGGTTTTGCGCTGATGCTCGTTGATTTGCTCGACGAAACGGTGAATATCGGTCAAAGAAGAACGCAAAATGCTCAATGCCGCAAAAGCGGTTGCGGTTTCTTCCGGCGGAATTTCACGCAATACGCCAACCACAGGCGCGGCAGCTTGAGGCTCAGGCTGAGCATTAGCCGCTTCCGCACCCTCGGCTGCATGTTTTTCTTCAATCGCCTGCGCCAACAAAACGCGCTCGACCGGCACTTCGCCCTGCTGCTTGCTTTCCTGCTCTTTGAGTAAGGCTTTGCAGTCAATCACGCGCAAATCGTTATCCGCTGCAAAATCCATCAAAAAACGGAACATTTGCGGATTGTCTTCTTCCAGTTTTTTATCGACTGCCACACAACGGACATTGTCCACCAAAATCGGGCGCACCCAATTCGAATAGGAAAGGCGGTTGTCTTTGGTGAAGGAAGACAAAATACCGCACAGGCGCTCCGCCCAGTCGCTTGGTCGGAAAATCTTGCCTTTGCTGGTCGTACCATGGATCACAACTTCATAAGGATTACACACTAACATAAGCAGCTTCCTGAAAGTAAATGGCTGAAGGAATATTTCGCCAGTGCCAACATCAGAAAAAGTTCCGATACATAGCAACAGATGATTGAAAAAATATCAGTAAGGTTTTGAAATACGACAATGATGAGACGGCTTGCCAATCCTGACAATCCGTTTCGAATTCTTTGATTATTATACCCGATACGCCTCTTTTTCTTCAAAAATCATTTGAAAAATAACAACAGGCCGTCTGAAACCAAGTATTTCGGTTTCAGACGGCCTGCATATTTTGTATATCAATACAACAATTTCTTGCGGGGCTTTTGTTCGCCACCGGATTTAATTTCCGACAAGTTGAAATTCAGTATGCTCAAATCCAAAATGCTTTCTGAAGTGCATTGATCGCCAAAAGCATTTTCATAAGTGGCCTTCAGTTTCAACACGCCGCCAAATGTCTGGTCCGGCAATTCGGCAGCCAGCGCCAACATGCTTGCAAACACGCCGCCATACAATTCGCCCGATGCCAGCATATCCACACCGCCGGAAAACATCTCCAAGCGCATAACTGCATCGGCAACCAACTTGCTCGGCAAGTGATCCGGCAAAGGCTCTGCCTCAAAGCGTACATTCTTCGCCAAGCCCTTACCGCTATTGCGGACAACCAAAACCAATAAATCCGTTTGACCGTCAGAACGCTGCAACGTCGCATGCAAAACCGGATGAATGCTCTCTTTTTGAATCAGCTGCTCACGGTGCAACATCTTGCTTTTAGCTTTGGATCGCGCAGATACGACGGCCCAAATCAACCAAACCAATGCAACGGCAGAAATGGCTGTGACCAAAAGAGGAAGATTGGCCAAATAGGCTTGCTGATTAAACCAAACTTGTGCGGCTAAAAATCCGGCAAAGAAAATCAAGACGTATAAAATTGGGGCAAACCGGCTTTGTATGGATGAGTGCATAAGTTTTCCTACATTTCGTATCGCGTTATAAAAATAATGCCTTTTGAGCAAATGATGTCATTAACTCAGAAGGCATTATTTTAACGTAATTTTAACGCAATTTGCTTAATATCTTGCTTTTTATGAAACTGATGTATCAAGCAGACAACTCAAACCGCACAGCCGTGTTTTCAGACGGCCTGAGATTTTATCAGGCTTCGGCAACCGAATCACGCGAGAAGGTTTTTTCGCAATAATGGCATTTCAAACGTGTCTGACCATTATGTGAACGGACATAAAAGCGGCTGATGACCGGCTCGCCATGACTGGCACAATTGGTATTCGGGCAGCGGAATACTTCTGAAATTTCGTCCGGCAATGACAAATGCTGTTTGTCGATCACTTTAAACTGATCGATTTTGTTTACTACTGCTTCAGGGGCAAATAAAGCCAAACGGTTGGCCGCATTGGCATCCAACCATACGCCGCTGACTTTGATAATGTCTTTGCTTCCCTGCGTTTTACTTGGCAAATTAAAGCCGACTGTAACCGCGCTGCCATAATGCAGCAGCTTAAACTGTCTTAAAATGGCCAAGCCTTTACCGGCAGGAATATGATCAATTACCGTACCTTGTTCAATCGCTTCAACGCTGAGTTTTGAGTTTTCCATCTCTCGCTCCTTAAACTTCTTCGTTCAATACCAAAGACAAAATCGCCATCCGTGCATACACGCCATTGGTTGCCTGTTCAAAATAATAGGCATGAGGTGTTTTATCCACGTCCGGATGAATTTCATCTACCCTCGGTAAAGGATGCAAGACGCGCAAATTGGGTTTAGCATTCGCCAACATTTGCGCATCAAGATTGAATTTACCCTGAATTTTGGCAAATTCCTGCTCATCAAAACGTTCGCGCTGAACGCGGGTCATGTACAAAATATCCGCCCATTCGACCGCTTCTTCCAATCCGGGCAAAATTTGATAAGGGCACCCGGCTTCTTCCAGCTCTTCAGTGATATAGTCCGGCATTGCCAAGCTGGGAGGGGAAACAAACGCAAATTCACAACCCCAACGCTTCAGCGCCTGACACAATGAATGTACCGTACGGCCATATTTCAAATCGCCGGCCATCGCAATCTTCAAATTGCTCAAACTGCCCTGTGTTTCATAAATCGTGACCAAATCCAAAAGCGTCTGACTCGGATGTTGGTTGGTACCATCGCCGGCATTAATCACGGGCACGCTCGAAAACTCGGCCGCCACACGGGCCGCACCGTCTTTCGGGTGTCGCTGAATAATCGCATCCGTATAGCTGGAAATAATCCTCGCAGTATCTGCGAGCGTTTCACCCTTTTTCGCGCTGGTATTTGCACCATCGGAAAAACCGATAACTTTCCCACCCAAACGCTGTACCGCCGTTTCAAAAGACAAACGAGTACGGGTGGACGGTTCAAAAAAGCACGAACCAATCAATTTGCCTTCAAGCAAATCTTCACGAGGCTGCTTTTTCAACTTCAAGGCCGTCTGAAGCAGCAATTCGAGCTGCTCTGTCGTCAAATCTGAAATTGAAATAATATGTTGCCGATAAAGCGGATTAGGCATGACCATTCCTTCCCATAAAAAAGCCCGCAACAGGCGGGCGTTTCAAGCAAACCGATTCCATTGTTGCCCAACATCATCCCAGTGGACAATCACAACCATGTTTCTACCACACCCATGAAATCTTCCGCATTATCGCATATTTAACAGACGGCTGCTTCTTTCAAGTTTTCAGATTCTTTCAAGTTTTCAGACGGCCTGATACCTTTGCAAAATAACCCTCGGTACTCCACAGCTGAAACCCAAGCACAGGGATTCGGTATTTTCAGTTATTGCCCCCATTGGTCCAAGTCTTCATTGCCACTGCCCATACAAAGCCGCCCATCAACCCGAACCGGCAAACGGTTCAGC
>NZ_JBQCVH010000007.1:0-133875 GCF_051958545.1 Neisseria sp. P0009.S010
GATATTCGAAACAAAAACAGCCGAAAACCTGTGTTTAGGTTTCGGCTGTTGGGGGAAAGGAATTTTGCAAAGGTCTCGGCCTGATGTTGTTTAAAAAAGCTGGCAAAAATATTGTATTTAATCTCGTACAAACCCTGCAAAATCAAAGCCGCTCAAAAATAGAAACCTATTTTAAAAAGCAATCCATATTCCCACGTCTCTGTTGAAGCAGCAGATTATCATGTCCTTCATTCCGATTGCTGCATTAAACCGTTTCTAAAATACCCAATAAACAAAAATGCCGTCTGAAATACAACTTCCAGACGGCATTTTCAATCAAATACTACTTACCGGATTACAATTTCAAACCGGCCAGTTTAGCAGTATACGCATCCAAATCAGCGATTGGACGGGTAGCCACGCCGCTTTCCATTGCTGCTTTAGCAGTAGCTGTAGCAACGCGAGGCAACAGGCGGGAATCGAATGGGGTAGGAATCAGGTATTCCGCGCCGAATTCAAATTTCTTACCGTAAGCAGCAATCACTTCCTCAGGCACTTCTTCCATTGCCAAGTCAGCCAAAGCGTATACACAAGCGCGTTTCATTTCTTCGTTGATGGTGGTCGCGCCGACATCCAATGCGCCACGGAAGATGAATGGGAAGCACAATACGTTGTTTACTTGGTTCGGGAAGTCTGAGCGACCGGTACCGATTACCACATCCGGACGGGTTTCTTTTGCCAAAGGAGGCAGAATTTCCGGATTTGGGTTTGCCATAGCGAACACGATTGGTTTTTCGTTCATGGTATTCAGCATTTCAGGTGTCAGCAGGTTTGCGCCGGACAGACCCAAGAAGATGTCTTTACCTTTAACGGCATCGGCCAATACGCGTTGGCCGTTGTCTTCGATGGCGTAGAACTGTTTGGACTCGTCCATACGGTCTTTGTCTTCGCGGGTTTTGTAAATCACGCCTTTGGAGTCGCAGACAGTTACGTTTTCACGTTTCAGACCCAAATCCAGCAATTGGTTCAAGCAGGCAATCGCTGCGGCACCTGCGCCGGAGCACACCAAAGTCGCTTCTTCAATTTTGCGGCCGGTATAACGCAAAGCGTTCAGTACAGCGGCAGCGGTAATGATGGCGGTACCGTGTTGGTCGTCGTGGAATACAGGGATTTTGCAACGTTTGCGCAATTCGCGTTCGATGTAGAAGCACTCAGGCGCTTTGATGTCTTCTAGGTTGATACCGCCGAAAGTCGGCTCCAAAGAAGCGATGATGTCTACCAATTTTTGCGGGTCTTTTTCATCGATTTCGATATCGAATACGTCAACGCCGGCGAATTTTTTGAACAATACGCCTTTGCCTTCCATTACAGGTTTACCGGCCAATGCGCCGATGTTACCTAAACCCAACACTGCTGTACCGTTGGAAATCACGGCAACCAAATTGCCTTTGGCAGTGTATTTGTAGGCAGTTTGAGGATCGGCATGGATTTCCATACAAGGAGCAGCTACGCCCGGAGAGTACGCCAACGCCAAGTCTTTAGAAGTAGCCAAAGATTTGGTTGGGGTAACGGAGATTTTGCCCGGCACGGGGAATTCGTGGAACTGCAGGGCGGCTTCTTTTAATGAATTTTCCATTTATCGATCCTGTTTGCGAGAGAGATTTTACAGCGAACAAGTCTGAAACAGGCTGCTTCAGACGTTTAAAATTTCTAAAGTCGGGTTGTTAACAGACAGACTTTGTAAGGGACCGTAATTTTATCATGTTCTTTTGGTGGCGCATACCGATATTTATTACATTTGTTTTGATATTTCGTTTTATTTGGTTTTATGTCTAAAAACTTCTGTAATAATATTTCTTCGCCACACTACCCTTCTTTCAGATGGCATTTTATTTAAACTTAAACATTCAATCCAAAATGACTGTCTAGCGCGGTTTCAATCTGATTTTTTACCGCGTCCAGACTTTGGCTGCTGTCGATGACGGCATAGCGTTCCGGCTGTTCGTTAGCACGTTGCAGATATACTTCGCGCACCCGATTGAAAAACTCGGCTTCTTCTTGTTCAAAGCGGTCTTTCTCACGCGTTTGGTTGATGCGCGCCATTGACACTTCCAAAGGCACATCCAACAGCAAAGTTAAATCTGGGCGGAAATCGCCCTGTACCCAATGCTCAAGCGTGGCAATATCTTGCAAGGGAACGCCGCGTCCGCCGCCTTGATAGGCAAACGTTGCATCGGTAAAGCGGTCGGAAACGACATGCGTGCCGTTTTTCAGGGCAGGCAGAATGACTGTTTCCAAGTGTTGCTGTCTGGCTGCAAACATCAGCAGAGTTTCGGTACGCAGGCTGACTTGGGTGGCAGGATTGAGCAGGATTTCACGCAATGCTTCTCCGGCCGGAGTGCCTCCCGGTTCGCGCGTAAACAATACGGGCAGTTGGTGTTTCTCAAACCATGCTTTCATTACGGCAAGGTTGGTGGATTTGCCTGCGCCGTCTATGCCGTCAAGGGTAATAAATCTGGGTTTCATATGGATATCTTCAATTTAAAGGCCGTCTGAAACAGGGATTATAAATGTTTCAGACGGCCTATTCGGTTTATTTCTTCAAAATATATTTGCGTACGGCAGCGTTGTGTTCAGAAAGATTATGGCTGAACTCGCTCAAGCCCGTACCATCCATTTTTGAGACGAAATACAGATATTTTTCATCAGACGGATGGCCTGCTGCTTCAAGCGCGGCCTTGCCGGGAAGCGCAATCGGCGTCGGCGTCAAGCCGCTGCGCGTGTAGGTATTGTAAGGCGTATCGCGTTGCAGGTCGGCCTTGCGGATTCTGCCTTTATACGCATCGCCCATACCATAGATGACGGTCGGGTCAGTTTGCAGGCGCATACCGATATTCAGGCGGTTGACGAATACAGCGGCCACATGGGCGCGGTCGTCTTCGTGCGCGGTTTCTTTTTCAATCAGACTCGCCATAATCAGCATTTCGTACGGATTTTTATAAGGCAGGCCGCTTTGACGGTCATCCCATGCTTCTTGCAGGTTTTCCCGCATCTTACGGTAGGCGATTTTGTAAATTTGAAGATCGCTGCCGCCGGCATCAATTTCGTAACTATCCGGGAAAAACTGTCCTTCGGGATTGCTGCTCAAGGCATCGGGTGCCACTTCGGCCATCAGTTTTTCATCACTCCAACCGCGCGTATCGTGGGCAATGTCGGCAGTGTTATCGATAATACGGCGCATTTGTGCAAAACGCGCGCCTTCCAAAATTTGCACGCTGACCGAGTCAGGGCGGCCTTTTTTAATGCGTTTTAAAATGTCCCAAGCCGATACTTTGGCAGACAGGCGGTAAGAACCGGCATTAAGTTGGTTGTGTACGCCCATCACATATGTGGCGGCTACTAAAACATAACGGTTATAAACAATGCCGTCTTGAGCCAGTTTGCGGCTGACGGAAGAGATACCTTGGTTTTTGGTAATGGTAATACGGTATGGTTTGCCGTTGTCTTTCGGAACAAACAACAATGCGGCAACCACGGCGGCAAATGCCGTCAAAAATACGGCCAGCCATTTCAACAATTTTTTCAGCATGGTAGGATTCTTGGTTTGTGAACGTGTCGGGCGACAGTATAACCGAAAACAAGTCCACCACGCCCTCCACCTTACCCAACGTATATTTTCCTATCCCGAAAGGCCGTCTGAAACCATGAATTCTCCTTCAAAAAACACTTGGCAAAGCGGCCGTTGGCTGAATGCACGTCAAACTCATTCGCCCAATTTCAGCCCGCGAGAACCGGATGAAGACATCTCATTGGTTGTCCTCCACAATATTTCCCTCCCTCCTTTTGAGTACAACACGGGTGCGGTGGAAAAATTGTTTACCAACCAAATCAACCCTGACGAGCATCCTTTTTTCAGCATCATCCACACCCTGCGCGTCTCCAGCCATTTTTTCATCAGCCGTAAGGGCGAAACCGTCCAATTCGTTTCCTGCGACGATATGGCCTATCATGCCGGTGTATCGTCATTTCAAGGCAGAGAAAAATGCAATACCTTCTCCATCGGTATCGAATTGGAAGGCTGCGATTTCGAGCCTTTTACCGAAGCACAATACACCAGCCTGCAAGCCTTGCTGACCGCCATTTCCGAACATTACCCGATTCAGGCCATTACCGGTCATCAGGACATCGCTCCGGACAGGAAAACCGATCCTGGACATTTCTTCGATTGGCCACGCCTTCAAAAAGCAGGTTTCCCCATCCGGCACGGATAACTTTCAGACGGCCTGAACACTGATTGGCAGACATAATGCTGTCACAACCGTTTATTTTCGTTATAATTCAGCTATTCATTCGGACGCATAAAGTCCGGCTCCAACGAACTTCCCACGCAGCAAGATTCCGCACCCTGAAAAAGACGGAATGCTGCCTTTTTAAAAAGTGATTACTCCATGATTTTCATCGTCTTAGCCCTCGCCGCCCTTTTGGCTGTCATCGGTTACAATATGTACCAGGAAAACCAATACCGCAAACAAGTGCGCGAACAATTCGGCCATTCCGATAAGGATGCACTTTTGACCAGCAAAACCAAGCACGTCCGCGACAGCAAAGAAACCGGCGGCCAAGGTTTGTTTATCAAGAAAAACAAAAAAACCGAAGAGGCATTGCGCAACCTGCAAGAGCAAGATGAAATCTACGCGGCAAAAGCCAAACTGGCTCATCCTGCCCAACTTAAAACCGATGTCGAGCTGGCCGTGGAAGACGACTTTTCCGCAGAAGAAAAAGTTCAACACACCGTTATCGGCTTGAACAACGAAATTACCGTAAGCCCAGCCGAAGCCGCTTCTGCTCCGGTTGAAACCACAGCCGAGCCTGTGGCACAAGTACCATTGATCAGCTTGGATGAATTGTCTCAAGTCGAGTTACCTTGGTTTGACCCGCGCTTCGACTACATGGCCTACATCTCCCTGAAACAAGCCCAAGAATTGCACGCCCTGCCGCGCCTTTCCGGCACTCACCGCTTCCAAATCATCGGTTGCACCATGGACGATCATTTCCGCGTTGCCGAGCCGATTCCGGGTGTTTACTACCAAGGCTTCGTCATGGGCCTGCAAGCTGTCAGCCGCAACGGTTTGGCCGCGCGTGAAGAGTTGCAACAATTCGACCAACAGGTTGATGCTTTTGCCCAACTGATGGACGGCAAAGTTTTGCATACCGACTTGGACGCTTTCACCGAAGTCGCGCAAGCCCTCGACCAATTCTGTGCGCGTGTTGACCAAACCATCGCCATTCACTTAGTTTCCCATTCCAATATCAGCGGCGTAGAATTGCGTGCCGCCGTGGAAGATACAGGCTTCAAACTGGGCGAAGACGGCGCGTTCCATTTCGGCGACAACAACAACCCTCAATTGTTCTCCATCCATACTTTGGACAACAAACCGTTTACCAATCCTCTGTTGGACAACCAAACCTACCGCGGTTTCAGCATGCTTCTAGATATTCCGCATGTTCCTGCCGGCGAAAAAACTTTCGACAAATTCATGGACTTGGCAGTCAAACTTTCCGGTCAACTCAGCTTGGATTTGGTTAACGACCAAATGGAAGAAGTTTCCACCCAATGGCTCAAAGACGTACGCAACTACGTTTTGGCCCGTCAGGAAGAAATGCTTAAAGTCGGCATCAAACCCGGCAGCAAACAAGCCCTGCGCCTGTTCTCTTAAACTTCCCCAATCAAAAAGCGGATATGCAATGACGGCATATCCGCTTTTTTCAGGTAAAATCCCTTCATCTTCAATATTCATCGATTTTCAGACGGCCTCTCTATCATCAGGCCGTCTGAAAACTCTATTTCGATTGCTCATGAATCCGACCGCACAACGTATCAAATACCTGACCGACCTCCTCAACCGCTACGCCTACGAATACTACACCCTAGATGCGCCCAGCGTACCCGACGCCGAATACGACAAATTATTCCGCGAGCTCGAGGCATTGGAGCGAAACTACCCCGAGTTCAAACTGCCCGACAGCCCGACCCAGCGCGTCGGTGGCGAGCCTTTAGCAGGCTTTGCCGAAGTACGCCACGAAATACCGATGCTGTCGCTGACCAACGCCTTCTCGCCACAAGACGAAAACGGTGTGTTTGACCATGCCGAAATGTACGCTTTTGATGAGCGCGTTCGTGGCGGTTTAAATGGAGAAAAACCGGAATACGTTATCGAACCTAAATTTGACGGTCTGGCCATCAGCCTGCTGTACCGCGACGGCGTATTGACTCAAGCGGCAACCCGTGGAGACGGCACCACAGGCGAAGACGTTACCCAAAACGTCAAAACCGTATCCAACATCCCCCTGCGTCTGCATGGAGAAAACATTCCCGAGTTTATCGAAATACGCGGCGAAGTACTGATGCTTAAAGCCGATTTTGCCGCTTTAAACGAACGACAGGCTGAAAACGGACAAAAACCTTTCGCCAATCCGCGCAATGCCGCCGCCGGCAGTCTGCGCCAACTCGATTCGCGCATTACGGCACAGCGCAAACTGCATTTCTTCCCCTATTCCATCGCCCGACAACAAGGCGGTTTTATCGCAGAAGAACACCTGCAAGAGCTGGGCTACTGTAAAGAGCTTGGCTTCAGCCTGCCTGATGGTAATTTCGGCTGCTTCCCAAATATCGAAGAAGTATTGGCGTTTTACGAACAAATGCAGCAAAAACGCCCTACTTTGCCTTACGAAATCGATGGTATGGTGGTCAAAGTCAACAGTCTGGCACAACAAGAAAAACTGGGTTTCATCTCACGCGCGCCGCGCTGGGCCATTGCCCACAAATTTCCTGCCGAAGAAGCATTGACCATTGTCGAAGCCATTGATGTACAAATCGGGCGCACCGGCGCAGTAACCCCCGTCGCCCGCCTGCAACCTGTATTCGTCGGCGGCGTTACCGTTACCAACGCTACCCTGCACAATCAGGACGAAGTATCGCGCAAAGACGTGCGCGTTGGCGATACAGTTGTCGTGCGCCGTGCCGGAGACGTGATTCCCGAGGTGGTGCGCGTAATTTTTGAACGCCGCCCAATGCAGGATACCAACATTGCTGTTTCAGACGGCCTGCAAGACGATTTGTTTGCCGAAATACCTTCTGAAACCCGCTCCGAACCGCTTCACAAACCTTACCGCCTGCCCACCCATTGCCCTATCTGTCACAGCGAAATCGAACGCGAAGAAGGCGAAGCGGTTGCCCGATGCAGCGGCGGTATGCTTTGCCAAGCACAACGCGCGCAAGGTTTAATCCACTTCGCCTCACGCAAAGCCATGGACATCGACGGACTTGGACAAAAACAAATCGAGCAACTGGTAGCACAAGATTTGGTTCGTCATTTCGCCGACCTCTACCGCCTCGATATCCCAACCCTGCAAAAAATGAAGGAAACGGCGGATAAAGCGTCAGCTAATGAGGAAGAACCATCAAACAGTGAGATTGAAGACTTTGAAAGCGAGAGCGGCAATGCCCTGCTTAGCAAAACCAGTAAAAAACAGCCAACTAAATGGGCGGAAAACATCCTCGCAGGCATAGAAGCCAGCAAAACGCCTGAACTTGCCCGCTTCCTTTTTGCCCTCGGTATCCGTCACGTCGGCGAACGCACCGCCAAAACGCTGGCGCAGGCATTCGGTACACTGGAACACGTCCGCCATGCACCCGAACCCATCCTCGCCTGCCTGCCCGATATCGGCACGGTGGTTGCCCGCTCCATCGCCCACTTTTTTGCCCAAGAAGCGCAACAGGCGATGATAGACGAACTGCTGGCTGTAGGTGTTGCCCCGCAAAGCCAGGCTGTCACTATCCCGCCGTTGCGCTATGCCGAGCCGCAACGCTGGATTGCCCGCCTGCCTGATTTTAAAATCAGCGAAACCAAAGCACTGGCCTTATGGGAGCTTGCCGGACAAAGCATAGAAGGTTTGCAAACTGACAAAGCGTTGCCTGCCGATTGGCAAACATGGCGCAGTAAACTGCAAAACGCAGCCCTGCTTGAAAATATGAAAACTTTCTTTGATCAAAAGCTGCCTGAGCTTCAAGATGAAACGATTTCAGACGGCATCAATGAGACCATAGCAGGAAAAACCTTTGTATTAACAGGAACTTTACCCACGCTCAAACGCGACCAAGCCCAAGCCATGATTGAGGCTGCCGGCGGTAAAGTTTCTGGTAGCGTATCCAAAAAAACCGACTACGTTGTCGCCGGAGAAGCCGCAGGCAGTAAATTGGAAAAAGCCCAAACGTTGGGCGTGGTCGTATTGAGCGAAGAAGAATTACTGACGTTGCTAGGATAAGACAGTATCTATGACCAATCCTCCTTTTCAGACCGTCTGATACTTTATCATGTGGTATTATCATTACATACGACTACATCTTTACACTTTTTGGGGTATAAACCCACAGTTAAAATAGGATAATAATATGAAACCCATTAAAAAATGCGTCTTCCCCGTTGCCGGTATGGGCACCCGTTTCTTGCCTGCGACCAAAGCCAGCCCCAAAGAAATGCTGCCTATCGTAGACAAACCTCTGATTCAATATGCAGTTGAAGAAGCGGTTGAAGTCGGCTGTACTGAAATGGTGTTCATCACCGGCCGTAACAAACGCAGTATCGAAGACCACTTCGACAAAGCATACGAGTTGGAAACCGAATTGGAATTGCGTCAAAAAGACAAGCTGTTGGAGCACGTTCGCGATATCCTGCCTCCCAACATTACCTGCATGTACATCCGTCAAACTGAAGCATTGGGTTTGGGTCATGCCGTATTGTGCGCGCAGGCTGCCGTTGGTAATGAACCTTTTGCCGTTATTTTGGCAGACGATTTGATTGATGCGCCTAAAGGTGCATTGAAACAGATGGTTGATGTGTACAACCAAAGCGGTAACAGCATTTTGGGCGTTGAAACCGTCGACCCTTCCCAAACAGGCTCTTACGGTATCGTTGAAGTTGAAAAGCTAAAAAGCTATCAACGTATCACCAACATAGTTGAAAAACCCAAACCGGAAGAAGCGCCTTCCAACCTCGCAGTTGTCGGCCGCTACATCCTGACTCCGCGTATTTTTGACTTGTTGACCAACCTGCCCAGCGGCGCCGGTAACGAAATCCAACTGACAGACGGTATCGCCCGCCTGCTCGACCATGAGTTTGTGTTGGCTCATGCGTTTGATGGCAAACGCTACGACTGCGGCAGCAAATTGGGTTACCTTGAAGCAACCGTGGCTTATGGTTTGAAACACCCTGAAACTGGCGAACAATTCAAAGAATTGCTCAAACAATACGCTTAAGCCCAGCCATTATAAAAAGGCCGTCTGAAATTTCAGACGGCCTTTTTCTCACACTTATTTCTTCCAATATGCCGGAGTTAGCAAAATCAGAACGGTAAAAATCTCCAAACGTCCCAACAACATCACCGCCGTACACAGCCATTTCTGCACATCGCTCAGCACAGCATAATTATGTGACGGACCGACTGCCCCCAAACCCGGCCCTGCATTGGTAATACAGGCAATGACTGCCGTAAAGGCGGATAAAAAGTCCAAGCCTGCCGCCATCAGTAAAAAGCTGAATACGATGACCGTCATAAAGTAAATAAAGATGAACGACATGACGGTCAGCGCCATGCGATCCGGAATGGAACGGTTGTTGACCTTTACCGTACGAACCGCACGCGGGTGCAGCAAAATCAACATTTCGCGCAAGCTGAATTTGAATAACACCAACGCACGCACGTTTTTAATACCGCCCCCCATAGAGCCTGAACTTGCCAATACGTTCGACAGGAAAAACATCCACAGCGACACAATCAACGGCCATTGGGCAAAGTCTGCATTGGAGAAACCGCTTGCCAATCCGATGGACACAAAGTTGAAGCTGACAAAGCGCAAAGCTTCGCCAAGGCTTTGATAAACGTCCTGCTGCCATAAATACAATGCCGAAATCAAAATACTGCCCGACAAAACCAGCAGCATGGTGCGGCATTCTTCATCTTTCCAATACACCTGCAAGGAGCGGTTGCCCAGCGCAGTAAAGTGGCTGGCGAAATTGATACCGCCCCAGACAGTAAAAAACATCAACGTCCATTCGACTGCTACAGAATTAAAATAGGCAACGCTGTCATCATGTGTCGAAAAACCGCCCAAGGCCACAGCCGACATCGCATGGCACAAGGCATCAAACCAGCCCATGCCGGCAATATGCAAGGATACAAAGGCGGCAGCAGTTGTCAGCGCATAGGCAAACCACAGCCGTTTAGCCACTTGCGAAATGCGGGGAGCCATCTTGCTTTCCTTATCCATACCCGGAATTTCCGCTTTGAAAAGCTGCGTCCCTCCCACACCCAACATCGGCAAAATCGCCACAGCCAACACGATAATACCCATACCGCCAAGCCAGTTGAGCATGTGCCGCCAAAAATTCACCGACGGTGCCAGCGTATCCAAGCCGGAAATCACTGTTGCCCCCGTTGTCGTCAGCCCCGACATCGCTTCAAAAAACGCATCGGTGAAACTCATGGACGGCATATAGAAATAAATCGGCATCGCCGCCACGACGGCAAAGGCCAGCCACAGCATCAATACCAGGGTAAATCCGTCACGCGGCCGCAATTCACGATTGAAACGCAGAGTCAACACCCAAGTAACGCACGACACCAGCAATACCGTCAAAGCCGTGTAGGCAAACACGAAAAACGCGCTGTCGTGATAAAAATACGACATCAGTGTCGGCACAGCCAACAGCAGTGAAAACAACAGCCCCAGCTTGGACAATACATGGACAATCGGCATCACCTTGCTTACCGCACCACCCAATCTGAAACCCTTATACAAATACATCATATCCCTATCATCAGAAAACAAAATATTCAGACGGCCTCATGAAAAAATAGGCCGTCTGAAACAGCATATTTTATCAAAATGCCGCAACCCCGTGATAAAGAAAAACCAAAAAACACTTGCCTGCTCTTTTTCTAAGAGTATAATGTTATACCATAACACTCACTGGAGAAAGAAATGAAACCCGATATCCACCCAGACAACTATCGTACCGTCCTGTTTTACGACAGCGGTGCAGACCAAGGATGGCTCATCCGTTCATGCGCCAATACCCACGGAAAGACCATGGTTTGGAAAGACGGAGTAGAGTATCCCCTCTTCTCTCTTGATACCTCTTCCGCGTCCCACCCCGTATACACAGGCAAACAACGCAACGTCAATATTGAAGGTCGCGCCAGCAAATTCAACCAACGTTACCAATCCATGATGTCTTCTTTCAGAAAGGATAAATGATGCAAGTCCTCTCATCTCTGAAAACTGCAAAAAAACGACACCGCGACTGCCAAATTGTCCGCCGAAAAGGCAAAGTGTACGTCATTTGCAAGAGCAATCCCCGTTTTAAAGCACGCCAGCGTTAAGCTGTCCCATCCTTCTTTCAATGTAACTCTCTGAATTTTCCGCACTTTCGTTTACCTCTAGCGCAAGTGCGGCTTTTTTTCAAACGGCATTAATCATTCATATCAAAACTACAAAGAATCCTGCCATACTCCCGGAAACAGGAAGGAAAAGTAAATAATGGTTATCCCTATTGTGAAGCCATAAAGATATTTATAACATGCCGCTACATTCTTCCTTCAACACTGACCATAGGAGTCAAAAATGAAAGTAAAAGCCCTGCTTGCAATTGCCGCCGCCATGAGCCTCGCTGCCTGTGCCGCACCTGAAGCCCATCGCCATGACCATGGTCAACGTCATGAGCACAATCATGCACACGAATATGGCCACCAACATCATGACATGCATAACCATGGCCGTGTTCAATCATTCAGCTGCGAAAACGGCCTGTCTGTACAAGTCCGCAACCTGAGCACCAACCAAGTTGAACTGCGTCTGGACGACAAAGTTGCCACCCTGTCTTCTGCCGTTGCAGGTTCAGGCGAACGCTATGTTGCCAACCAAGGCCTATTCGGCAAAGGCGCTGAATGGCATCAAAAAGGCAGCGAAGCATTCTTCGGCTTCACTGACCCATACGGCAACAAAGTAGAAACTTCTTGCTCTGCACGTTAATTTCTACTAAGCAATAGAATAGCTAAAGGCCGTCTGAAAACTTGTTTCAGACGGCCTTTTATATTGGATAAAACGAAAGAGAAATATAGTTTCCGTTCAATGAGAAAATGTAAATATGAGGCTATTTGAAGGTTCAAAATACATCCATACCCCACAGATAGTAAGGCCCTTTGAAAAGTGCTTTCTACGAGAATATATTTCTCAATATACGTCAAATCCACTATACCTATACTGACTATCTCTATTTATCAAAACTACAAATCCCAATTACCCTTCAAAATCAATCCGTTATATGAAACAGATTCAATAAACAAAGGCCGTCTGAAAACCTATTTCCAAAGTTTTCAGACGGCCTTTATCTTAGACCAAACCATTAAGCGTAATATCTGTCTTCGCCTTTACCGTCAACGTTGTCGGCACAACGTTTACAGATGGTTTCATGGCCTGCAACTGCGCCTACATCGTGGGTGTAGTGCCAGCAGCGTTCGCATTTTTCACCATCGCTGGCTTTAGCGGTTACAGCAAGTTCATCACCTACTTTCACTTCTGCTTTAGACACCAGCAAAGCAAAACGCAATTCTTCGCCCAAAGTGTTCAGATAATCGGCAATTTCTTCCGGAGCCGTAATTTCGGCTTCGGCTTGCAATGAAGAACCGACTGTTTTATCCGTACGCAGAGGTTCGATGGCGGCAGTTACTGCTTCGCGTGCTTCGCGGATTGCCGTCCATTTTTTCACCAATTCGGCTTCGGCTTTTTCATTGATAGATGGGAACTCATGCCATGTGTGGAAGAGGACGCTGTCTTCTTCGCCGCCACCGATAATATCCCATGCTTCCTCGCCGGTGAAGCACAAAATCGGAGCAATCAGCAGAACCAAACTGCGTGTGATGTGATACAGGGCAGTTTGCGCGCTGCGTCGTGCATGGCTGTCTGCTTTGGTGGTGTAGAGGCGGTCTTTCAGAATATCGAGGTAGAACGCGCCCAAGTCTTCCGAGCAGAAAGAAACAATGTCTTTTACGGCAAAATGGAAGGCATAGCGCGGATAGTAATCGCCTGCCAGACGCTCTTGCAGCTGACGTGCCAATACCACGGCGTAGCGGTCGATTTCGACCATGTCTGCCTGCGGTACGGCATCTTCAATAGGATTGAAGTCGCTGAGGTTGGCAAACAGGAAGCTCAAGGTATTGCGGATACGACGATAGCTTTCAGTTACGCGCTTAAGGATTTCTTTGGAAATCGCCAATTCGCCGCTGTAATCGGTAGATGCCGCCCACAGGCGCAGGATGTCTGCGCCGAATTCGTTGTAAACTTCTTGCGGTGCAACAACGTTACCGATGGATTTCGACATTTTGCGGCCGTTTTGGTCAACCACGAAACCATGGGTCAGCAGCTGTTTGTATGGCGCGCGACCCATTGATGAGGCACAACCGGTCAACATAGACGATTGGAACCAGCCGCGGTGTTGGTCGCTGCCTTCGAGGTAGAGGTCGGCGGGCCATTCCAATTCTTCGCGTTGTTTCAAGACGGAATAATGGGTCGAGCCGGAGTCGAACCATACGTCCATAGTGTCGGAAAGTTTGTCGTAATTTTCACAATCTTCCGCGCTCAAGAGTTCGCTCTTATCAAGAGAGAACCATGCTTCGATGCCTTTTCCTTCGATTTTTTGGGCAACTTTTTCCAACAACTCGGCAGAGTTTGGATGCAATTCACCAGTCTCTTTGTGAACAAAGAAAGTCATCGGTGTGCCCCAATAGCGTTGGCGAGAAACCACCCAGTCAGGACGACCTTCAATCATGGCTTCTAAACGCGCACGACCCCATGATGGGAAGAATTCGGTGTCATCAACGGCTTTGATGGCTTTGTCGCGCAGGGTTTTACCGTCGGCACCTGCTTTGTCCATACCGACAAACCATTGGCCGGTCGCACGGTAAATCAGCGGGGTTTTGTGGCGCCAGCAGTGTGCATAGCTGTGTTCGATTTTGCTGCTTGCCAAGAGGTTGCCGGTTTCTTCCAACCATTGCAGGATAACGGGATTGGCTTCCCAAACTCGCATACCAGCAACACGAGGTGTTTCACTGATGTATTTGCCTTCGGCATTTACAGGGTTGTAAAGCTCAATGCCGTATTTATTGCAGACAGCGTAGTCTTCCAGACCATGAGCAGGCGCAGTATGCACCAAGCCGGTACCGGCATCGGTGGTAACGTGGTCGCCATTGAGCATGGGAATATCGCGTTCGAGGAACGGATGATTCATGTGCAGGTTTTCCAGCTTGTCACCTGTGGTTTCTGCCAATACATTTAGGTCGTCTGAAGCAAAACCGTAGCGTTTGAGCGCATCTTCTGCCAAATCTTTAGCCAACACCAATTTGCCTTTAGGCGTATCAATCAGTTGATACACCACGTCTGCGCCAGCTGAAACAGCTTGGCTCGCAGGCAAAGTCCAAGGCGTGGTTGTCCAAATAACGGCAAATGCTTTGCCTTCGATACTTGCCAAACCGAATGCGGCGGCAAGCGCGGCAGTGTCTTTAAACGGATAACCGACGTCAATCGCAGGCGATACTTTGTCTTTATATTCCACTTCGGCTTCGGCCAGCGAAGAGCCGCAGTCCAAGCAGAACTGAACCGGTTTCGCGCCGCGGTAGAGATAGCCGGATTTGTAGATTTCGCCGAGCATACGCACGGTATCGGCTTCGGTTTTGAAATCCATGGTCAGGTAAGGATTATCCCAGTCGCCCAACACACCCAAGCGAATAAAGTCTTTTTTCTGGCGGGCAATCTGTTCGGCGGCATATTCGCGGCACAATTCGCGGAAACGGGCTTTAGGCATATCTTTGCCGTGCAGTTTTTCTACCATTACTTCGATAGGCAAACCGTGGCAGTCCCAACCCGGTACATAAGGCGCGTCAAAACCGGCTTGGGTTTTGCTGCGGATAATGATGTCTTTGAGAATTTTATTGACGGCATGACCGATGTGGATGTCGCCGTTGGCATACGGAGGACCGTCGTGCAGAATAAATTTCGGACGGCCTTTGGCGATTTCTCGCAGTTTTTGATAGCGTTTTTGCTCGTACCAGCTTTTCAGCCATGCAGGCTCGCGCTTGGCAAGATTGCCGCGCATTGGAAACGGGCTCTCGAGCAGGTTTACGGTTTTACTGTAATCGGTCATTTTTTGATCTCTATTGTTGCGGTATTTCGGTTTCAGACGGCCTGATTGCTCATTTTGAAAAGAACAGGCCGTCTGAAAAAATTCAAAGGACTTATTGTAGCCCAATTGTCTTGATTTTATAAGCTTCTAGAAGCGTTTCTATGCTTCCCAAACCCTTGCATCTTCCATATCTTGCAAAATTTGGGTTTTCAATGCTTCGATACTCTCAAATTTTTTCTCGTCACGCAGTTTGTGCAGGAAGCGAACGAAGATACGTTGTCCGTACAAATCGCCGTTGAAATCGAACAGATGGACTTCCAGCTTTTGCGAGCGGTTGTTGCTGACAGTGGGGTTAAAACCAAAGCTGGCAACGCCTCGGCGCGTACCGAATGTGCCATCTGCTTCAACGACAAATACGCCGCTTAGCGCATAATGATACGGAGGAAGCTGGACATTGGCGGTAGGCGCGTTGATGGTGCGGCCGAGTTTTTGTCCGTGTTTGACCTTGCCGCTTAAAACGTAATCATGGCCCAATAGTCTTTTGGCGTATTCCAACTTGCCGTCTGAAAGGGCTTGGCGGACGGCGGTACTGCTGGTACGGATGTCTTCAACGATAACGGACGGCGTGCGCTCGGTTTGCATATCGGGCTGTTGAGCCAAGAGTTCAAAACAGCCTTCACGGCCGGCACCGAAACGGAAATCGTCGCCAATCAACAAATAACGCGTGTTGAGCGTTTGGCGCAAAAGCTGGTCGATAAACGCTTGCGCGCTCATATCGGAGAAAGCTTGGTTAAAACGCAAGACCCAAACGGCATCCACGCAGCCGGTTTCACGCAAAAGGCGCAATTTGGTACGCAGCGGGCTGATGCGGTAAGGCAGCTTTTTCCCGGCTTTGCGCGCAAAAAATTCTTTGGGCTGAGGCTCAAAAACAACAACGACAACAGGCAGACCGCGCTGGTCTGCCTCTCGTTTGAGTTTTTGTAGAATGTGTTTGTGCCCGAGGTGTACGCCATCGAAGTTGCCGATGGTTACGGCGGCTCCTTGCGGAAATTTGGGCGCGTGTCGCTGTCCAAGCCAGATGTTCATGGGTGGTGGGTATTGTGTTTGAATAGGCGGCTATTGTAAACGTTATTGCCGTTTCAATAAACCTTAGGCCGTCTGAAACCAATAAATATATGCTTTCAGACGGCCCTAAAGTTTGTTAATACCTTACCACCACCAAGGATAACGGCCAAACGGATAGCCCCAATCGTCGTAATAACGATAGTAACGGGCTTCGCGCAGCTGTTCTTGAGAAATATAGTTTTGCCATGCCATTTTGTAGCAGGCTTGGAACATCGGATCGGAAACTTTGTCGATATATTTGAGGCGGAAGGCTTTTTGTTCCGCAGTTGCGGCACCGGGTTTGCCTTCTTCGTCAAATTTGCGGCGGATCAGCGCGGCAGTCTCCTGATCGCATTGGGCAGCAAGATGTACTTGAAGATCCTGCTCATAGCGTTTCTGCGCTTGGGCGCGTGCGGCTTTTTGCTCAGGCGTGGTGGCGCAGGCGGCAAGTAATGCGGCAGCACCAATCAATAAAGTCAGGCGGATAGGATTCATCGGATGTTTCCTTATAGTCATGTATAGCTATTAATGTACGCCCTCATCTTGTAATGGGCAAGTGTGGCAACTTGGGGACACTTTCATATTATTTGTTCTTGGCAGCAGGCAGTTGCATATAAAATACACCCAATATAAATGCTCGCTCCTACCCTCAATCAATGAACGACGACAAACCGCCCCACTCCTACCGATTGCGCCACCACAGGCAACACACGCCGCCGTTTTGGCAGGCGGACCGTCCGTATCTGCACGAACACAATATTTCCGATGCCCGTTTTAGACGGCTGGGCTACATCATGGCCTTTCTTGCCGGTGCGATTAATGCCGGCGGTTACTTCGCATTCTCACGTTATACCTCCCACGTTACCGGCTCAATGTCGCTGTTGGCAGATGTTTTGTATCTTCAAGAGTGGAGTGTGGCCATTATTGCCACAATCAGCGTGTTATGTTTTGTTGCCGGTGCCGCGCATTCGGGTTGGGTGATTTTGTGGACGCAGCAGATGCGTTTCCGTGGCAGCTTTGGGTTTTCCATGTGGCTGGAAGCAGTTTATCTGTTGATATTCGGTTGGTTCGGTATTGCCGCGATGGAATGGGATTTTGGCGGCTCTGATTTTATTATGCCGTCTTTAGCATTGTTTTTATTGTGTTTTATTATGGGCATGCACAATACGGTTATCACGCTTCTTTCCGGCGGTGCCATCCGCTCCACCCACATGACCGGTACGGCGACCGACTTGGGCATTGAAATTTCACGCGCGCTTTATTACTCCAAACAGCATCATCCGCGCCTGCCGCACGTCCGCGTCAACAAACCGAAAATGTGGCTTTTAAGCGGCTTGATGCTGTCGTTTTTGCTGGGCGGCGTGGTTGGCGCATGGGGTTATCATCTGGTCGGCCATCATTTCGCCCTGCCCGTTTCCGCCGTTTTGCTCATACTGGGTGCAGGTTCAGTGGGATACGATGTCAAGGTCAGATTGAAATGGGCATTCGTCAACTGGTATCGCCGCAAGCAGAAAAAACGGAAGAAACTGTAAAAAACTTTGCTTGTTATTTCGCGGCAAAATGACCAAACTGTCGGAGAAATGCAGAAATGCTTCAGAATTATGTTAACTGGCAAATATTTTCGTAATATCGGGTTAAACCCGTTCTTTTGCGTTTCGGATATTCGGTATCATTAATTCGTAACGACCCACGCGGTTTTTATTCATTTTTTCAGACGGCCCGAGCCGTCATCTAAAAAGAGGATACGACATGAAATTCTTGAAACCACTGACCGTTATTGCTACTGCAATTCCTTTGGCGCTCACCGGCTGTGTAACTGATCCTGCTACCGGTCAACAATCCGCCAGCAAAACCGCTATGTACGGTTTGGGCGGTGCGGCTGTTTGCGGTATCGTTGGTGCGCTGACCCACGGCGGCAAAGGCGCGCGTAACTCCGCATTGGCTTGTGGTGCAGTAGGTGCCGGTATCGGCGGTTACATGGACTACCAAGAGAAAAAACTGCGTCAAAGCTTGGCCAACACCAACATCGAAGTTGAACGTCAAGGCAACCAAATCAAACTGGTTATGCCTGAAAACGTAACCTTCGCTACCGGCAGCGCTGCCCTGAGTGGCCATGCTCAAAGCGCCTTGTCTGCCGCTGCGCAAACTTTGGTTCAATATCCTGACACGACTTTGACCATCAATGGCCACACCGACAACACCGGTAACGACGCCATCAACGAGCCATTGTCTCGCAACCGCGCCGAATCTGTTGCTACCTTCCTGCAATCCCGTGGCGTAAGCAGCACCCGTTTGAGCACTTTCGGTTACGGCTCCCGTCAACCAATCGCCTCCAACGCTACTGTTGAAGGCCGCGCACAAAACCGCCGCGTTGAAATCTTGATCAACCCTGATCAACGCGCCATTGATGCTGCTAAAAAACAAATGTAATCTGACATCCGTCTGATTCCCATACTTAAGGCCGTCTGAAATTTTAGACGGCCTTTTTCTTTGTAGATTTTGTTTGCAATTTCTCCCCCTCAATCCAACTCATCATAAAATTTATTCCTTTATTAACAATACTTTTCAATTTTTCCTTCAAAAAAACTGTATTAATACTCTAATTTTTACATTAACTTAGAGTATAATTCCTAAAATTTTAAAAACACGCCTCATGCCGTCTGAAAAACGGCGGCGAAAAACACACTTATTTATATACACATCAGTCCGTTATCCAATCCATTTCATAGGATTTCAGACGGTACCATCCAGAATCTATGAAGGAGCATCCATGCAAAACAACTTTGACCCATTGATTATCCGTGGCAAATCACTGATTCCCGTTGTACAAGGCGGTATGGGTGTAGGCGTTTCCGCATCAAAACTCTCCAGCGCGGTTGCGCGCGAAAACGGCGTAGGTACCATCGCCAGTGTCGATTTGCGCCACTTGCACGAAGATTTGCTGGCCGAATCAAAAATCGATTCCAGCGAAGAAAAATACACCCGCCTCAACTGCATCGCGCTTGACCGTGAAATCAAAAAAGCCAAAGCCGATTCAGAAGGCAAAGGCATGATCGCCGTCAACGTCATGAAAGCCGTCAAAGACCATGCCGCCTACGTTCGTCAGGCCTGCGAATCCGGTGCAGACGCGATTGTGATGGGCGCAGGTTTGCCTTTAGATCTGCCGGAAATGGCAGAGGGCTACCACAAAGATGTCGCCCTTTTCCCTATTTTGTCTGAGTCACGCGGTATCAATATCGTTTTGAAACGTTGGATGAAAAAAGGCATCTTGCCCGATGCCATCGTTATCGAACACCCTGCCCACGCAGCCGGCCACTTGGGTGCGGCAACCGTTGACGGCGTGAACGATGCTAAATTCGAGTTCAAACGCGTTATTGAAGAAACGTTTGAAGTATTCAAAAACTTGGGTTTGGAAAGCGAAAAAATCCCGTTGATACTCGCCGGCGGCATGGCAAACTTTGAAAAAGTCAAAACAGCCTTGAAAAACTGGGGCGCGTCCGCCGTCCAAATTGGTACTGCGTTTGCCGTAACTGAAGAAGGCGATGCCCACATCAACTTCAAGAAAACGCTGACCGGTGCGGAAACCGAACAAGTGGTTGAATTCATGTCTGTTGCCGGTTTGCCTGCTCGTGGCGTGCGCACCAAATTCCTCGACAGCTACATCAAACGCGAAGCCAAATTGCAAGCCAATGCCAAAAACGATCCGCGCCGTTGCACCCAAGGCCTGAACTGTCTGACCAGCTGCGGCTTGCGCGACGGTTTGGCCAAAGCCGGCCAATTCTGTATCGACATCCAACTTTCCGCCGCATTCCGCGGCGAAGTCGATAAAGGCCTATTTTTCCGCGGTAAAGACCCACTGCCGTTTGGCAACGCCATCCGTACGGTTCAAGAAACCATTCATTATCTCTTGAACGGTTCCCTGCCCGCCGTCCCTGCCAAATAAACGCATCAACACTCAAAAGGCCGTCTGAAAAACATTTAAACCCTGTTTTCAGACGGCCTTTTTGTCCCAATCCATCTAAAAAATGCTAAGATTGTTGCCTGAATTTATCCGGCTGAAACATCATGAACCCATTATTGAACCATCTCAAACCCTATCCTTTCGCCCGCCTGCGTGAAGCCATGCAAGGTATTGATGCACCCACAGGCATGACGCCTATTCATCTGCAAATTGGCGAGCCGAAACATCCGACGCCCAAAGTCATTACAGATGCGCTGACCGCCTCCCTGCACGAACTGGAAAAATATCCGCTGACCGCAGGCCTGCCCGAACTGCGCCAAGCCTGCGCCGAATGGGTTGCCCGCCGTTATGATGGTTTGAGCCTCAATCCCGACAATGAAATCCTACCGGTATTGGGCAGCCGGGAAGCTTTGTTCTCTTTTATCCAAACCGTTTTAAATCCGGCTTCAGACGGCCCCAAACCGGTCGTTATCAGCCCTAATCCTTTCTATCAAATTTACGAAGGCGCGACTATTTTGGGCGGCGGCGAAATCCATTTTGCCAACTGTCCTGCACCCAGCTTCAACCCCGATTGGAGCAGCCTGCCCGAAGACGTATGGCAGCGCACCAAAGTTCTGATTGTCTGCTCGCCCAACAACCCAAGCGGCAGCGTCCTGCAATTAGAAGACTGGAAAGAAATTTTTGATTTGCAAGACAAATACGGCTTCGTTATCGCCTCTGACGAATGCTATTCCGAAATCTATTTTGACGACAACAAACCAATCGGCGGCCTGCAGGCTGCGGCGCAATTAGGACGCGGTACACGCAACATTATTATGTTCACCAGCCTGTCCAAACGCTCCAACGTCCCCGGTTTGCGTTCTGGCTTTGTCGCAGGCGATGCCGAGTTGCTCAAAAACTTCCTGCTCTACCGCACCTACCACGGCAGCGCGATGAGCATTCCCGTCCAACGCGCCAGCATTGCCGCTTGGAACGATGAAGAACACGTCATTGACAACCGCCGCCTCTACCAAGAAAAATTCGACCGCGTCATCCCTATTTTGCAACAGGCATTCGATGTCAAACTGCCTGACGCGTCGTTCTACATTTGGCTGAAAGTTCCCGATGGCGACGACTTGGCATTTACGCGCAACCTGTGGCAGAAAGCCGCTATCCAAGTGTTGCCCGGCCGCTTCCTCGCCCGCGATACCGAACAAGGCAATCCGGGCGAAGGCTACGTCCGCATCGCTTTGGTTGCCGACGTGGAAAGCTGTGTCAAAGCGGCTGAAACCATTGTTTCGCTCTACCGCTGACGATTAAGCAAACAAAGGCCGTCTGAAATTTCAGACGGCCTTTTTATTAAATAATCGGGTAATTTATATGGTGAAGTCCAGAAGGTAGAAATCTTCTTTACCTACGCCGCATTCAGGGCATTTCCAGTCGTCGGGGATGTCTTCGAACTTGGTTCCGGCAGGCAGGCCGTGTTCGGGGTCGCCGACATCTTCATCGTAAATCCAGCCGCAAGGGCCGCACATATATTGAGCCATTTGGTGTTCCTTCCATTTTGAAAGGCCGTCTGAAACCGTATTTTCAGACGGCCTTTCGTGTGTCTTATTGTTGATATTTTGAATTTATTGCGCTGCTTCCAAAGCGGCTATTTCTTTACGCAGGTGTTTGATGGCCGGTGTTACGATGGCGACGAACATGGCCTCGCGGACGCGGCGTTGTGCCGGGCTGCGCATTAGATAGCCTTTTGCGCCTGCATGCAATGCGGCAGATTGAGTGGCGTTCAATGCCAATACGGCAGCTGCTTCACGCAGTTTCAAGGTTGCCAGCGTGTCAGGTTTATTGTTCCACGCATCATCGGCAAGGCGTTCGGTTTCCGCCCATGCGCCGTCCAAAGCGGCTTTCAATTCATCGTAGCTGTGGTCGAGGTAGCCGTTTACTTCCGCGTTCACCACATTAGCCATGCGGATAATGCCGAGCGCACCGTCAATCACACCGGCGCCGATACCCATTTGCAGCAAGATGAAACCGGCTTTAATGGTCGGGATATAAGACTGGAACTGCTCAGGCGTAGCAATCACATCTTCATCCGGAATAAACACGTCTTTAAAATTCAGGCTGTAAGTGCGCGTGCCTTCCAAACCGCAGAACTCAGGGCAATCTTGCAAGGTAACGCCTTCCCATTGACCGCCGGTGATAAACATCACATAGCTGTCGCCGATTTGGGCGGTATTTGCCCAAATGTGGTCTTCGCCGATATTGGATACCCAAGGCAAAGCGCCGTTGATTTTGTAGCCGCCTTCGACACGTTCGGCTTGCAGATTGTGTTTTTCGATACCGGCAAGGTGTTTGACGGTATTGGACATGCCCGTACCGGCCAAAACTTTGCCCTGCAGAATATCAGCCAAATATTTGGCTTTAACCGCTTGGTTGGGGGATTGATGCAGATACCACGCGCAAGCTGCCTGACACCATGCGCTGAACGAAGTCGCGCCGCATTCTTTACCGATTTCGCGCAATACGGCAATTTGCGTTGACAAACCCAAACCGTTGCCGCCTTCTTCAACCGTACCGGTCGCGGCAAAACCGCCGATTTTGCCCAATTCCAGCATAAATTCTTTCGGGTACAGGCCTTTGCGGTCGATGTCGTCCACCAATGGTTTCAGCTTGCTTTTAACGAGTGCGGCAACATTGTTCAGTAAAGCTTCGCGTGTCATGATTTTTTCCTCTGAATAAGGTTTGAAGCGTAGATGGTTCTACTTATGAATTATTCTTGGCAACAAGGATATCCTTGCTTTTTGCTAAAAGGCCGTCTGAATTTTCAGACGGCCTTTTTTGATGAGATTAGGCAAATGCCTGCAATTCAGGGTTGATTTCGGTTTTGGCAAGGTTGTTGACGTAGTTGCACAAGGTTGCCAAAGCAACGCCCATGACGACTTCAACGGCTTGCTGTTGGTTGTAGCCTGCATCGAAGAAAGCTTTCAGCTCGTCGTCGGATACCGCGCCTTTTTTCGCCATAATGGCCTGGGTGAATGTCGCCAAAGCACCCAGTTTGGCATCGTCAAACTCGCCTGCAGCCAATGCGCGTGCGGCTTTGATGGATTGTTCGGACAGCAGTTTTTTCAGGGTGGCCAGTTTGGTGTGGCCGGCAACGCAGAAACCGCATTCGTTGGTACGGGCGGCGATGATTTGGACAACTTCAACTTCGCCGTCAGTCAGGCTGTTGGCCGCATTCAGCTTGCCAACTTCTTGATAAAACGCCAAAGCTTCAGGCGCATTGGCCAAAACGCCGATCAGGTTAGGAATAAAGCCGTTGTTTTTCAATACGGCTTCAACGCGTGGTTTAGCAGCTTCAGGAGCGGTTTCAACTGTGTGTATGGTCAAGCGGGACATGTGTATAACCTTCTTATTTGGTGAAATGAAGTGTCCATCATAAGCCATCTGCCTCCATCAGAAAAAGACTTATTGGTTATTTACCGTGAACCAAAAGTTATAAGGCCGTCTGAACGGATTCAGACGGCCTTATCAAATGATTCAATTCATTATTTCATAAAGTTTTTCAGCAGCATAGAAGCAATGTCGTCCAAGCCGAAGCCATCCGCATCTTGAGCCGTGCCGTTAGGTGTGGCTTTATCTACCAAGTCAGGCAATACTTTGGCCAACAAATCGCCTGCTTGACCGGCATCCACGCCGAATTTTTGCGCGATTTGGTTTACCGTATCGCTGCCCAAAGCATTTTGTAGGTCGCTGCCGGACACAGGCAGGTTGCTGGATTGGTTGGAAACCCAGCTGCTCAGGGCATCGCCCAAACCGCCTTGTTGCAGTTGGTTGATCAGGTTGCCCACACCGCCTTGCTGTTTCACCAAATCCATCGCCATATCGGTCAGAGAACCTTGTGCGCCGTTTTCGCTGTTGCCACCCAACATTTGGGTAGCCGCATTCAAAAGATTGTCCATGAGTGCCATGACTTTTTCCTTGTATTTGTGTCTAAAAAAGAGAACGGAGTGTAGCAAAATTTGCACTGAAAAAAATCAGACTTAACCAAACTAAACCTCTTTTATCTCAAAGCCGTAATAAAACCAAGGCCGTCTGAAATCAAGTTTCAGACGGCCTCTATAACGAACCATGTGCTATTCTTCGCGGCCATTGAAATACTCGGCCGCTCCGCCTTCAAAAAAGCCTTGCAAAATCGCCTGCGCCGCTACTTGGTCAAGCACGGATTTTTGTTTTCGGCCAAACACTTGGGCTTCAGCAAGCAGGCTTTCCGCGTATAGGGAAGACATCCTTTCGTCCACCCAATAAACCGGCAAATTAAAACGTCCGTGCAAACGGCGGCCAAACTTGCGGCTCAAACGGGTCAGCTCATGCTCCGTGCCATCGGTATGCGTCGGCAGGCCGACCACAAAATACTTGGGCTGCCATTCTTTGACCAGCTTGGCAATGGCCTCAAATTTTTCATCGTTGCTGTTGCCGGTTACCGTCGCCAGCGGATGAGTCATACCCAACTCAGCGTCGCCCTGCGCCACGCCAATACGCGCCTCGCCGAAATCAAAGGCCAAAACCGTACCTTTTGGTGCATCAGGCATGGCCGACTCCTGAAACTAAGGCGTTCGGATTGACACCCAATTTTTCAAAAGCGGCGGCATAACGAAGCTCGTAAGGCACATCAAAAAGAATATGCTCGTCCGCAGGGACGGTCAGCCAAACATTTTCTGCCAGCTCGCGCTCCAACTGCCCTTTGCCCCATTTAGAATAACCGATACTGATCAAAGCCTTATCCACCGCACCTTCTTTAGACAGGTTTTCAATCACATCGCGCGAAGAAGTCAGCGCCACGTTATCGGTTACCACCATGCTGTTTTGCCAGCGGCCGATCGGCGTATGCACGACATAGCCGCGCTCAATCTGAACCGGCCCGCCCATCATCACGTTTTCATGTTGCAGGCGCAACGGGATATTGCGGTCGGCGGCGGCAAAAATCATGTCCATGGTAATCGGCGAAGGCTTGTTGATGATGATGCCCAGCGCACCTTCTTCATCGTGTTCGCACACATAAATGACCGTATCCGTAAAAAACGGATCGTCCATATGAGGCATAGCAATCAGGAAATGGTTGGCTAAATTCATATTCTTCTTAATCTATTAAGCTGATTTTATTATTTTTGGCCGTCAGAAATCGGCGCGTCCACCACGCAGGCGCCATAAACTGCGCCGCCTGCCGGTACCGGCGCATCGGTTTTCGCATGGGCAAAACACGATACCGCGCTCAAAGAGTTCTTCGGCGAACCTTGAACGATTTTATCGCTGTACACCAAATAAGCGAAAGACTTACGTTTCGGATCGTAGTAGCGGATAATCTGCTGGCTCTTAAATGCTATGCTAGCACTGCGTTTGAACACTTGTCGCGGTTTCAAAACTTCAGACTCGTTATAACGGATGACTTCCGCACTTTGCACGCAGGAAACCGATGCGTCGCTGGCATCTTCTTCCAGATTGACCGTTTCTTTCAAACCGCCTTTTTTCGCGTACGAAATATAACAGGCAACCCCCTGCACATCAGGATCATCAAAACCTTCCACTTCAATACGGTCGTTTTTACCCAACATATGAAACACCGTACTGGCGCGTCCGATTTTATCGGTATCGTTACCGCAAGCCGCCAAAATCATGGCGCCCAACACTACTAATAAATATTTTTTCATAATATCCTGTCAATGCAGACTGTTAGTTTTCAGGCAGGCAGAATCATATCCGCCTACTCCATCATTACTATATAAGACCGTTCGTCCATATTGCAACCCAATATTATTTTCAGACGGCCTGACAGACAGTATAATCCGTCCTATTGTTCCTACTTTAATAGCAAGATCGAACCATGCGTTACAAACCCCTCATCCTCGCCCTGCTGCTCAGCTTCTCCCTGCCAACCTATGCTGCCAAAGACACGCCGAAAGAAAAAGCGGCCGCCGTCAAAAAAGCTGCGCCCGTGAAAAAAGAGAAAGAAGCCGCCAAGGCGGATGTCAAAAAAGAAACCTCAAAAAAACAAGCGGTAAAAGAAAAAGAGGAAGACAAAAAAGCGGTTAAAGCCAAAGCCTCCAAAGAGAAGGAAACCGCCGACAAGAACGAACGCGCTTCATCCAAAAACAAACCGGCTAAAGCCGCCGAAGCCGCGGCCGACAATAAAAAGGCCAACCGCAAAACCGAAGAGCCTAAAGAAACAGCCAAAGACAAAAAAGCCGCAGCCGCAAAACCCGGCAAAGCCAAAGAACAAGACAAAAAACC
Source organism: Neisseria sp. P0009.S010 (assembly GCF_051958545.1). Classification (NCBI taxonomy): domain Bacteria; kingdom Pseudomonadati; phylum Pseudomonadota; class Betaproteobacteria; order Neisseriales; family Neisseriaceae; genus Neisseria; species Neisseria sp. P0009.S010. Next base: position 26,548 of record NZ_JBQCVH010000007.1, read on the forward strand.
TGTTGAAGATAAAAAAGACAGCAAAACCAAAGAACCCGTAAAAAAAGCAGAACCTAAAGAAACCAAAACCAAAGAGACTGCTAAAAAAGCGGCTGAGGATAAAAAAGACCGTCAATCCAAAGAGCCAGTAAAAAAAGCAGCTGAAGACAAAAAGGCTGACGCCAAAGAAACCAAAGCCAAAGAGCCTGCCAAAAAAGCTGTTGAAGATAAAAAAGACGCTAAAAAAGACACAAAAGCTAAAGAGCAAAACAAAAAAGACGAGCCTAAAGCTGAGCCTAAAGCCGTCTCTTCAGCCGACAACGATTTCAAAGCAGCCGTGACTGCCGCCGCCAACGAAATGGAAAGCAAGAAATCCTTTGCCAAACGCAACGAGGGTTTCATTATCCATGTCAATGCCACGCTCAAACAGCTGCAACAAACACGCAACAACCTCTCCGGTATCAACCGCAAACAACGCGACGCTTGGGAAAAATTCCAAAAACTCAATGCCGATGCCAACCAGTTGAAAGCCGAAGTTTCCAACACGCGCGCCCAAATTTCGCGCTTTGTGTCCGGCAACTATAAAAACAGCCAGCCCAACGCGGTTGCCCTCTTCCTGAAAAACGCCGATGCCGGTCAAAAAACCCGCTTCCTGCGTTACACGCGTTATATCAACAACGCCAACGACCAAGTCATGAGAGACTTGGAAAAACAACAAAAAGAGCTGGCGGCGCAAGAGCAAAAAATCAACAATGAATTGGCTTACCTGAAAAAACTGCAAGCCAACATCCAAGCTTCGTTGCGTCAACAAGGCGTGACCAATACCGCAGAACAAGCCGAAAGCCGCCGTCAAAACGCGCAGATGGCCAAAGAAGCACAAAAGAAAATCAACCACAGAGAAAACGAGCAGCGCCTCAACAATCTCTTGAAAGATTTGGAAAAACGCAAAGCCGAGCAACGCAAAGCCGAAGCCGAAGCGCGTAAAAAAGCCGCCGAAGCCCGTTTGGCCGCCGCTGAAAAAGCACGCAAAGAGCAGGCTGCCGCCCAACAAAAAGCCGAAGCCGAACGCGCCGCCATGTCCACGCTGACTGACGAAGACATGAAACTGCAAGCCCCAAATACCCAAGGTTTGACCGTCAGCAACGCCAACAGCTTCAGCCGTATGCAAGGCCGTCTGAAAAAACCGGTCAACGGCACATTGGCAGGCCTGTTCGGTCAAGACCGCGGCGATGGCGAAGTTTGGAAAGGCGTGTTCTACAATACCGTTCCGGCTCCGGTCAGCAGCATTGCATCAGGCACGGTTACTTTTGCCGGCGAACTTGAAGGCTACGGCAAAGTAGTCGTCCTCGACCACGGCGACGGCTATGTCAGCATTTACTCCGGCCTGAGCGAAATCGACATTGCCCAAAACTACGCCGTCAATGCCGGCAGTAAAATTGGCACCAGCGGCACTTTGCCGTCGGGCGAAACCGGCCTTTACCTTGAAGTCCGCTACAACGGACAAGTCATGAATCCGCTTTCATGGATTAACTGATGTTTCAGACGGCCTGAGTGAATTTTCCCTCCAGGCCGTCTGAATTTTCATCATAAACTACAATAAAACACGATTTTCACGCCTGTTCAGCACATTAAACAACAAACTTTTACCTTAAACTTATTGTTCCGAGCGTTTAAATCACATAAAGTCAACGGGTTCAGAGAAAACAAAAACCACTTTGCTTACCGTACACAAAAAGAAAGTCAAACGAATGTCAACAAAATCCACTTTGAAAAAAGTTGCAATCTACACTCTCGGCGCATTTAGCGGCATCGCCCTCAGTCTGAGTGTACAAAGTTTTGCCGCCGAAAAAGACAAAAAAGACAACGAGGCCCTGCCCGTGCAGACCATCCGCACCATGGCAGAAGTGTACGGCCAAATCAAAGCCAACTATTACCAAGACAAGCCCGATGCCGAGCTTTTTGAAGGCGCAATGAAAGGTATGGTGTCCGATCTCGATCCGCATTCCGAGTATATGGACAAAAAAGGCTATGCCGAAATGAAAGAATCCACCAGCGGCGAATTCGGCGGCCTGGGCATGGAAATCGGACAAGAAGACGGCTTCGTCAAAGTCGTTGCCCCGATTGAAGACACGCCGGCAGAACGCGCCGGTGTGAAAAGCGGCGACTTCATCGTCAAAATCGACAATACCTCTACCCGCGGCCTGACTGTCAGCGAAGCCGTCAAAAAAATGCGCGGCAAACCGGGTACCAAAATCACCCTGACCCTTTCACGCAAAAATGCCGACAAACCCATCGTCGTCAACCTGACCCGCGCCATCATCAAAGTCAAAAGCGTGCGCCACCATCTGCTTGAAAAAGACTACGGCTACATCCGCGTCTCCCAATTCCAAGAGCGCACCGTTGCCGCGCTCAACGAAGCCGCACAAGCCCTTGTCAAAGAAAACAAAGGTCCGCTCAAAGGCATCATTCTCGACTTGCGCGACGACCCAGGCGGCCTGCTCAATGGCGCAGTCGGCGTATCCGCAGCCTTCCTGCAGCCTGACGTAACCGTTGTCAGCACCAAAGGCCGCAACAAAAAAGAAGGCATGGTACTCAAAGCAACTGCCGAAGACTACATCACCACCAGCGGCAAAGACCCGTTGGCCGGATTGCCTGCCGAGCTGAAAACCATTCCTATGACCGTCCTGATTAACGCAGGATCGGCCTCTGCTTCCGAAATCGTTGCCGGCGCATTGCAAGACCACAAACGCGCCGTCGTCGTCGGCACACAAAGTTTCGGCAAAGGCTCAGTGCAAACCCTGATTCCGCTTTCCGGCGGCAGCGCAGTCAAACTGACCACCGCCCTTTACTACACGCCAAACGACCGCTCGATTCAAGCGCAAGGCATTGTTCCTGACGTTGAAGTCAAAGACAAAGACCGCACCTTTGAAAGCCGCGAAGCCGATTTGGTCGGCCATATCGGTAATCCGCTGGGCGGCCAAGACGTCAACAGCAGCAACGAAACGCCTGCCAACACAGAAACCAAAGCCGATAAAGACAAGTCCAAAAAAGACAAAGACGAAGACATCTCCAGCCGCCGCATTCCCAATCCGGCCAAAGACGATCAGCTCCGTAAAGCCTTGGACTTAGTGAAAAATCCAGCCGAATGGCAAAAATCTTTGGGCTTGGCAGCGAAAAAACCTGCACCGAAAAAAGATGCGGATAAAGACAGTAAGAAATAAACCTGTTATTTCTCAATAAAAAAGGTCGTCTGAAAACGATATGATTGTTTTCAGACGACCTTTTCACACATCAAATATTCCACAGGGAAAACACCATGGCAAAAGCCCCCAAAACCATCTACCAATGTTCCGAATGCGGCGGTACTTCCCCGAAATGGCAGGGTAAATGCCCGCATTGCGGCGAGTGGAACACGCTTCAGGAAAGCCTGGCCGCGCCCGAACCGAAAAACGCCCGTTTCCAATCTTGGGCGGCGGACACTTCGACCGTCCAATCCCTCTCCGCCGTTACCGCGACCGAAGTGCCGCGTAATCCGACCGGCATGGGCGAGCTTGACCGCGTATTGGGCGGTGGTTTGGTCGATGGCGCGGTCATCCTGCTCGGCGGCGACCCCGGCATCGGCAAATCTACGTTGCTGTTGCAAACCATCGCCAAAATGGCGCAAAGCCGTAAAGTGCTGTACGTTTCCGGTGAAGAATCCGCCCAACAAGTCGCCCTGCGCGCACAACGTTTGGAACTGCCTACCGAAGGCGTGAACCTGCTTGCTGAAATCCGCATGGAAGCGATTCAGACGGCCTTGAAACAGCATCAGCCCGAAGTCGTCGTTATCGACTCCATCCAAACCATGTATTCCGACCAAATCACTTCCGCCCCCGGTTCCGTGTCGCAGGTGCGCGAATGTGCCGCCCAACTGACGCGTATGGCGAAACAGATGGGCATCGCCATGATACTGGTCGGACACGTTACCAAAGACGGCGCGATTGCCGGCCCGCGCGTGCTGGAACACATGGTCGATACCGTGCTGTATTTCGAGGGCGACCAACATTCCAACTACCGCATGATACGCGCCATTAAAAACCGCTTCGGTGCGGCAAACGAACTGGGCGTATTCGCCATGACCGAAAACGGTTTAAAAGGCGTATCCAATCCGTCCGCCATTTTCCTCGCCAGCTACCGCGACGATACGCCCGGCTCGTGCGTTTTGGTTACACAAGAAGGCAGCCGCCCGCTTTTGATCGAAATTCAGGCATTGGTCGATGATGCACACGGTTTCACACCCAAACGACTCACCGTCGGTCTCGAACAAAACCGCCTCGCCATGCTGCTCGCCGTCCTCAACCGCCACGGCGGCATCGCCTGTTTCGACCAAGACGTGTTCCTCAATGCCGTCGGCGGCGTCAAAATCGGCGAACCCGCCGCCGACCTCGCCGTCATCCTCGCCATGCTCTCCAGCTTCCGCAACCGCCCCATGCCCGAAAAAACCGTGGTTTTCGGCGAAATCGGCCTCAGCGGCGAAGTCCGCCCTGTTGCACGCGGACAAGAGCGGCTCAAAGAAGCGGAAAAACTCGGCTTCAAACGCGCCATCGTCCCCAAAGCCAATATGCCGCGCAATGCCAAAGAGTTTCCGAACCTGAAAATCTACGGCGTCAGCAGTTTGCAGGAAGCGATTGATGTTTGTCGTGACGGGGACTAAACCGTTTCGATAATCCTCCTAAAAAACAATCATCTAAAAGGCCGTCTGAAAACTTTCAGACGGACTCTCTTTAAATTTAAATAATTTTGTTATATTATAACGAACGATTTTATTCTATCTTTTCTACACATCAAAAATCGGAGAGAAATCATGAAAAAAACCGCTTTGCTTATCGCATCCGCCTTCCTGTTCAGCACTGCCGCACACGCCCATCGCGTTTGGGTTGAAACCGCCCACACACATGGCGGCGAATACCTTGAAGCCGAATTGGGCTATGGCGAATTCCCTGAGCTTGAACCTATCGCCAAAGACCGCCTGCACATTTTCAGCAAACCCATGCAACTGGTAACTGAAAAAGGCAAAGAAAACATGATTCAAAAAGGCACATACAATTACCAATACCGCAGCAAATTGCCGGTCAAAGACGGTAGCTACCTCGTTACCGCCGAATACCAACCGACTTTCTGGTCAAAAAACAACGCGGGTTGGAAGCAGGCAAGCATCAAAGAAATGCCTGATGCAAGCTATTGCGAGCAAACCCGTATGTTCGGTAAAAACATCGTCAATGTCGGCCACGAAAGCGCAGATACCGCCATTATCACCAAGCAAGTCGGCCAACATTTGGAAATCGTTCCTTTGGACAACCCTGCCAACGTCCACGTCGGCGAACGCTTCAAAGTCCGCGTCCTCTTCAATGGCGAGCCGCTGCCCAACGCTACCGTTACCGCCACATTTGACGGCTTCGACACCAGCGACCGCAGCAAAACCCACAAAACCGAAGCCCAAGCCTTCTCCGATACAACGGACGACAAAGGCGAAGTCAGCATTATTCCCCTGCGCCAAGGCTTCTGGAAAGCCAGCGTAGAACACAAAGCCGATTTCCCCGATCAAAGCGTGTGCCAAAAACAGGCTAACTACACCACAATGACCTTCCAGATCGGTCATTCACATCATTAATTTTTCCATAACAAAAGGCCGTCTGAATATTTCAGACGGCCTTTATTCATTCTATTTAAGGACGATGCGGTGCAAACTGCCATTGTCCCAATTCCAAATTCAAATCAAACAGATTCAGACGGCCTATTGCCACACGGACCAAGCGCAAACATGGAAAGCCTGCTTTCGCCGTCATCCTTCGCACTTGGCGGTTTTTCCCTTCCGAAATTTTGATTTCCACCCAAAAATCAGGCACAGACTTGCGCACGCGAATCGGCGGCACGCGCGGCCATAAAACCTCCGCTTCGCCTTCTTCCAATACCCTAACCTCGGCCGGACGGGTGACAAAATCGCCCAAATCTACGCCACGGCGCAACAAATCCAATTTGGCTTCATCAGGAGAACCCTCCACCTGCGCCCAATAAGTTTTGACCTGCTTGAATTTCGGGTCGGCAATCTGCGCCTGCAAACGGCCATCATTGGTCAGCAGCAGCAAACCCTCGCTGTCCGTATCCAAACGGCCGGCCGGATAAAATCCCGGTTTCTCGACAAAATCCTTAAGGCACTGATGTTTTTCATGTGCAGAAAACTGGCAAATCACGCCATAAGGCTTGTTTAGAATAATCAAATCGTTCATTTCACACTTTCAGACAGCCTTAGATTCCAAGCAATCTCGGATAATAAAAAAGACACCGTATAAAACGGTGTCTTTCATATTTGGCGGAGTAAGAGGGATTCGAACCCTCGATGCAGGTTGACCCCACATGCTTCCTTAGCAGGGAAGTGCCTTCAGCCTCTCAGCCATTACTCCTAAGGAAGTCCGCAATATACGCTTTCTGCCCTCCTTCGTCAAGCATTACCGCCTCAAACTTTCTTAACGCCATGAAATCATTTAAATAAAAATATAATATTTTTTGCACCATTCTGTTTTTATACTTCTTTCATATATGTTAAAATGATTCTGCTTTCTGTAAACTTTTTCTACGCCCATTATTACAAAGGAGTTCGTATGTTACGTTTTTCTGCTTTGGTTGCCGTATCCGCCCTGATGCTTGCCGCTTGCTCACAATCTGGCAATTCCCAACCATCCACTTCCTCCTCTCAAACTTCTACTCCAAAAACAACTGCCGCCGGTTCTGCCTGCCGTAGCATGGGTGAGGGCCATAAAGTCCATGGCAAAGGTCAAAACGATATTTATATGTGTAAAGTCGATGTAGCTTTAAACTCTACCGAAGCTAAATCTGTTTTGGATCCTAGCATCCGCGTTCACTACGGCAGTACATCCGGCGCAACTTTGACTTCTCGTCAAATTGCCAACACAGTCGGCAAAACCCCTGATGAAACCTGCCAACGCGCATTCTTAAGCGCGGTTAAACGCTTCCAAAGCACTGCTCATCGCAAAAAAGCCAAATCCGTTCATCTGGTTAGCTACTTTGACAAAGTAACCAAAGGCGGTAACGAATACGAATGCCACATCGCTACATTCAACAGCCGTGTGGTTTTGAAAGGCAGCTTCCACTAAGCAATGTCAAAAATGCCGGACTTCAATATGAAGTTTGGCATTTTTCTATTTTATGGATACGACACCCCTTCACTGTCTGCTGGCCGATCCCTCTTTTGCCGCCTGCTACGACCATGCGTCTCTAAACGCAGCCGATTCCCAACGTTTGGCTACCACGCCTCAACTGGCGCAGCGTCAAGACTGGCAAGTCAGCCGCGCATTAAAACAGCAAACCGATTTACCGACTGTATCGCTGAGCCACAGCAAAGGCTTTGCCGCTTTATTGTGTGCGCCTCAGCCCTTAACAGCCGGTATCGATATCGAGTTTATCCGCCCGCGCGATTTTAAAGCGCTATCGGCTTTGGTCTGCACGCAAGAAGAACAAAACTACTTAGAAACAGTAAACTGGCCGTCTGAAACGTTTTACCGATTGTGGTGTTTCAAAGAAGCATTGATTAAAGCGGCGAATTTGGATTTTCCGTCGGACATGAAATCGGTCGGCTATGTTTTCGATTCAGGGCAACCCGTCGGTTTACGCGCTGGAAAGCAAACCGATTGGCACGGCACAAGCGCGATTTTGGCGGATACGATGGCACTTGCCTGCGTTTGGAAGGGAAAAGCCGTCGCTCTGCAATGGCAGTTTTTCGGCTCACTCAAGCTCAATGACTTAACCGACCAGCAAACTATCTAACAACTGACAAACTAATAATAATCTGATTTAATTTACTGCACTTTTACTTATTCCACACACCAACAGCAGCATTTGCAAAAGGCCGTCTGAACGATGAATCTTCGCCTCCTAAACCGCCTCTATACTGCCCTTATCCTGTTTCTTACCCTGTTTTTGGTTTATGCCTTTGCTTCACAAGCGCGCATCCAAACCGATTTGACCGCGTTATTGCCAAGCGAGCAGCAACCCGATGCCTTATTAACGGCCGCGGATAAAGCCGCAGAAGCGCAGCTCAATTCGCAAGTCATTTTGCTTGCAGGCAGCACCGATGCCGAAACCGCTTTTCAGACTGCCTCACAAATTGCCGACGTATGGCGCAAAAGCGGCGTATTTGAACAAGTCGACAGCAGCATGACGCCGAATTTGGACAAAGTGCGGGCGGATATGCAGAAACTGAGTTTGGCAGTTTTGCCGCAAGACGAAATACGCCTGCTGTTTGAGCAGCCGCAAGCCTATTTTCAGGCTCGGGCAGAAGCCGCGGCCAATCCGTTTGCCACCCCCTCCCCTTTGTCTTTAGAACAAGACTGGCTGGGCTTCGGACGCTTTGTTGCCAACAAGGCCAATCCGCAAAGCCGTTTGCAGTGGGACATGGACAACGGCATGCTCTTTGCCGAAGACAAAGGCAAAACTTGGGTATTCTTGCGCGGACGGCTCGCCGGCGGCGATCAATTTTCCGGCAACGATGCCCTCTTGCCGCTGATGGCGCAAAGCCGTCAAATCGCTTCGGAAAACGGCGCCGAAACCTTAAGCGCAGGTGGCGCATTGTTCGCCGCCGTATCCAAAGCAGCCGCAGAAAAAGAAAGTCGGCTGATGAGTATGGTCGGACTTGGACTGACCTTTGCGCTGCTTTTGTGGGTCTTCCGCAGCGGCCGCGTATTTTTGCTGTCCTTGCCGCTGGCAGCCGGTATGTTGACCGGATTGGCGGTCGCTTTATTGGTATTCAACGAAGTACATATCCTGACCATCGTCATCGGCACCAGCCTGGTGGGTATGTTGGTGGATTTCCCGTTGCACTGGCTTGCTCCGTCGGTATTCGGGCCGTCTGAAAAGACCGTTTGGCAGGCTGAATCGGCAATGAAACATGTCTTGCCGAGTTTTGCTGTCAGCCTGACAATTACCGTCTTGGGCTACGCACTGCTGTGGTTTACCCCTTTGCCTGTATTGCGCCAAACCGCGGTATTTTCAGGCTTCGCTTTATTTGGCGCGTTTGGTGCCACCGTTTTATGGCTGCCGCCGCTGTTTCGCCGCTACCGTGCCAAAACCGTGCCTTTTGCCGCATTAACCGAAAAGCTCTATTCCTTGTCAGGCCGTCTGAAAAACCGCCTGCACAAACGCGGCTGGTTAATCGTAGGCGGAATTTTGCTGGCAGCCGGACTGTGGCGCAGCGACTGGCGTGACGACATCCGTCAATGGGTCAATATGCCGACCGCGATGTTGGCCGAAGTACAACAAATCGGCCAGTTGAGCGGCACGGATTTTGGCGGCAAATATTTGGTGGCCGAAGCACAAAGCGAAGATGCCCTGTTGAAGAAAACCGCCGAACTCGGCCGCGCCCTGCAGCCCTTAATTGTGCAAGGCAAACTGTCCGGCATCCAATCGCCCGACCAATTCATCCTGCCGACAACGGAACAGCAAAAACTGCAAAACCGCCTGCGCGAATTGACCAAATTGCCTGATAGCTGGAAACCGCTCATAGAAATCGGTATTCCGCGCAAAACCGTGCGCGATGCCCTGCTGCAAGCCGCCGATACGCAACCATTATCGCTTTCAGACGGCCTGAATACCGATTTGGCAGAAGCTTGGCGTTCCTTGTATTTGGGTGAAGTGGAACCAGGCCGTTTTGCTGCCGTCGTGCGTTTGAACGGCATGACCGATGAAGCCGCCGTACACGCCGCAGTGCAACACGTCTCCGGCATACATTGGGCAGACAAACGCGCCCACTTAAACGAGCTTTTCCACCACACGCGCAATCAGGCCGCATGGTTGAAACTGGCTTCCTATGCGTTGGCATGGCTGCTTTTGTGGAAAATGTTCGGTTTCAAACGCGGCAGCAAAATCCTTGCCGTGCCGCTGGCTGCAGCTATCTGCACCGTTGCCGTACTCGGTTTGGCCGGCATTCCCGTCAGCCTGTTTGCCATGTTCGGCCTGCTTTTAGTGTCCGCCATCGGCGTGGACTATGCCGTCTATGCCGCCACTGCACATCACAGCGCGCCGGCAAAATTAGGCGGTATGCTGCTTGCCGCCGCGACGACAGCCATTTCCTTTGCCCTGCTCGCCATCAGCAGCACGCCCGCCGTTGCCGCGTTCGGCATGACGGTTACCATCGGCGTGGCATTCAATATTTGGCTGGCAGGCACATTGTTGAAAAATTAGACAAAAGATGAAGACGATTGAAATTAAGGCGATATTTTGTTTCAACTTCTATCGTCACGTTGTAAGAGGCCGTCTGAAAAATTTCAGACGACGGATTAAACATTATTTATCATTAAAATCAAAGGTATTTTAAAATGTCCGTAGAATTTGACGTTGCCGTTATCGGCGCAGGCCCTTCAGGTTCGGTTGCTTCCGCTTTGCTGAACAAACAAGGCTTTAAAGTTTGCGTATTGGAAAAACAACATTTCCCACGCTTTGTCATCGGCGAAAGCCTGTTGCCGCATTGCATGGAAATGTTGGAAGAAGCCGGTTTTGCCGACGCAGTGCATGCCGAACCCAGCTTTCAATTTAAAGACGGCGCTGCGTTTTCATGGGGCAGCCGTTACACAGATTTCAACTTTACTGAAAAATTTTCAGACGGCCCCGGCACCATTTATCAAGTGCGCCGCGGCATCTTCGACAAAATCCTGATTGATGAAGCGGCAAAACAAGGTGTCGATGTCCGCTTCGGACATGGCGTAACCGCGTTTGACAACAGCGGCGATGTGGCACGTTTGAGCGTTGCGACCGATACAGGCGAAAACTATGAATTGACCGCCAAATTCGTTTTGGATGCCAGCGGTTACGGCCGCGTCCTGCCCCGCCTTTTGGACTTGGAAAGCCCGTCCGAGCTGCCTCCTCGCCAAGCCCACTTCACGCATATCGACGACAACATCACCAGCCCGAAATTTGACCGCAACAAAATCCTGATCAACACGCATCCTGAACATCGCGATGTCTGGATTTGGCTGATTCCTTTCGGTGACAACCGCTGCTCCATCGGCGTTGTCGGTACGCCCGACAAACTGGCCGGCGAATCAGAAGCCGTGTTGAAAAAATTTGTGTACGAATGCCCGATGCTGGCGGAAATCTTGGATAAAGCCGTTTGGGAAAACGACTTCCCGTTCCGCTCTATCCAAGGCTACTCCGCCAACGTGAAAACCTTATACGGCAAACATTTCGCCCTTTTGGGCAACGCCGCCGAATTCCTCGACCCCGTCTTCTCCTCCGGCGTAACCATTGCCCTGCACTCTGCCAAACTGGCTGCCGACTTGTTGGCCAAACAACTCAAAGGTGAAGCCGTCGATTGGCAAACCGAATTTGCCGACCAACTGATGATCGGCGTGAACGCGTTCCGCACTTATGTAAACGGTTGGTACGATTTCCGCTTCCAAAATGCCATCTACGCGCCCAACCGCAGTCCTGAAATCAGCCGCATGATTTCGTCTATTTTGGCAGGCTACGCTTGGGACACGAACAATCCATTCGTGGAAAAATCCGAGCAACGCTTGTCCACACTTGCCGCATTGGTGGGCGATTTGAAGGTAGAATAAGGACGAATGCCTTTCAGACGGTCGCGTCTAAAAACAGAACAGGCCGTCTGAAAATCTACCCTTATCATTAAATATTTTGACCGATAGATAAAACCTTATGCGATTTATCCCTTTGATTGCCGCACTGCTCCTTTCCGCATGCGCAACTTCGCTCCCCCATCCGCAAACGCTGCCGCCGCTTTCCAAAGAAGGCCAATGGTTCAAACTCGAGCAGACCAATGCGGCAGGGCAAACCGTTCAAACCAATCTCTTGGCAGTCGAACCTCATTCAGACGGCATCCGCTTTGTCCAAACCGATGCACTGGGTGCGCCGGTATCTCGTCAATCGGTCAGCACCAAAGGCTGGAAAAACGACGGCTTTGTGATGCCTAATGCCACTTCGCGCCGACTGTTTGCCGCCCTGTTGCCGCTTTTAGCCGTCGAACACGCCGCCACGCTTTACCCTGAAGCCCGCCAACAAAACGCCACCCATCAAGGCTTCTGCCCTAACGGCAAAGGCGCGGTATTCAGCTACCGCGAGCGTGATTTGTGGTGTGTCGCCCACCATTCCGAACAATTCCTCATTGGCTTCCCCGACCAAACTTTCTGGACGGTCAGCCCGATTGCAGAAGACTAATTCATGAATACTCCTGTTTATCTCAGCCGTCCGGCACTGACCAGCGCATTGGGCAGCGGCTTGCAAGTTCATGCCGATGCCTTGCTCACGCCGTCTGAAAACACGCCCCTGACTTTTTCAGACCAATGGGTAAAAGGCAAAACGCATGCTTTCGGTACAGTCAAAGAAACCCTGATGCCCCTGCCCGACAGCATCACCGAAGCACACCGCAGCCGCAACAACCAGCTTATCCTGCACGCGCTTTCGCAAATAGACGGATTGATTCAGACGGCCATTGCCCGTTACGGCAAAGAAAGGGTCGCTGTCGTTACCGGTACGTCCACCAGTGGCGCAGACGAAAATATCCCTTTGTTCCAACACGTTGTCCAAGGCGGTGCATGGACAGATGTTCCGTTCAAACAGCTGCAACACACCATGGCTTCGCCCTCCGAATTTATCGCCCAAGTTTACGGCCTGGACGGCTTGCGCTATACCGTCTCCACCGCCTGCACTTCCGGCGCACGCGCCCTCATCAGCGCAGCCCGGTTGCTTCGTGCCGGATTATGTGATGCTGTAATTTGCGGTGGCGCGGATACGCTTTCTCCGCTGACGATTAATGGTTTTGCCTCTTTGGAAGTGCTTTCAGACGGCATCGCCAAACCTTTTTCCGCCAACCGCAACGGCATCAATATCGGCGAAGCGGCCGCATTTTTCGTGATGACGCGCGATGCCGATTTTGACGGCGAAATGCAGTTGCTGGGCTACGGCGCAAGCAGCGATGCCTACCATATGTCTTCGCCCCGCCCCGACGGTTTGGGTGCAGCCCAATCCTTTCAGGCCGCTTTGGATAAAGCCGGTTTGAAAGCGGAAGACATCGGCTGGATCAATCTGCACGGCACCGGCACGCAGCACAACGACAGCATGGAAAGCCGGGCCGTTGCCGAAGTCTTTGGCAGCCACACCCTTTGTACCTCAACCAAGCCGTCCACCGGTCATACTTTGGGCGCAGCCGGTGCAATCGAAGCCGCGTTTGCCTGGTTGATGGTCAACCGCCAATACAATCCGGAAGGCAAACTGCCGCCCCAACAATGGGACAACATACCCGATTCCGAGCTGCCCAACATCGCTTTGACCGACGGCAACAGCCGCTGGCCGTCTGAAAAACGCATTGCCGCCAGCTCGTCTTTTGCCTTCGGCGGCAGCAATGCCGTTTTGATTATCGGATAAGTCCTTATATTTAGGCTGTCTTTTCAGACGGCCTTTTTCTTTTCCGCAACTTAAAAAACAATAACATCAAAACAACAACCAAATCCGCCGAAATATGCCATAATAGGCTTAGCACATTTCATCTCGCGATGTGCCCGAAAAGAAAAACTTAACCTACATAGAGAATGAACCCATGACTAAATCCACCATTATCTATACCTACACCGACGAAGCTCCTGCATTGGCCACCCAATCCCTGCTGCCGATTGTGCAGGCGTTTACCCGTCACGCCGATATTGATGTCAAAACCAGCGACATTTCTCTCTCCGGCCGTATTTTGGCGGCGTTCCCCGAATATCTGACCGAAGCGCAGCGCGTACCCGATGCGCTTGCCGAATTGGGCGAACTGGTGAAACAACCCGATGCCAACGTGATCAAACTGCCGAACATCAGCGCGTCCGTACCGCAACTGACTGCCGCGATTAAAGAATTGCAGTCTAAAGGCTTTGCCATTCCCGACTATCCCGCCGATCCTCAAACCGATGAAGAAAAAGCCGTACGCGAACGCTACGACCGCATCAAAGGCAGCGCGGTAAACCCTGTCCTGCGCGAAGGCAACTCCGACCGCCGCGCGCCTAAAGCAGTAAAAAACTTTGCGAAAAAACATCCGCACAGCATGGGCGCATGGACCAAAGACTCCAAAACCCACGTTGCCACCATGCAAAGTGGCGACTTTTTCCATAACGAACAATCCGTTACCGTACCCGATGCGACTTCCGTATCCATCGTGTTCACCGACAAACAAGGCAACAAAAAAGAGCTGCGCGAGCCTGTTGCCCTGAAAGCCGGCGAAATCATCGACGCAACCGTGATGAGCAAAAAAGCCCTGCTCGCCTTCCTTGCCGAACAAGTAAAAGACGCAAAAGCAAAAGGCGTATTGTTCTCGCTGCACATGAAAGCCACCATGATGAAAGTGTCCGACCCGATTATCTTCGGACACGCCGTCAAAGTGTTCTTCGCGCCCGTCTTTGAAAAATTCGGCGACAAACTGGCTGCCGCCGGCGTCAACGTCAACAACGGCTTCGGCAACCTGCTTGCCAATCTGGACAAACTGGATGCGGACACCCGCGCTGCAGTCGAAGCCGAAATCGCCGCCGTTTACGCCGCCAACCCTGATTTAGCGATGGTCGATTCCGACAAAGGCATCACCAACCTGCACGTTCCTAGCGATGTCATCGTTGATGCCTCTATGCCTGCGATGATTCGTAACTCCGGTCGCATGTGGGACAAAGACGGCAAAGCGCAAGATACCAAAGCTGTGATTCCCGACAGCAGCTATGCCGGCGTTTACCAAGCAACCATCGATTTCTGTCGCGAACACGGTGCGTTTGACCCGACAACCATGGGTACCGTGCCCAACGTCGGTCTGATGGCGCAAGCAGCCGAAGAATACGGCTCACACAACAAAACTTTCGAAATCGAAGCCGACGGCCAAGTTCAAGTCATTGATACAGCAGGAAATGTCCTGATGCAACATGACGTTGAAGCCGGCGACATCTGGCGTATGTGCCAAACCAAAGACGCTCCGGTCAAAGACTGGGTACAACTCGCCGTCAACCGCGCCCGCCTGAGCAACACGCCAGCCGTGTTCTGGCTCGACGAAAACCGTCCGCACGATAAAAGCCTGCTCGCCAAAGTCAAAGCCTACCTTGCCGAGCTGGATACCGACGGCCTCGACATCCGCGTCCTTGCACCCGAAGAAGCCGCTAAATTCAGCTTGGGCCGTCTGAAAAACGGCGAAGACACCATCTCCGTAACCGGCAACGTCTTGCGCGACTATCTGACCGACCTGTTCCCGATTTTGGAACTGGGTACCAGCGCGAAAATGCTGTCTATCGTTCCTTTGATGAACGGCGGTGGTATGTTTGAAACCGGCGCGGGCGGCTCCGCACCGAAACATGTTCAACAATTCCTCGAAGAAAACCACTTGCGTTGGGACTCTTTGGGCGAATTCCTCGCGCTCGCCGTATCGTTTGAACATCTGGCGCAAAAAACCGGCAACGCCAAAGCCCAAGTCCTCGCCGACACTTTGGATGCAGCCACCGAAAAACTGCTGTTGAACGACAAATCGCCTAAACGCAAAGCTGGCGAACTCGACAACCGCGGCAGCCATTTCTACCTTACCCTCTACTGGGCGCAAGAATTGGCAGCGCAAGACAAAGATGCCGAACTGAAAGCCGCATTTGCCCCATTGGCGGCCGCTTTGACTGCCGACGAAGCCAAAATCGTTGAAGAACTCTCTGCCGTACAAAGCAAAGCGGTTGACATCGGCGGCTACTACGCAGCCAATCCTGAAAAAGCCGCGCAAGCGATGCGTCCGAGCGCAACCTTTAATCAGGCCTTGTCAGCCTTATAATTAAAGCAATAAAAGGCCGTCTGAACTTTCAGACGGCCTCAGACCTTATGGAAACACAATGAAAAAAACCATTCTTTCTCTTACTCTCCTCATCAGTGCTCCGGCTTTGTGGGCATTTTCCCCTGCCGAATTGGCACAAACCCTGCAAAAACCGCAAAACGTGCAAGGCAATTTTGTCCAACAACGCCAGCTCAAATCCCTCAGCAAACCCATGACCACCAGCGGCAGCTTTACCCTTGTCCCTCAAAAAGGCCTGCTCTGGAAAATGCAAAAACCATTTGAAACCACCCTGCGCGTGCGTTCAGACGGCATCATGCAATGGAATGGCAACCAATGGGTCAACCCAAACGCCAGCAAGCTCAACGGCCAAAGCCGCCAAATCAAACTCTTCCTCGACCTGTTGGGCGGCAATACCCAAGGCTTGGAAAAACAATTTGATTTGAAATTAAACGGCAACGAGAAAAAATGGACGTTGACCTTAACTCCGAAAACCGCCATTACCCGTCAAATCTTCAACCGTATCGAAATCAACGGCGATACGCTGGTACGTAAAATCGAATTAGACGAAAAGCAAGGCGACAAAACCATCATGCAGTTCAACCAAATCCAAACTGATAAAGCCCTGGACAGCTTCAGCCGTACCGCCCTCTAAATTGCCTATTCCAACAAAAGGCCGTCTGAAAATAGATTTCAGACGGCCTTTTATATTAATCGGCAGAAGGCTGTTGCCCTTTTCGTTCCGCCTTTCTGGCTTCGCGAATGGCTTTAAGTTCGGCCTCTTTCTGTCTGGCTTTTTTCAGCCAAGCCTCCCATTGGTTTGGCGTTTCCAGCGTGATTCTGCCGATTTTTCCTTCGCGGAAATCGGTCAGGATATTTTCAGCAGCCTTTTGGTAGTTGACCCGTCCGCCGCTCAAAACCGCACCGCGTTTTTTGGCAATCCACTCCAGCCAAGAAGTATCGTCCCAATGGCTGCTTGGATCTTTGTCGGCTTGATAGCGCTCTTGCAACAGGGCCAGATAATGGCGGCGGAGGTAATCCAAAAGCTCAAGCGCTACTTCTTCTTCGTCCAGTGCGTTGCGTCCGACTGCACCGCCGGCCGCAAGGTTGTAGCCGCCTTCTTCGACGATAATTTTCGGCCACAACATACCGGGGGTATCGTAAAGCCAGAAATCGTCTGCAAGGAAAAGGCGTTGTTCGGCTTTGGTAATACCGGGTTCGTTACCGGTTTTGGCAGATTTTTTGCCGATCATGCCGTTAATCAAGGTGGATTTGCCGACGTTGGGAATGCCGCAAATCAGGACACGTAGCGGCTTCTCGATACCTTGGCGATGCGGAATCATGGCGCGGCAGGCTTGGGTAATTTTGCCATGAGCGCCGGTTTCGGAAGAATCAAGCGCAATGGCGCGGGTATCTTGGCGGCTGTTGTAGTGTTCGAGCCAAACTTTGGTACGCTCGGGATCGGCAAGATCTTGCTTGTTTAAGATTTTGAGTTTTGGCTTGCCTTTGGACAACTGGGCAAGCAAAGGGTTTTCGCTGGAAGCAGGCATACGCGCGTCTAACATCTCAATCACCATATCAACGCTTTTAATGCGTTCGGCAATGGCTTTTTTTGCCTTGTTCATGTGGCCGGGAAACCATTGGATAGCCATGTCTTTTTGTTCTTTCTATTCGTATCTGAGGCCGTCTGAACAATCATTTTTTTTCAGACGGCCTCGGTATTTGGATAATCGGTCAATCCGGATTTAGAGATTGCCATGTTCATAGCTGTAATAACCTGCTTCATCCATACATTGCTCGAACGTCTTGTATGTATTTCTATTTTGGACTTGCGATTTGCAAGTATTGATTTGGCGGGAAACTTCAGCTTCGCTCGCGCCGGTACGATGCCAACGGTAAGCAGTGACAGGCTCTGTCGCGCAGGCGGTCAAGATAAGCAAGGATAATGCGGTCAGACTGATTTTTTTCATGGTTTCTTCCTTTGAGGCCGTCTGAAACGGCAAGTTAGCGTCCTGCCAAGCTTTGAGCCTGACGGTGGCGGACAAGGAGTTCATAACGGCCTTTGAGGCGCTCGGCCAGTTTTTCCACAACATAAACGGAGCGGTGCTGACCGCCGGTACAACCGATGGCAATCGTCACATAACTGCGGCTCTCTTGTTGCAGGCGCGGCAACCAGCGGCTAATAAAATGGTCGATGTCATCAACCATTTCTTGAACCAACGGCTGCTGGCCCAAATAATCTTGAATAGGTTTGTCCATGCCAGTAAAGGGGCGTAATTCCGGATCGTAATACGGATTGGGCAGGCTGCGCATATCAAACATAAAGTCGGCATTATTGGGAGCGCCATATTTGAAACCAAAGGATTCAAGAATGACCAGCAAACCGACACGTTCAATATTGAGCCATTGTTGCACAGCATAACGCAGCTGCTGAGCATTCATTTTGGACGTATCGATGCAATATGCGATGTCTCTAAGCGGAAAGAGCCACTCGCGTTCTTTTTGCAGGCTTTCCAACAAAGTCAGGTTTTGACCAGACAAAGGGTGTCCACGTCGGGTTTCTGAGAAGCGGCGAACCAAAACACCCTCTTCTGCTTCAACAAACAGGACTTCAACCTGATGTCCTTCGTCACGCAAATATTGGATTTGCTCTTGCGCTTCTTGGATATTAATACGGGAACGGATATCAACGCTGACACCGAGTTTGGTTTCATCGGCCCGTTCGATATGGAGTGAAACCAATGATGGAAGCATTTCCAAGGGAAGATTATCGACACAGTAATAGCCCAAATCTTCGAGCTGCTTAAGAGCTACGGACTTTCCCGAGCCGGATAAGCCGCTAATCAGGACGATTTTCATGATTTTGTTCGTTTTCTTTGAGTTGTGTTTGGTGACGTTCGAGAAATTCTTTGGTGCTGTCTTTACCACGCAATTGAAGGATGTAATTGCGTACTGCAGCTTCAACCAATACTGCTAAGTTTCGACCGATTGCAACAGGCAGGGTAACGGAACGGACGCTGACGTTGAGGATAGATTCTGTTTCGGTACGGATGCTCAATCGATCAAGTTGTTTCATATATCCGTCGTCGGCCGGAACCAAATTGATAATCAGCTGGAGGATTTTTTTCGGACGGATAGAGGTTTCGCCAAAAATATGGCGGATATTAAGTATGCCCAAACCGCGTACTTCGAGGAAATCACGCAGCATAGGCGGGCAACGGCCTTCCAGCATTTCCGGGCCGGTACGGAAAAGTTCGACCGCATCATCGGCAATCAGGCTGTGGCCGCGCGAAATCAGCTCCAATGCCAATTCGCTCTTACCCAAGCCGGATTGTCCGGTAATGAGTACGCCCACTTCAAATACATCCAAAAATACGCCGTGCTTGATGGTGGAAGTTGCCAATGTCCGTTGCAGATAAATCCGCAAAACGTCCATCAGGTGCGGGCTTTCCTGTTTGGAAGTCAGCAAGGGGATACTGTTGGTATGGCAATAATCGCGCAATTTGGGCGATACCGGCAAGCCGTTGGCGACAATGACCAAAGACATGGGGATGTCGAAAAGCTCTCCGAAATCGTAGTTGAGCTCGCCCGACTCCAAGCGGCGCAAATATTCGGCTTCAGCTACGCCGACAACTTGAATTTGGTTGGGATGGATAAAGTTTAAGTGGCCGACCAAGGCCAAGACGGGTTTATCGGCTTCGACACCGATACGGTTGTCCGCGCCAGAATTGCCGGCAGCCCAAGCAAGTTCGAGTTTGTGCTGATTGTCGGAAAACAGGCGGCGGACGGATATGCTGGGCATGAATTACTCTTCGGTCAGAAGTGTGCGTACTTCTTCGGCAGAAGTTGCGGCCATTAATGCTTCACGGATGGCTTTTTGAGAGAATCTGCCGGCCAGTTTGGACAAGACTTCCAAATGTTCGCCGGTAGCGTTTTCAGGCACAAGCAGGATGAAAATCAAGGAAACGGGTTTGCCGTCGGGCGCATCAAAGGCAACCGGCTCTTTGGTGCGGATAAACGCACCGGTGGCTTTTTTCACGCATGCGTGACGGCCGTGAGGAATCGCCACCCCCTGCCCCAAACCGGTCGAACCAAGCTTTTCACGGGCAAACAGGCAGTCGAACACGTTGGTATTCGGTAATTCTGCTTCATTCTCCAGCAGCTGGGCGGCCTCTTCAAACAGACGCTTTTTGCTGCTGACTTCCAAATCCAAAACGATATGGGACAAAGGTAAAATTTCGCCAATCAGGCTCATGTGTATCTCTTTTAAATGTCGCAAAACAATAGGATTGTACCGATTGTCGGTGCAAATCTCAATCCTGAAGGCGTAATTTACACTCGCCCTGCTAACATTTTCCATGTTGTTCTTGATATTTTTTAACGAGCTAAAAATAATCCAACTGCTTGCTTATATTGAATTTAAAGTAAAAATGCTATCAATAGCCAAACTATGATTCAAATGAAAAGGGGTATGCCCGGCATACCCCTTTTCCCCTTCTTTTCAGACGGCCCCAACTTCTTTTTTTAAAACAGTTTGGAAACCAAAAATACCCAGAAATAATGGCAGACCAATCCGCAAAACCACGCCAAACCGATGCGGTTATTGGCCAAAAACGTTTGGAAGCACAACTGGCGATTGCGCGTACGGATGACAACATATTGCTGATACTGCCAATAAACAGTTATCGGCAATATCAACCAATACGGCCAAGTTGCACCGATTTTGATACCCAACACCGCCATCAATACGGTAAACCAAAAATGGCAAAGCATGGTTGCGCTAATATCGTGATGGCCAAATGTGATTGCCGAAGTTTTAATGCCGATTTTCAAATCGTCTTCTTTGTCCGCCATGGCATAAATCGTGTCGTAAGCCAGCGTCCATAAGGCATTGGCGGTAAACATCAGCCATGCTTCGGGAGGCACTCGGCCTTGCACGGCGGCAAAGGCCATAGGAATGCCGAACGAAAATGCCAGTCCTAAATAAAACTGCGGCAACGGGAAAAAGCGTTTGGTAAAGGGATATGTGATGGCAAGGAACAAGGCCGGAAGGCTCATCAGCCAAGTAAAGCGGTTGAGCTGCACCAAGCATAAAGCCGCCATCAGACACAGCATGACGGTCAAAAGCAGCGCTTCGATTTTAGAAACCAAACCTTTGGCAAACGGGCGGTTTTTGGTGCGCTCTACTGCACCGTCAAAATTGCGGTCGGCAAAGTCATTCACCACGCAACCTGCGCTGCGCATCAAAAATGTGCCTGCGCTAAAGGCAATAAAAATATCCGCGTCGGGAACACCTTTAGACGCAATCCACAATGCCCAATAAGTCGGCCACAGCAAAAGCAGTGTGCCAATAGGTTTGTCGATACGCATCAGTTTGGCGTATATCACCATCCGTCCGACAGCGTAACGCGGTAAAAATTGTAGGAAAAATCGCCTTATGTTCATTGATGTAATGTGTCGTTGTTTATGTGTCGATTCGGAAGGAACGGTTTTTTAGAGCCTTAGCTCTTATTATAATGTATTGCCGTCTGAAATTAAACAGATCTTAACAATTTAATTTATTGTATTATAACAGAATTATGACAAACATCGGTAATCGGTTTTATTTTCAGACGGCCTTAGCGGTATAAATCTATTAATTTCAATAAGAAATATTCTGTTAATTCCAATATTTCGCCGTTCCAATCGAAATACGAACGGCGCGCGGTAATAGGCCGTCTGAAAGATGGATGGTCTAAATCTTCAAAACGAAGAAACTCAAAATCCGAACGTTTCAACGGCAATGTACCGTCAAACAGGCGCTCGCCCAAAGGCTGCGTTCCGCAATCCAATAATTCTGTCCATAGACTGCTGTCCGGCCGGCACGCGCTTCTGGCTTGTATCACTGTTTCGCCGTCCAGTTTGAGCAAAACATCGCGCACAAAGATTTCGTCTCCGTTTTCCGCACCCTTCGTCAAACCCAAATACACCAGCTCGACTGAAAAATCCTTACCGGAAGCGCGCAACGCAGCGGTTAGCGAAGAAACGGTCAGCAAATGTTCGGCCTTAGACGGCAAAAGACTTGAAGCTTCGGCATGTGAACAAAGCGTGCCACGCGGTATATCAAGCTCCATCTGACACCTCTGTCTTGGCCAATTCCTGCCATTTGGCTTCGGGAAATTCATCTTTCAGACGGCCTTTAAGATATTCCAAAGTATCGCCGGCAACGGTTTCATCTTTGCTGTCGTGAATATGGTTGAAAATCAGGCTGTGCAACCGGATGCCGTATTGTTTAAGCGCGGCAAAGCTTAGTAAAGTGTGGTTGATACTGCCGAGCCGTCCGCTGGTAACGAGGATGACGGGATAAGCCTGTTGTTGAATATAATCAATGGTTAACAGGTTTTCCGTCAGCGGAACCATCAATCCGCCCGCGCCTTCGACCAAGACGATTTCGTATTGCGCCGCCAATTCTTGCGTGGCGGTGCGGATTTTGTGCAAGTCCAAAGCTCTGCCGTCCAGACGGGCGGCGAGGTGGGGCGAGGCGGGATAGCTGAAGATTTCGGGCATGGTCAGCTTTTGCTTGTCGGCTTCCTGCATGGGTATGCCCATGATTTTGCGGTGGACGGCGATGTCGTCGGCGATGTTTTGGCAACCGGTTTGCACAGGCTTTTGCGTGATCACGCTTTTGCCCTGCTGCAACAATTGTTTTGCCAACACGCCGGTGGCGACGGTTTTGCCGATGTCCGTGTCTATGCCACTGACGAAGTAAACGCCTTTCATTTGCTGTGTTCCTTCAAGATTTGTACGGTTTTATCGGCAAGTTCGGTTAAGAGGTCGTCTGAAATAATGTAAGGCGGCATGAGGTACACCAGCCTGCCGAATGGGCGCACCCAAATTCCCTGCGCCACGCAATCCGCTTGAAAACGCGCCATATCCACGCCTTTTTCCAACTCGATCACCCCGATGGCACCCAAAACGCGCACGTCTTTCACGCCGCGAATGTCCCATGCGGTTTTCAGATGACCTTTCAGGATGCTTTCGATGCGGCGGATATTTGCCTGCCAGTCTTGAGATAAAAGCAACTTGACCGAAGCGCAGGCAACGGCACACGCCAGCGGGTTCGCCATAAACGTCGGGCCGTGCATAAACACGCCCGCTTCGCCGCGCGAAATCGTTTCGGTGACTTTTTGCGAAGTGATTGCCGCCGCCAGCGTCATATAGCCACCGCTCAAGCCCTTGCCGATACACATAATATCCGGTACGACCTCCGCGTGTTCGCAGGCAAACATCTTACCCGTGCGCCCGAATCCGGTGGCGATTTCGTCAAAAATCAACACGATATCAAATTCATCGCACAAATCGCGCAAACCACGAAGATACTGCGGATGATAAAAATACATGCCGCCCGCGCCCTGCACGACCGGTTCCAAAATAAAGGCGGCGATATCCGCATGATGCGCTTCAAACAAGGCGCGGACATGCTGCAAATCCGCCTCGTCCCATTCATTGTCGAAACGGCTTTTCGGATTATCGACAAAATAACGCTGCGGCAACGCGCTGCCGAAAATATGGTGCATCCCCGTTTCCGGATCGCAGACGGACATCGCGTTCCAAGTATCGCCGTGATACCCGCGCCGCACCGTCGCAATATTCTGCTTCGCGGTCAAACCCCGCGCCTGCTGGTATTGCACCGCCATCTTCAGCGCAACTTCTACCGAAACCGAACCCGAATCCGCATAAAAAATACGGTCCAGCCCCTGCGGCAAAATCCCAACCAGCAACTTGCCCAGCTCCACCGCCGGCCCGTGCGTCAAACCGCCGAACATTACATGCGACATTTGCTTAATCTGCGATTCAACCGCTTGATTCAAAACGGAATGATTGTAACCGTGTATCGCACACCACCAAGACGACATCCCATCAATCAACCGCGTACCGTCCGCCAATTCGATATGCACGCCCTCCGCACGGCGCACCGGATAAACAGGCAACGGGTCGGTCATGGACGTATAGGGATGGAGCAGATGGGCGCGGTCGAAATCGAGCAGGGAGGACGGTTCTGACATATTCGTTTTAAAGACAGATTGACAATTTTCGTTATTATATAACATCTTTACCTTTTCAGACGGCGCGTCTTCCATATTGCATCAGCGCCAATCCGATTACGGCCGCCAAACAGCCGGCAACCAAGGAAACATGCAATGCCTCACCCAAAAACCAAGCGGAACACAAAATGCCGAATACCGGCACCAAAGTGATGTACGCCGCCGCGCTGCCTGCGCCCAAAGTCTTTACGCCTTCAAAATACCACGCATAGCTCAAGACCGTTGCACCGACAGACAGGCCAATCAAAGCAAACCAGCCCCTGCCGTCCATTTCGGCAAGCATACCAAACGGCAGGCCGTCTGAAATCAGCGCTGGCGGCAGCAACATCATTGCACCCAGCCAAGCAGTGGCCACGGTAACCGTCAGCGCGTCAATCCCCTGCAACACCGCCCTGCCTATCATCGTATAAGTAACCAAGCAGCAAAGGCTGCAAAACACCAGCACTTCGCCCCACCCTACGCCGCCGCCCGACAAAAACGCCGCAATCTCGCCATGCGTAACCGCCCATATCGAGCCTGCCACTGCCAACAGCATACCCGACACAATCTTGCCGTTGAGCTTCTCGCCAAATAACAAAGCCGCAAAAAACATCGTCAACACAGGATTAAACGTGACCAACACCGTCGCCCTTGAAGCAGGAATCCGCTGCAAACCCAGCATAGACAACACAGTAAAACCAAATACGCCGAATGCCGCCGCCAGTGCCAATCCAAGCCATTGTTTGCGCGACAAAACCGCTAAAGTACGCAACCGATACCGTGTAAACAGCCAGCCCAAAAGCAAGATCGCCGCCGTCAAAAAGCGCAGCATACCGCCCGTTAAAGGCGGCTGCGCCTGTCCCAACATCCGCCCCATCGGCCAAGATGCGCCCCAAAACGCCGCCATGCCCAATAGTTTTAGATGGATTGCCAAATGTTTCATAATTACAATAAATGGATAACTTGGATAATCGGTTTAGAAAGCGTACAAGCGCAGTTTGGAAGGATAAATTTCCTTAGCCGCCGATACTTGATAGAGTTTGCGCGGATAAAATACTACGCTGAATCATTACGGAAACAAAGGCCGTCTGAAAGACTGAAACCCAGCTTTTTCAGACGGCCTTTACTGCTCAATCAAGCTTACAACTCAATGCCTTTGAGTTTCGCCACGGTGTTAATGTCTTTGTCGCCGCGGCCGGAGAGGTTGACCAAAATCACTTGGTCTTTGCTCATTTTCGGCGCGTTTTTCACCGCCCAAGCTACGGCGTGGCTGGATTCCAGCGCAGGAATAATGCCCTCGAAACGGCAGAGCAAATCAAAGGCTTCGAGTGCTTCGTCGTCTTTGGCAACGGTGTATTCCACGCGGTTGATGTCGTTCAAATGGCTGTGTTCCGGGCCGATGCCTGGGTAGTCCAAGCCTGCGGAAACGGAGTGCGTACCCAAGACTTGACCGTTTTCGTCCTGCATCAAATAGCTGCGGAAACCGTGCAATACGCCGATAGGGGCTTTACTGGTAATCGGTGCGGCGTGGTCAGGGGTATCCACACCCAAACCGCCGGCTTCTACGCCGACCAAACGTACGTTTTCTTCTTCGATATAGGGATGGAACAAACCGATGGCGTTCGAGCCGCCACCCACGCAGGCAACGGCAACATCAGGTTGGCGGCCGATGGCTTCCAACATTTGCTCTTTGGCTTCATTGCCGATCACGCATTGGAAGTCGCGCACCATTTCGGGATACGGCGCGGGACCGGCGGCGGTGCCGATGATGTAGAACGTATCGTCCACACGCGCCACCCATTCGCGCATGGCTTCGTTCATCGCGTCCTTCAAAGTACGGCTGCCGCTGTCAACGCTGACCACGTTCGCACCCAATAATTTCATGCGGAACACATTCGGCATTTGACGTTGGATATCGTCCGCGCCCATGTACACGTCACAAGTCATGCCGAAGCGTGCGGCGACGGTAGCAGAAGCCACGCCGTGCTGACCCGCGCCGGTTTCGGCAATCACGCGTTTTTTGCCCATGCGGCGGGCAAGCAGAGCCTGACCGATGGTGTTGTTCACTTTGTGCGCGCCAGTGTGGTTCAAATCTTCACGCTTCAGCCAGATTTGCGCGCCGCCCAAATGCTCGGACAAGCGCGCGGCATGGTAAACAGGGCTGGGACGGCCGACATAGTGTTTCAAATCATGGCGGAACTCTTCCCAAAATGAAGGATCTTCTTTCGCTGCTTTATAGGCTTCTGCCAATTCTTGCAATGCCGGAATCAGGGTTTCGGAAACGTACAGGCCGCCGTGTTCGCCGAAAAAGCCTTTCTCGTCGGGAGCGTGATAATTTTTCATGGGATTTTTCCTTGTTCGTTTTATGGTTTCAGACGGCCTGATTCAGTAAAAGGCCGTCTGAAAGTAAAAATTGTCAGCAATTATAGCTGTTTTCCATTCATCTTGTCGGCAACTAATTGAATAATAATATCAGCAGACAAAATAGGAACAACAGCGTACAGCTCGATGTTGCAATCAATGCCGTACCCAACGGAGGCGCGATATATTTTTCTTCGTTTTTGTTTCTCAGGCATAGTTTCAATGCCAACATCCCCAGCCACAGCGCCAGCAACCAACAACCCAGAAAGTTAAGCACAAGCAAAGCAATAATCAACTCATTGGTATTTATAGTACTTACGTTCAAAAATATCCAATTAAGGCCGTTAACAGACATAATGACTGCAGATATTTGTATCACATACAAAAGCGTTCCGCCCAACAATACCCTGATGTGCCATTTTTTGGCCTTCAGCCACACTGAGACGACATTAAAAAGCCACCACAAAGCCATAAACACCATTAAAGAGATTTCATAACGATCCATCGCCCTACTCCTGAAAAACAGTCAATCCAGCCATTTCAAAAAAAGCCCGATACGCCGCTGCTTTTTTTGCCAAACTCAAAGGATAGGCACGCGAAGTCGAAGGCAGACGCGTCAGGGTCAACTCACGCCCTGCATAGGGGAACGGCACTGTTTCGCCGGTTTTCGGCATTTTCATGCCGCTGCCTTGAATCTCCAACAAAACTTCGGTTGCCTTGCCGCCAGTGGTGCAAAGATGGCGGCACTCGGGCATTTGCGCCAATACTGCCGCCAAATCGACAGTTTCTATCACTTTTAAAAACTTATCCGAAGCATTGCCATGTTCGCGTATTGCCTTCAATACGGTCGGACAGGATGCAATCCCCTTTTCACTCAAAAACGCTTTGATTTTATCGGCATCAAACGCTTTTTCGCCCTGCTTTTGAAAATGCGCCGCATCGCCGAAAAACACCAGCCCATACACACGCCACATATCGTTTTGAAAATTCGGATAATGAAACTGCATCGCGTGTTTTTCTTCTTTAGGCGGAAACGTCCCCATCATCATGACCGTTGCCTGCGGAGGCAACAAGGCTGCGAAGGGGTGGGACTCAACGATTGACTCTTGCATATCTGTATTCCGGTTGTTTTTCATTCAAACAAATTTTCAGACGGCCTTTACTGCCTGAATAAACGCCGCCATTTTCTCCCTGCTCTTAACCCCACCGGAGATCTCCACGCCGCCGGACACATCCACCGCCGCCGCGCCACTGATTTTTACCGCTTCGGCAACGTTTTCCGCAGTCAATCCGCCGGCAAGTATCCACGGTTTGCCGATATTGCCGTGCAACATGGTCCAATCGAAACTTTGTCCCGTACCGCCGTATTCGGTCGGATGATAAGCATCAAACAACAAGGCGCGTGCATTCGGAAATTTGGCACAGGCCGTCTGAAAATCGGCTGCGGACTGTACACGCACGGCCTTCAAATACGGGCGGTCAAACCGACGGCAAAAATCATCGTCTTCATCGCCATGAAACTGAATCATATCTATCGGCACCTGACGCAGAATCTCGCGGATGGTTTGCTCGTTTTCATTCACAAACAAGGCCACCACCGATACAAACGGCGGCAGATTTTTCACAACCGCCTGCGCCTGCTCAATACTCACTGCCCGTTTACTCTTGGCGTAAAACACCAGCCCGATGGCATCCGCACCCAATTCGGCCGCAGTCAGCGCGTCTTCAGGTCGGGTAATGCCGCAAATTTTGGTGCGTATGGTGTGCATGGAAATTGCCTTTTTAAACAGATGAGTCGGATATTATATAAGTTTAAGGCCGTCTGAACATGAAATATCAGGTTCAGACGGCCTTAAACTTTAAAATAACAATCAGCCGATAATATTGGCGGCTGTCAGCTGCGCAGCATCTTCATTGTAGAAACGTGCAAACTCTGTGCTGCTTTAGGCTCTGCTTGATATACAGAACATCATACCGATTATTACTAATAACTTTGTAATTATTACCCTATTTTTAAACTGCCTATTTTTTCATCACAATTAATTTATTCTTTATTATCAAATATCAAACCAAACTATCCACAATTGGATTCACACAAAATTTGGATAATGCCCGTCAATGAAAAATATTAAGGCCGTCTGAAAAGTCTTTCAGACGGCCTTTTAGCCTTTTTACTCAAACGGTTTCTTCTGCCAATAAAACTTATCCTTTTTCAGACGGCCTTGAAATATATCGCCCTGTCCCAAAGCAAACACCAACGCGCCTGACAAATCCGTTCTCAACAAAGTAATGCCGTGCGCGCGGACACGATTTTGTACGGCAACGGTCGGATGTTTGTAGGCATTGGCATAGCCGCTGGATGCCACGGCATATTGCGGCGAAACCGTATGCAGAAAGCTGCCCGACGAAGCCGTGCTGCTGCCGTGATGGCCCAATACCAACACTTGGCTATACAGCGCATTGCCGTATTTCTCAATCAAACCGGCCTCGCCCTTCACGCCTAAATCGCCGGTTATCAACAAGGCTTTGCCGTTTGCCACGACACGCAATACGCAGCTTTGGTCGTTATCTTCCTTGCCCGTATTTTCAGACGGCCTGAGCAACTCGAAATCTACACCGTCCCATTGCCATTTGTCTTCTTGGCAAAACTCTGCATTCGGATAAAACTCAGGTTGTCCGGCAAGCAATTTATCGGTACCAACAGCTGCTACACTTTGAAAACCGCCGTCATGGTCAATATCATGGTGCGACAAAATCAGGCTGTCCAAACGGCGCACGCCCATAGCGTTCAAACTCGGCACAATACCTGTTTGCGCCACTTGCTCCGTTCCTGTATCAAACAAAAGATTACGGTTGCGCGTTTGTATCAACACCGACAAACCTTGCCCTGCATCCATCACCGTAACTCTTGCCACCCCCTCCTCCAGCTTGGCAGGACGGTAAAATACAAAACCCAATAAAACCAGACATGCCCAAGGTTTCAAGCCCATTCCTTTAGGCAACAATAACAGCAAAGCCGCCATCATCGCCAACACCAGCAAAGGCACAGGCGCCGCTGCGACGGCAAATTCAGGCGATACCGTAGCCAGCCATACCAAACCACGCAAAGTGTATTCCGCCAAAAATGCCGCTACCAACTGGACAAGTTCGAACGGAAAAACCGAACCCAGCAGAGCCAACGGCGTCAACACCCAAGAAAACCAAGGAATAGCCAGAGCATTAACCAACGGACTGAGCAAAGGTAACGAAGCAAACAAATAGCCCAGCAATACCACCGACAACACCGTTGCCGCCCATTGCCCCCGTACAGCCAAACGCCAACCCAACTCTTTCAGACGGCCTGATGAAGCCCAAATCAAAGCAGCAACCAAGCCGAAAGACAACCAAGTTCCCACGCCCAATACTGCCAACGGATCCAACAACAAAACAACGGCCAAAGCCTGCCACCATGCCGTCCAGCCCGAGCCGCCACTTCCGTGCCACCATGCCCACGCAAACGCAGCCAACATCAACACACTGCGTTGCGTCGGTACGGAAAAACCGGCCAAAAGCGCATAAAACAAAGCACCGGCAACACCGCCAGCCAATATCCACACACGCGGTTGCGCCGGAATCCACGGCAAATAACGGAAAATTCGCTTAATCAGCCAGGCAAACAATACCGCCACCATCGTCACATGCAAGCCCGAAATACTGACCAAGTGCGTCAGTCCCAAAGGCCGGAATGCCTGCCACAAAGGCGGCCTCAACGCCGATTGCTCGCCAATACTCAAAGCACGCATCAGCCCTATGCCATCTGAAAACTCAGGATACTTTTCCCCTGTTCTCTGCCAACTCCGGCTTACCGTATCACGCATATTAGCCAAACCCAAACCGCCGCCTTGCCGCACGAGTTTCCTGTCGCGTCCCAAAGTACCCATGCCATCGATACCATTGGCCAAAGCCCATGTTTCACGGTTCAAACCGCGCACATTCACTTCACCGATCACCGGCCTTACCCGCGCCGATACAGACCACCTGCTGCCCACCGCCCAATCACGCCGCTGATAATCCGACAACATCAAATCAAAAGTCTGCCCACGCTCATCCCAAGCCCTTGCCGCAAACTGCACGCGCCGACCATCATCACGCGGCATATCCGCCACTTCAACCGTCAAAACTTTAGCCGCCATCTCCCCTACAGGCCATTGACCAGCCAAAACCAACCCGGTCCGCCACACCCCAAACGCCATGCCCATGCAGACGGCCAGCACCAACCAAGCCACAGCAAATCTTCGACACAACGCAAGCGCGCCAATAATTACAGACAACCAAGCCCACCATGGCGGCACAAACGGCAGCGCAAAAGAAAGCACTACACCCACCACCCAAGCAGGCAACACAAACCGCCACGCCATGAACGTTTTCCCTTAATTATGATTATTAGATATATAATAATAAATGCTTTTAGTAGATTATGACAAATGCCAACCTGCATGAGCAGATAAAAAGAGAGGTTCAAATCATTTCAAAACCAACAGACGCAAAAAAGCGCAATCTGAAACAGATTGCGCTTTTTTATAAACTGGCACGCCCACGGGGAATCGAACCCCGGTTACCGCCGTGAAAGGGCGATGTCCTAACCGCTAGACGATGGGCGCAGAGATTTTCTGTGGCGCACCCGGAGCGATTCGAACGCCCGACCCTCTGGTTCGTAGCCAGATACTCTATCCAACTGAGCTACGGGTGCATCAAGAAAGATTTGAATTATAAAGAGAGGGCTATTTACTGTCAAGCGTTTTATTTGGAAAACTTGCAGACAGCGTGTAAAATGCGCATTTGCTATTGAATTTACAGAGAATAAAATGTCAGATTTCGCACGCTGGCCGCTCTTATCCGAAGCATTTTCCCGTTTGGGACGGCCTGTGGTCGTGGTGGATTTGGAGACGACCGGTGGAAATTTCTATCAAGACAGGATAACGGAAGTCGCCCTTGTTCGTTTTGAGCAAGGACGCGCCACACATTACGAGCAATTAGTCAACCCTTGCCGCAGCATTCCCGAATTTGTAGCCAGGCTGACCGGAATTCATGATGAAACGGTGAAAAACGCGCCTGTCTTTACCGATATTGCAGCTGATTTGTTGCCGCTATTGCAAGGTGCAGTGGTTGTTGCCCACAACAGCCGCTTTGACTACACCTTCCTACGCCACGAGTTTGCCCGTATCCATACTGACTTTGCCGCACCCTCGCTCTGTACGGTTCAACTGTCTCGTCGCCTGTATCCTGAGTTTTACAAACACAGCCTCGACAGCATTATCGAACGCACCGGCATTCAGACGGCCAACCGCCACCGCGCCATGACTGATGTTGCCGCATTGTGTGATTATCTCGAATTAAGTCTGGCAGAAAAAAATCATCAACAATGGGACGAACACGTCCGTGTATTGATGAATCCGAAAATGTTGCCCACTTGGCTGCCTGATTCGCTTGCCCAACAGCTCTATGCCCTGCCCGACAGTTACGGCGTATTGGTTTGGTTTGACCATTTCAGCAAAGCCCAAGCCATTGAAGCACACGAACGCGCATACAGTGAAACCGCCACCCTTCTGCACAGCAAAAAACTGCCGCCGCATATCAAAGCCGCAACCTCCATCCGTTTTATTCCGGCAGTCGGACAGCTTCATACATTATGGCTCAAAGCCCAGACCATGCAGGAATACCAACTGATGCCGTCTGAAAAGTCTACATCGTTTTCTACCGTCCGCTTTATCGCGGACGAACACGGCAGCCTTCAAGCACGCATTGTCTTGTTAAATAGCGGCACCAGAAACTGGCGTCCTTACGGTTTGTTTGCCCACAAAAAAGCAGCCAAACGCGCTTTGACTCAATGGTCGCAAGAACACAGGCTCTGCCCAGATTCGCTCCACATTTTACCGACCAGCTACGCAAAGGGAGAACCCTGCCCCGTCGAGGCTGTCGGCAAATGCAATGGCAACTGCCGCCAGCCAAACGGCATCAAACATCAAAACCAACGCATTACCGAGCTTGCCGCCCTACTCCCCGTAACCGATTGGGGCAAAGCGCACGAAATTGAAATTACCGAAACCGACCCCCTGACCGGAAACAGCATTACCCTGCTCTGCGCCGGCGGTGCGTTGGCATTGCCTGACGGCAGCTGGTATTTCGACAGCAGCCTGCCTCTCGTGATTAAAAACAAATTCAGGCAAGACAAAGAAAATATCCGTTTGATTGCTTAAAACAAGGCCGTCTAAAAACCAAATTTTCAGACGGCCTATTGTGAATAACTTTCCGCTTTATTCCCAAAATAAAAATCTGCCTAAAATTTAATCAGAACTTATTTTTATAATAGCAATCAAATACTAAACCAATTTATACACAAGCTGTTCACACAATTTTCAATGAAAGCTGTGTATACCCAGCCCAACGAGTAAACCATGAACAACCCTGAAATCATCTTCTTTGACATCGACGACACCCTCTACCGCAAATACACGGATACCCTGCGTCCCTCAGTTCCCAAAGCCATGCACGAATTGAAAGCCAAAGGCATTTTGACTGCCATTGCCACCGGCCGTCCGGAAGCCGCCATTCCCGCCAAAGTCAAAGCCTTGATTCAAGAATGCGGTATCGACATGCTCGTTACCATCAACGGCCAATATATTTCCTTTCACGGCGAACCCCTGCAAAGCTACCCCTTGGACATTGCCGACATCGAAACAGCCATCAACCTGCTTGAACAACATAAAATAGACTACGCATTCGTCAACAACCAAGAAATTGCCGTTTCCTCCCATTCGCCGCGCGTTGCCGAAGGCTTATCGCATATCCTGCCCAACTTCCTGATGGATAAAGAATATTTCCGAAAACAGCCTGTTTATCAAATGTTGGTATTTGTGGATAAAGAAGAAGAAAAAATCCTGCAACCGCTAACCCAGCAACACGGCTTCAAATCCGTCCGCTGGCATGAATATGCCGTGGACCTGCTGCGCAAAGAAGGTTCAAAAGCACGGGGCATCACCCACGCAGTGGAAAAACTGGGCATTGATATGAGCAAAGTGATGGCATTCGGTGATAGCTTCAACGACTTGGAAATGCTGTCAACCGTCGGCTTTGGCGTTGCCATGGGCAATGGCGAAGAAGCAGCCAAAGCGGCCACACAATTCGTCTGCCCAAGTGTTGATGAAGATGGCGTCTTGCGCGGCTTGCAAGAATTGGGCGTAATTTAAATTTCAAATCAAAAGGCCGTCTGAACATTTTTTCAGAAGGCCTTGTTCTATCTATAAACTTTCTGCTTACTTTGGCAATACCAAAAAGCTAATCAGCAACTCTTTAAATACGAATCCAAACACACCCAAGCCCAAAACCAAGAAGAGCATGGCAATGCCGAATTTGCCGGCTTTGGATTCTTTACCCAAGTTCCAAACGATAAAGCCCAAAAAGATAATCAGGCCGGTGAGGAGGATTTTCATTGCCCACGAGGCGAATTCTGCTTCAGACATTATTTTTTCCTTTTATTCTTAAGATGTGTGTTTAATTGCTTTCAGACGGCCTATTAAAATTTAAGGCCGTCTGCAATTTGTTTTTAGATTATTTGTTCAATGCTTGTTGCAAATCATCAATCAAATCGTCGATGTGTTCCAAACCAACAGAGAGGCGTATCAAGCCCGGGCGGATATTGGCGGCGAGTTTTTCTTCAGGCTGCATCCGGCCGTGCGTGGTTGTCCACGGATGGGTGATGGTCGAGCGCACATCGCCGAGGTTGGCAGTACGGGAAAAGAGTTCTACGCCGTCCACGATTTTCCATGCTTCTTCTTGGTCTGCAACTTCAAAACCCACGACGATACCGCCGCCATTTTGCTGTTTGCGGATCAGTTCGGCTTGCGGATGGTCGGGCAAACCGGTGTAGTACACGGCTTGGACTTGCGGTTGCTCTTTCAACCATTGCGCGATTTTCAGCGCATTGTCGTATTGTTTTTCCATACGCAGCGACAGAGTTTCCACGCCGCTTAACAGCTGCCATGCGTTAAACGGAGACATCGCCAAACCGCAAGAGTTGCAATACATGGCAACTTGCGTCATCAATTCTTCCGAACCGGCCAACACGCCGCCCATCACGCGGCCGTGACCATCAATCGCTTTGGTTGCGGAAGAAACAGAAATATCCGCACCGTGTTTCAAAGGCTGCGAGCCGACTGGCGACAAGAGGCTGTTGTCCACTACCAAAAGCGCACCGATGCTGTGTGCCAGTTCGGCCAAAGCTTCCAAATCGGCAACTTCGCCCAAAGGGTTGGACGGCGTTTCCAAAAACAGCAATTTGGTATTGTCTTTAACCGCGGCTTTCCACTCGTTCAAATCGGTTGGCGACACATGACTGACCTCGATGCCGAACTTAGTTACGATATTATTGATAAAACCAACAGTCGTACCAAACAGACTGCGGCTGGAAATAACATGATCACCAGCTTGCAAGAAGGTAAAAAACGCTGCCTGAATCGCGGACATACCGGTCGAAGTGGCTACCGCGCGCTCTGCGCCTTCCAATGCAGCAATGCGTTTTTCAAAAGCGGCAGTAGTCGGATTGGCTGTACGGGTATAGGTAAAGCCTTTAATTTTTTTGGAAAACAAATCTGCCGCATGTTGTGCGCTTTCCCACATGAAGCTGCTGGTCAAAAACAGCGCCTGATTGTGTTCACGATATTCGGTCTGCTCTTTGCCGCCCCGGATGGCCAGCGTTTGCGGATGAAGTTTTTTGTTCATTTATTCTCCAATCTACTGTGTATTCCAATGGACGGAACAATATTTTCCGTCTGTTTAACTTGTTAACATTTTGCGCTTATTCCTGTCATCTTTCAAGCAGGAGGCCGTCTGAACGGTTATTGATAAACCTGTCCGCCGTGCTTCAGCCAACCGTCTTCATGACGGCCTGCCGGGTCATGATGCGTCCAATGGATAACACCGCCCTGCTCCGACCATTCGTATTCGCCGTAAAACGCTACTTTATCGCCTTTTTTCAAACCCTTAATCTTATCGGCAAGGTCGATATTGTGTGCCACCAAAAGCGTCTGGCCGCTGGAGAGCTTCAAGATAAAGCGTTGGTGGCGCGTGCCTTTGTTGTCATCCGGCAGGGTTTTCCATACCGTGCCCTCGCCCTCAACCTGAATATCGCTTTGTTCGTTTTCAAACGCCTGTTTCAAAACCGCTTCGGCTGATTCCTTGTCCGAACCGATTTGCTGCTGAGCCGTATCGGCATTCTTTTTGCCCGCATTATTTTGTTTCTGAACGGCTTCTATTTTCTGGTGATTCTGCGATTGTACCGGCTGCTTGTTTTGCATTTTGTTATAGGCAAATACGGCAACCAAAGCAATCAGCAATACAATGATTTTATTTTTATTCATAACAATCTCAAAAAAAATGCCCGATTCTGCATCGGGCATATCAACTATTTAGAAAGGATATTTATCACGAAAACGTGAGCCGCTATTATACACGCTTCGTAAAATTTTAAGGGAAATTTACGCCGAAGGCCGTCTGAAGCTTTTCAGACAGCCCAGATACTCAACGGCGGTATTTCATTTCGGTCTTCATATCGTCCAAAATACGTTTGACGTTGTGTTCCAACACATCTTCCACCAAGCCCGGAGCCTGCTCGTTCAGCATTTGCTGCAACTGGTAAGTGAACAAGGCCATTTGTTTTTGCACGGCAATCCGAATCATGCCATTGACCGCATCGGCCACATGGGGGCGTAAACGCTTAATCAGACGCTCGGTCAAATCTTTTTCAGAAACGCAGAATACCTCCCGACGGCCAATCGCTTGCGGGTTCAATACATTGATATGGACATTAATGGCCGGTTCTTTTTCAAGGCCGTCTGAAACCGCCTCTTCAGCCACTTCCGCATCATCATTTTCCGGTTTTTCAGTTTCTTCCACTTCAGGCGCATCAAAATCTACGGCACCTGATTTCGGATTCAGTCTGACGGTGCGCGTTGATTCGATATGACGCTCTGAAGCCGCAGCCTGCAATGCCGATTGCGCGCTCAACCAGTTATCCTGCAAAACCACCATTGCATCGGTTTCCACTGCCTCGCCCTCGTCGGCAAGGGCAGTATTGTGTTCCAACTGCCAGCGGTACAAATACTCTTCCAATACTTTTTCACGATTGTCAGCATCCAGTTTATATTCTTTTTTAGGCGCGGTTTTGGGCGCAACATCGACAGCGTCGTCCGATTTTTTGACCAATGGCGCATGAGTCGGCTCAGTATTGAATTGTCGTGCCTGACGCAATCTTTCCAGGCGTTTTTCCCAATTCAGGTCTTCTTCCTCGAGGGCTGTGGGGTCAAGACGGTTGTTTTCCATAATCTCGTTTTTTCATTTTTATTGTGAACCGTATTTCAAACCTAAAATTACTTGAAATACGGCCAATGGTTGGACATATCCGGCAAGCCGGCGCAAGCGTCACATTTTAATATTAATTCGCTATATAATCACTATTTTATTTAACTCAAGGATACATCATGAGCAGCATCGAACAACGCCTCGAATATCTGGAAGAGGCCAACGACGCTTTGCGTATGCAAAACCACGTCCTCGCCACCGCACTCAAAGGCCTCATCCGCTCCCTGCCCTCCGACATGGCCAACGATGCCGTAGAATCCATCCAGCTTGCCTTTGAAGACGCGTTGGCGGAATTGAGCTATGAAGACAGTCCGCACACCGACCTCTTCCATGACGTAACCTACGCATTTTTCCGAGAAAAAGACCACTGATTTCGGCTAGTTTGTTCACAAAATTATGCTAAACTAAGATTTTATCCGTTAACATTTTATTAAGAAAGCACATATCATGAACATGAAAAAATGGCTGGCCACTGCCCTCGCTTGCTCCGCCCTTGCCCTGACTGCCTGCGGCGGTCAAAGCAACAATGCCTCTGCTCCTGCCGATAAAGTGTACCGTGTCGGCTCTAACGCCGAGTTTGCCCCATTTGAATCTTTGGATTCTGCCGGCAAAGTAGAAGGTTTTGACGTTGACTTGATGGACGCCATGGCTAAAGCCGGCAACTTCAAAGTCGAATTCAAACACCAGCCATGGGAAAGCCTCTTCCCTTCTTTGAACAACGGCGACGTGGACATCGTTATGTCCGGCGTAACCATCACTGACGACCGCAAACAAAGCATGCTCTTCAGCGATCCATACTTTGAAATCACCCAAGTTGTCCTCGTTCCAAAAGGCAAAAAAGTAGCTTCTTCCGAAGACCTGAAAAACATGGCCAAAGTCGGCGTGGTAACCGGCTACACCGGCGACTTCTCTGTTTCCAAACTCTTGGGCAACGACAATCCGAAAATCGCCCGCTTTGAAAGCGTTCCTCTAATTATTAAAGAATTGGAAAACGGCGGTCTAGATTCCGTAGTCAGCGACAGCGCGGTTATTGCCAACTATGTAAAAAACAACCCGACCAAAGGCTTGGATTTCATCTCCCTGCCTGACTTCACCATCGAAAACTACGGTATCGCTGCACGCAAAGGCGACGAAGCAACCATCAAAATGTTGAACGATGCACTGAAAAAAGTACGCGAAAGTGGCGAATACGACAAAATTTACGCCAAATACTTTGCTAAAGAAGGCGAAAAAGCCGAAGCAGCCAAATAATCTGGTTTGACTTCCTAAACTAAAGGCCGTCTGAAAACTTTTCAGACGGCCTTTAATCTGGTTAACTCAATTAAACGCAAGCACCCCCTATAATCCGCTTGTTTTTATCTTTCAAATGAAAGACACACCATGATCAAGCCCATCATCCTCAGCCTCGCTGCCGCAACCGCTTTGGCCGCCTGCTCCGCTTCTGAAAAACAAGAATCTCCTAACGTCGGCGTGGCCAATCCGGCTTCCAAATTCTGCGTCAAACAAGGCGGCAAATCCGAAATCAAAAGAGACAAAGACGGCAACGAATACGGCGTGTGCCACTTGCCTGACGGTACCGTTGTCGAAGAATGGGAATATTTCCGTCAACACAACAAATAATTACTCAATCATAGAAAAGGCCGTCTGAACCCAAGTTTCAGACGGCCTTTTTCTTTTAAACAGCGATTATTTTACTTCCAATTTGGTCACGCCACCCATATACGGTTGCAACGCAGCAGGAACATTAATGCTGCCGTCGGCATTTTGATGGTTTTCCAAAACCGCCACCAAAGTACGGCCGACTGCCAAGCCTGAGCCGTTCAAAGTATGCACCAAACGGTTTTTACCGTTTTCATCTTTGAAACGCGCTTTCATGCGGCGAGCTTGAAAATCTTCGCAATTGGAGCAGCTGGAAATTTCACGGTAGGTATTTTGCGCAGGAACCCAAACTTCCAAGTCGTAGGTTTTGGTTGCGCCGAAGCCCATGTCGCCGGTACACAAAGTGATCACGCGGTATGGCAGTTCCAACGCTTTCAAAATATTTTCAGCATGACCGACCATTTCTTCCAGCGCTTCGTATGATTTTTCCGGATGAACGATTTGCACCATTTCCACTTTGTCGAATTGGTGTTGGCGAATCAAACCGCGCACGTCTTTGCCGTATGCGCCCGCTTCGGAACGAAAACATGGGGAATGCGCAGTCAATTTCAACGGCAAATCGCTGCCGGCCACGATGCTGTCGGCAACGGTATTGGTCAGCGTTACTTCGGCGGTCGGAATCAGATATTGCGTTTTCTTGCTCTCGTCACCGCCGCGGGTAACATGGAACAAATCTTCTGCAAATTTAGGCAGTTGGCCCGTGCCCTGCAAAGTGGTGTCATCCACGATATAAGGCGTGTAATGCTCGGTATAGCCGTGTTTCAGCGTGTGCGTGTCCAGCATGAACTGAGCCAAAGCGCGATGCAGACGGGCGATTTGGCCTTTCATCACGGTAAAGCGCGCGCCGGAAAGTTTCGCACCGCCTTCAAAATCCAAACCCAAAGGCTCGCCCAAATCAACATGGTCTTTGATTTCAAAGTCAAATTCTCGCGGCGTGCCAACTTTGCGGACCTCAACGTTTTCAGTTTCGTCTTTACCGACAGGCACACTTTCGTGCGGCAGGTTCGGAATGCTCAGCAGCCAAGCATCCAATTCTTTCTGAACGGCATCCAAATCAGCGGCTGCCTGCTCCAAATCAACTTTGATTTGGGCAACCTGATCCATCGCAGCTTGAGCCTCCTCGTGTTTGCCTTGACCTTTCAACGCACCGATTTGTTTGGAAATACTGTTGCGCGAAGCCTGCAACTCTTCTGTTTTCACTTGAACGGCTTTGCGTTGCTCTTCCAAAGCGTTGAAACGCGCGATATCAAACTCGTAACCGCGGGCGGCCAAACGTTCGGCAACTGCGGCGGTATTGCTGCGGAGCAATTGGATGTCTAACATTGTTTTCTCTCGTTAAGATTCAGAATGGCATTATTGTAAACCAATTTAAAGATATTTTCACAGCGACAGGCCGTCTGAAAACAAAAAACGCCCCTGCAAAAGCAGGAGCGTTTTTTAAGAATTCTGGCACGCCCACGGGGATTCGAACCCCGGTTGCCGCCGTGAAAGGGCAGTGTCCTAGGCCTCTAGACGATGGGCGCGTAACCGAAGCGCGAACTATACAGAAACCCTTTTCTTCTGTCAACGCCTTTACTGCATTTTTAAAGAGGCTGCCGATTTCCGTATGTTATTTTCCCTGTATAATGCCGGTTTTAATAAAAAGGAAAACTCGCCATGTGGTTTAAGCAAATCAGTTTTTATCCGCTCAACAAAGACAAGTTGCCCGAATTGGAAGTCCTTGCCGACAAATTGGCGCAATCCGAATTTGCCCATTGTCAGGGTTTGGACTGGTTTAGCGAAGGCTTTTCCACGCCGGTTTCCTTTTCGCCAGAGCTAGTTTTCCCTGCCGATTACACTTGGCGCGTTGCCCTGAAAAAAGAAGAAAAAGTCCTGCCTGCCGGCGTCATCCGCGATATTTTGGATGAAAAGGTTTTGGAAATCCAAAACAACGAAGCGCGTAATGTAGGCCGTAAGGAAAAACAAGAACTGAAAGAACAGATTACTGACGACCTGCTGCCCCGTGCCTTTACGCGCAGCAGCCGCACACAGGCGATTTTCGACACGCGCCACGGGTATCTTTTGGTCAACAATGCCGCCTCTGCCAAAGCGGAAAATATCCTGACCAAACTGCGCGAAGCGTTGGGTGGTTTGGAAGCCGCCCTGCCCAACACCAAACAATCGCCCTCCTCCCTGATGACCAGCTGGCTGCTGCAAGGCCATTGCGAAGGCGGTTTTGAATTGGACAGCGATTGCGAACTCAAAGGCGTAGGCGATGTTGTTCCGGTCGTCAAAGTTTCCAAACAAGACCTGACCGCCGATGAAGTGGTACAACACGTCAAAAATGGCAAAACCGTTACCCAGCTGGGTTTGGTATGGCGCGAACAAATCGCGTTCATCCTTACTCAAGACTTTACACTCAAACGCATCCAGTATCTGGACGTTTTGCAAGAAGAAGCCGAAAGCAACGGCGACGATGCAGCCAGCCTCGCCTTTGCCTCACAAATCCTGATGACCGAAGCCATCAGCACCATGTTGGAAGAACTGGTTTCTTATTTGGGCGGCTGGCAAGAATAATTTTTCAGACGGCCTTTTGATTGGGAAATATCAAAGGCCGTCTGAAATATAATACGCATGGTTTCCGCCTGTTGGGCGCGCTCTTCAGGCGTGGCGAGGCTGTCCACACGGGCAAAGTGTGTAAGCTTCTGCACTTCGTCCACACCTTTGACCAGCTCGGCGACAGTACTGTTGCAGCGTTCCGTGAGCAGCTCACGCCAGTCGGGCACAAAACGCACGATGTCGGCCAAAAGCGTGGCGGCCACCGCATCGGGCAGCAAATCCAATTCGTTCACCATACGCGCCGCACCCAAAAGGTGCGCCAAAAGCGGCTCGCCCGCAGGCGTGGCCGCATCGGCAGGATAATGCGTCTCGGCCAGCGACAAGGCCGTCTGAAGCAGCTTTTGCGCAGGTTCGGGCAAACCGGCGGTGTGCGCGTCAAACCACGCGCGGGATTCTTGCAGCGGTGCGGCGGGGATTTCCGGTGTTTGTCGTGTGTTGCTCATGGCATGCCGTTTCTCCGTTTGTTTTGTTTCGACATAGCGGCTGTATTGTAGCAGCTTGCCCGTATTTTGCGACAAAGCATGTTTCAGACGGCCTGGGCTACCCAACTTGCAATAACATATAAACATCAAAATAAAACAAACAATTAGCGTGTAAATGTGCTTGCAGTGAAAAATATTGGGAATAATATTTATGCAAGTAATAATTTTTATCAAGAAGGAGATGAGTGTGAAATTTTTAGCTGCTTTGTTGTGGCCGGCCATGTTGCTGCCCATTTTGTCTCATGCCGATAGCGGCATTCAGACGGTCTCTGTTTCTCAAGCATATGCGGATGACGCAACGGGCTGCGGGCAGCTTTATCCTGTAGAGAGCTTCGAGAATTTGTTCAGACAGATGGCCGGCACGCTGCATAGTGCCTGTTTGCTTGATATGCCGCCTGAAGATTTAGCGAAAAAGTGGCAGGTTCCCGTGTACCGGCGCTATCTGCGGCTTTCCGGCCGTTTGCGGCCTGACGGAGAAAAACAGGCGGTACTCAGATGGAAAGACAAGGCAGAGCGGCAGAAATGGCTCAAACACAGGCGGCGTAAGCTAAAACGGCCGACCGACGGCTTTACGGTAGTGCATCAGACCAACTACGACGGCAGTACTTTTTTAGAAATCGAAGCAACGCCTGATTATATAAAACGATACCGTTCATTGTTTCCTGACGACCGTTATCCTGATGATTTGCCGAAACCCTATGTTTCATCTCATATCCTAAGCCCGGTCAGCGTATGCTTTAACAATGGAACAGAACAAGTTTTTCCTAGGTATACGGTAGTAAAACAAGTAGCAGTAGATGAAAACAACCATTTGATCGGGAGTGATAGACATTTGGTTATAAGGGAGGAGAAAGGTGCAGGAATATTATTTCAGCATCCAACAGACAAATGCATTAATGATATTTC
Source organism: Neisseria sp. P0009.S010 (assembly GCF_051958545.1). Classification (NCBI taxonomy): domain Bacteria; kingdom Pseudomonadati; phylum Pseudomonadota; class Betaproteobacteria; order Neisseriales; family Neisseriaceae; genus Neisseria; species Neisseria sp. P0009.S010. The sequence goes on from NZ_JBQCVH010000007.1 coordinate 68,811, forward strand.
CAGCATCTTTCTTATCAGATAGTCGATAGTATTTAATTTTAAAGGTATATGGTATGGCTACAACAGCACAAATCCGGCAGCATTTTTTAAAATTAGGGATGCCTGTTTCGGAAGTTAATCAGATTATTCGGGATTCAATTTTACTGGGGCAAACCCATAACTTTATCAATCAATGGGGGTTAGGGAGTATTCAAGCAATACACTAAATATTCCGGCATATTTTTCCAAAGCAAACTAATTGGCAGTAAAGAAAATAGAAGTATTGTATTCAGTACGGCAGACAAAAGATATCTGACTGCTTCTGATTGGGCTCATGAGTTAGGACATGGTTTGTCGAAAACCATTTCCAAGCTTGATCTTGATATTGATGGAAATCGCAATATAACAGCGAATGAATATGCACGAAGATTTGTTTATGAAGAAGGAAAAGCCGAATACAACCGTTTTCAGTTTGATTTGCGGAACAACCCAAAAGAAACCAAATACGGCTCAAATACAGAAGCAATCAAGGCAATGAACCAGCAACAGGCTGTTGATTATTTTGCCCATAAGATGAAAACCCAAAACCCCAGCGGGCAGCCCGGTGATACTTATTGGACGCTGGCAAAATCTAACTTCTTTGAGAAAACCAATCCAAGCCTGCTAACCGGTAAAACTCCGGCCGAAAAACAAAAAATCCTGCAGGCCGGAATGGATGAGGCGGCACACAGCCATCCAAACAGGTTGTTTGGTGTAGGTGATGAACGGATACGCTTTCAGAAAACCGATCCAAATATGCCGCTTAGTCTGATGCCGATGATGGCACGTGGAAATCCTACGCTGATGGTGGTATTTGTACCTGCCAACAGCCGTTTGGCAGACGGTACGGTAACGACGATAGAAGTATCAGAAAGGATGTCATGATGTTGGGCGCAGTCATCGGCGATATTGCCGGATCACGATTTGAGTTTGACAACTACCGTCACACCGATTTTGACATTTTCAGCCCCGACAGCGACTTTACAGATGACACGATTTGCACTGTTGCCATCGCCGATTGGGTTTTACAAGGCTGCAACGATAATTTGGCCTCTATTTTACAAGGCTGGTGTAGGGCATATCCCTGCGCTAAAGGCGCATATGGCGGCCGCTTCTCACAATGGATAGAATGGAAAGATCCAGAACCTTATAATAGCTGGGGCAACGGCTCGGCCATGCGTGTTTCTGCCGTTGGTTGGACATTTGCCACATTGGAAGAAACCCTGCATTTTGCCGAACAATCCGCTATCGTAACGCACAACCACCCGGAAGGCATTAAAGGTGCGCAAGCCGTAGCCGCCGCCATCTTTTGGGCGCGTACTGGTATAAGCAAAGCGCAAATTAAAGAAAACATTACACGACAATTCGGCTACGACTTGAGCCAAAGTTGCGACCAAATCCGCCCGCATTATCATTTCAACGAAAGCTGTCAGGAAACCGTGCCTCAAGCGATTACTGCCTTTCTTGAAAGCGATGATTTTGAACACGCCATCCGACTGGCAGTTTCCCTTGGCGGAGACAGCGATACCTTGGCGGCCATTACCGGTAGTATTGCCGAAGCCTGCTACGGTATCCCTACGTCTATGCGCGAACACGCTTTAGCCATATTGCCACGCCATATTGCTGAAACCCTGCTGACTTTTGAATCCCAATATCAGGCCGTCTGAAACTGCCTGCAAAAAGGAATGAATGATGAAATACCTCGCCCTACTCCCTATCGCCTTCATGCTGGGCACGCCTGCCATTGCTGAAACCATCAATCCTTATCAGGAAAAAGGTTGCGCTTATGATGGCGATGTCGGCAAAGACGGCAAACCGTCCGGTAAAGGTACATGGAAATGCCAAGACGGCCGCAGTTATGTCGGCACATTTAAAAACGGCAAATTTGACGGCAAAGGCGTATATACCGTTTCCGGCAACGGCGAAACCTTTATCGAACCTTTCTCCTCCAACAGCGCCAAATTACGCAATATGACGCTGGAGGGCGTGTTCAAAAAAGGCAGGGCGCACGGAAACTTTACTGCCTCCCAAAACGGCACACCAGTCTTCATCATGAAATGCGAAGACGGTATGATTAAAGAAGTCAAACTGCCTAAGAAATCTGCTTCCAAAACCAAATAAACAGCCTTTCAGACGGCCTTATCCAGCTTTTAGGCCGTCTGAAACATCAATTGACAAGCCTGTCTAAAGGCTGTCGTGTTGATTTCAAAGAATTTCCAAACAACCCTTACCTCAGGACAACCACCATGAGCATTAAATCCGACAAATGGATACGCCGCATGGCCGAAGAACACGGCATGATTGAGCCGTTCGAGCCCAACCAAATCAAAGAGGCCAACGGTCAACGCATCATTTCCTACGGCACATCCAGCTACGGCTACGACATCCGCTGTGCCAATGAATTTAAAATCTTCACCAATATCAACAGCACCATCGTCGACCCGAAAAACTTCGACCCGAAAAACTTCGTTACAGTCGAAGATGACTGCTGCATCATTCCGCCCAACTCCTTTGCTTTGGCGCGCACAGTCGAATATTTCCGCATCCCGCGCAACGTCCTGACTGTCTGCTTAGGGAAATCCACTTACGCACGCTGCGGCATCATCGTCAACGTTACCCCGTTTGAGCCAGAGTGGGAAGGCTACGTTACGCTTGAGTTTTCCAACACCACCCCCCTGCCTGCCAAAATCTATGCCGGCGAAGGCGTGGCTCAAGTCTTGTTCTTTGAAAGCGATGAAGTCTGCGAAACTTCATACAAAGACCGCAACGGCAAATACATGGGACAAACCGGTGTTACCCTGCCTAAGACTTAATACACAAAATAAAAAAAGGCCGTCTGAAATTTCAGACGGCCTTTTATCATTTCATTTAGAAACGGCGTTTCAGCTTGCAAGCCTGCAAGATATGAACGGCGAGTTCTTCCACAGATTTATCGGTTGTATTGGTAAACGGCACACCGTGGCGTTTGAACATATTTTGCGCATCGGCAATCTCGCTGCGGCAAGTATCGATTTTGGCATAAGTCGAATTAGGACGGCGCTCCTGACGGATTGCCTGCAAGCGTTCAGGCTGAATGGTCAAACCAAACAGCTTGTCTTTATAAGGCTTGACCATACGCGGCAAATCTGTGGATTCCAAATCATCAGGAATCAATGGATAGTTGGCGGCACGGATACCGTATTGCAAGGCCAGATAGAGACAAGTCGGCGTTTTGCCGGAACGGGACACGCCCATCAAAATCACATCCGCTTCCTGCAGGTTTTTATCGCTGACGCCGTCATCATGATTCAGTGAAAAATTGACCGCCTCCATACGCGCATCATAGCGTTGGGTATTGCCGATACTGTGGTGCCCCTGCCGGGCGGCAACCGCCTCCGTATTGAGTTCCTTTTCCAAAAGACCGAGAAAGGTTTCAAAGAAATTAATATGGAACGCATTGGCTTTCTTGATGATTTCACGGATTTCGTCATTGACCACACTGACAAAAGCAATCGGGCGCACGCCGAATTTTTCAGCTGACTGGTTGACTTTGTCTACAACAGCACGCGCTTTTTCAGGCGTATCGATAAACGGATAGGTATGGCGTTTGAACTCAACATTGCCAAATTGGTTCAGCAAGGCTTCACCGATATTTTCAGCGGTCAGGCCGGTTCGGTCGGAAATATAGAAGACTTGGCGTGGATCAGTCATAATGAATCCTCTTGAGGGTAACGTTTCAGACGGCAATCATAGCAGTTACAGCCTTTGCAATAAAGCGATTCCCGACAGATTACACAGGATTACAACAAATTTGAACAATTTTTAAATTGGCACAAAATTTTATTTTTTTCTATTTTGTAGAATTTTATTCTAAAATTGCAAAATAAATCTTGTTTATCAAATTTATTAACTTATTTTGTTTTCCATATTTAACAAGAAGATAACACGTAAAAACATGAATCTGATATTCACATTTCAGAAGGCTACACGCCTGAAAAGCACAATATCACAGACGAATTTGTGATTTTTAAAAAGATAAAACACATGACAGCCATCAAACGAATGGCTACAATAAGCAGGCGGATTTGTTTCTTTTTTAACATTTTTTGGATTGGATTGGACACACAAATGGCCGAAAACTACGTTATTTGGTTTGAAAACCTGCGTATGACTGACGTTGAGCGAGTGGGCGGTAAAAATGCCTCTTTGGGCGAAATGATCAGCCAACTGACTGAAAAAGGCGTGCGCGTTCCCGGCGGTTTTGCAACCACAGCCGAAGCTTATCGTGCTTTCCTGGCTCACAATGGTCTGAGCGAGCGTATTTCCGAAGCCCTGAAACAACTGGATGTTGAAGACGTTGCCGAGTTGGCGCGCGTGGGTAAAGAAATCCGTCAATGGATTTTGGATACTCCGTTCCCTGACCAGCTGGATGCTGAAATCGAAACAGCTTGGAACAAAATGGTTGCTGATGCCGGCGGTGCGGACATTTCCGTTGCCGTACGTTCTTCCGCAACAGCAGAAGACTTGCCGGACGCTTCTTTCGCCGGCCAACAAGAAACCTTCCTGAATATCAATGGCTTGGATAACGTTAAAGAAGCCATGCACCATGTATTTGCTTCCCTGTACAACGACCGTGCCATTTCTTACCGTGTCCACAAAGGCTTCGAACACGACATCGTTGCCCTTTCCGCAGGCGTACAACGCATGGTGCGCTCTGACAGCGGTGCTTCCGGTGTGATGTTTACCATCGATACCGAATCTGGTTACGACCAAGTCGTTTTCGTTACCTCTTCTTACGGCCTGGGCGAAAACGTCGTACAAGGCGCGGTAAACCCTGACGAATTCTATGTATTCAAACCTACTTTGAAAGCAGGCAAACCGGCTATCCTGCGCAAAACCATGGGTTCGAAACAAATCAAAATGATCTTTACCGACAAAGCCGAAGCCGGTAAATCTGTAACCAACGTTGATGTACCTGCAGAAGACCGTCAACGCTTCTCCATTACCGACGCCGAAGTAACCGAGTTGGCTCATTACGCGCTGACCATCGAAAAACACTACGGCCGCCCAATGGACATCGAATGGGGCCGCGACGGCTTGGATGGCAAACTCTACATCCTGCAAGCGCGTCCTGAAACCGTGAAATCTCAAGAAGACGGCAGCCGCAATCTGCGCCGCTTCTCTATCAACGGCGAAAAAGTCGTCTTGTGCGAAGGCCGAGCCATCGGTCAAAAAGTTGGCCAAGGTAAAGTTCGCTTGGTGAAAGATGCTTCCGAGATGGATTCCGTTGAAGCAGGCGACGTACTCGTTACCGACATGACCGACCCGGATTGGGAACCGGTGATGAAACGTGCTTCTGCCATCGTGACCAACCGTGGCGGCCGTACCTGCCACGCAGCGATTATCGCGCGTGAATTGGGTATTCCGGCTGTTGTAGGTTGTGGCGATGCTACCGATCTGCTTTCAGACGGCCAAGAAGTTACCGTATCTTGTGCCGAAGGCGATACCGGCTTCATCTACTCCGGCCTGCTGGACGTACAAGTTACCGATGTTGCTTTGGACAACATGCCTAAAGCCCCTGTCAAAGTGATGATGAACGTTGGTAACCCTGAATTGGCATTCAGCTTCGCCAACCTGCCTAGCGAAGGTATCGGCTTGGCACGTATGGAATTTATTATCAACCGTCAAATCGGTATCCACCCTAAAGCTTTGTTGGAATTTGACAAACAAGACGACGAGTTGAAAGCTGAAATTACCCGCCGCATCGCAGGCTACGCTTCTCCTGTCGACTTCTATGTTGATAAAATCGCAGAAGGTGTGGCAACTTTGGCTGCTTCGGTTTATCCACGCAAAACCATCGTCCGTATGTCTGACTTCAAATCCAACGAGTACGCTAACTTGGTGGGTGGCAGCATCTACGAACCACACGAAGAAAACCCAATGTTGGGCTTCCGTGGTGCAGCACGTTATGTAGCCGATAACTTCAAAGACTGCTTCGCACTTGAGTGCAAAGCCTTGAAACGCGTTCGCGATGAAATGGGTTTGACCAACGTCGAAATCATGATTCCATTCGTCCGTACTTTGGGTGAAGCAGAAGCTGTTGTTAAAGCCCTGAAAGAAAACGGTTTGGAACGCGGCAAAAACGGCCTGCGCCTGATCATGATGTGCGAATTGCCAAGCAACGCAGTATTGGCAGAACAATTCCTGCAATACTTCGACGGCTTCTCCATCGGCTCTAACGACATGACCCAGCTGACCCTCGGCCTCGACCGTGACAGCGGCTTGGTATCTGACTCCTTCGACGAGCGTAATCCTGCCGTTAAAGTGATGTTGCACTTGGCAATCTCTGCCTGCCGCAAACAAAACAAATACGTCGGTATTTGCGGTCAAGGCCCGTCAGACCATCCGGACTTTGCCAAATGGCTGGTTCAAGAAGGTATCGAGAGCGTATCGCTCAACCCTGATACCGTGATTGAAACTTGGCTGTATCTGGCTAACGAATTGAACAAATAAGTTCGATGAGACAAAAATCCCCTGCCCGTCTATCTCGGCAGGGGATTTTTATTGCCTTATTCAATGCCGTCTGAAAGAACTTTCACGTTCTTTTACCTTTTTAAAAAAGTCATTTTACATCAAAAAGATATAAAAAGATTCTGCCATACCCACAAATTCTCAATGGTACTATATTGCCTTTCCGCATTTTATCCCATGCCTTTTGAGTGAACCTTTTTTCACTCTTCCTATCTATCATACACAGCATAACGATACATTTAGAAACAACCCATGAATACAAATTTTATTTCCACCTTTCAGACGGCCTTGAAACGTCTAGCACTCATCAGCACCATTGCCGTATTAGCAGCCTGCGCCGGCAACAATACCTCTTCCAACCGCGCCGTACCTGACGGCTACTACAAAGTCCGCCCTGGCGATACCCTGACCCAAATCGCCAAACGCTACGGACAAAACGTCAATACACTGGTTGCATGGAACAACCTTCCCAACGCCTCACAAATCGAAGTCGGCCAAGTATTGCGCGTCCGCCGTCATGTTGCCCCACGCAGCACTGCAACACAGCAACGCCAAACCACTGCCGTTACCCCAATCAACCGATTGAACCTGCAATGGCCGACCGATAACGCTTCATCCTCCATTATCCAACGCTACAACGGCACAACCAGCAAAGGCATAGATATTGCAGGCACACAAGGCCAACAAATCCGTTCCGCTGCAGCCGGTACCGTTATCTACGTTGGCGAAGAAGTCCGCGGTTACGGTAAGCTAATTTTGATCAGCCACAATGACTACACCATTACCGCCTACGCCCATAACGACACGCTTTTGGTACAAAAAGATCAAAAAGTCCAAGCAGGTCAAGTTATCGCCACCATGGGCAGCAGCGATTCAGACAGCGTCAAGCTGCATTTTGAAGTTCGTCTCAACGGCAAAGCAGTCGATCCCCTGCCTTATTTGACTAGAACAAATTAATACCTTAATCAAAAGGCCGTCTGAAATAACTTTATTTCAGACGGCCTTTTGATTTGTCTTACCATAACACCCATCTCAACAAAGCATTGACCAACTTAACTTATGTTGATTGAGTGAAAACACCGTTATACAATAACAACTCTTTTTAACATTCTATTTTAGGTGCCCTACTATGTCTCCTAACCGCATCCTTGCAACCGCATTCTTGTTTGCTTCTGCATTTGCCAGCGCAGATGTCCATATTGATGAAAGCATCCCTTACCGTCATGCAGAAGAAATCGATACCCGTATCGTTTCCGAGTGTTTACAAATTGGCAACGTCATGTCCAAATCTTTGCAAGAAACTGCAGCCAAAAGTGATGTAACTATTGTCCGTGACGGTAAAAAACAAGGCACATACGCAGATATCTCCATTACTTCCGCCATGAGCGCAGGCGTAGCCTTTGTCGGCCACGCCAAAAGTATTACAGCCGTTGCCACTTTGTATGTTGATGGCGAAGAAGTCAATAAAAAAACCTTTACCCGCAATTCTTCCGGCGGCATGCTCGGTGTTTATAAAAGCTCTTGTGCAGTCTTAAATCGCACTTCTAAAGTCTTGGGTTCAGATATTGCCCAATGGATTGTTAGCGAACAAAAAACGCTCAAGACAAATAAAACCCCAATTTGATAAAGGCCGTCTGAAAAATCGTATTTCAGACGGCCTTTATATTTTCTATTTCTCTAGAAACAAAGAAATAAATTATCCATTAATCATTGTCAGAAATAGAGAATTTTATTTCCAACGCCCTTGATTTTAGAATATCTACCCTCAATTATTAAAACTATAAGAATTTTGTATATGAGCAGTCAAAGGAATAACATGGCAGAAAAAAACTATTATGAAATACTAGGCGTTGCCAAAGATGCGGATGAGGCCGAAATCAAAAAAGCCTACCGAAAACTGGTGCGCAAATACCACCCCGATGTCAGCAAAGAACCTGACGCAGCCGAACGTACGGTAGAAATCAACCGTGCCTACGAAACGCTTTCCGACAAAGAAAAGCGGGCCGAATACGATGAAATGTTGGCTAATCCTTACGGACGCAGCGCCGGAGGCAATCCGTTCGGTCAAGGCGGCAATCCGTTTGGCAATGGATTTAACGGTGGCGGCTTCCACTATGAACGTCATGAAGGCGAACCGTTCGGAGCGGGAGACTTCAATTTTGAAGATCTGTTTTCATCATTCCGCCAATCCCACACTCGTTCCGAGCAACCCCGCGGCCCAATAAAAGGCGAGGATCAACATGCTGAATTGAGTATTGATATTTACGCAGCGTATGTTGGCGCAGAACGTAGCATGACTTTGAATGTGCCGACTCTAGACGAATACGGACGTGCGGTCTATCAAAATAAAACCCTCAACGTCAAAATCCCCAAAGGCATTGCAGAAGGCCAACAAATCCGTTTGGCCGGTCAAGGTTTGCCGGGATATAACGGCGGTGAAAACGGTGACTTGTACTTAAAAATCAAGTTCCACGACCAACCTGATTTATACGTCAAAAACAGGAAAGACGTATATCAAACAATAGATGTCAAACCTTGGGAAGCCGTATTGGGCGGCAAAATCATCGTCCCTACCGCCTCAGGCCGCTTGCAGGTCAATCTGCCTGCCAACAGCCAAAGCGGTAAAAGCATCCGCCTCAAAGGCAAAGGTATTCCTGCAAAAGAAGCCGGAGACCTTTATCTCAATATCCGCATTAATGTTCCGCCAGTAGAGAGCGAAGCCGACCGTGCCGCATGGGAAAAATTGGCCGAACACTTTGCCGCGAAACAAGCATAAGAGAAAGGATAAATTATGATTCAGTCCTCCGATGTTACCCTTACTTTTGAAGAAATCGTTGCCGCCAGCCGCTGCCGTCGTGATTGGCTGTTGGAACTTATAGCAGAAGACATCATCAGCATAGATGGTGCGCCCGAAAAAAGCACCTTCAGTGGTTTTCATCTTGCCCGCATCCGTCGCGCACAACGCTTAAGCCGTGATTTTGAGGCCGGCATTCCCGCATTGGGGCTGATTATGCGGCTGTTGGACGAGGTGGAAGAGCTCAGAAAAATACAGCGTCCGCTGGTACTGCTCGAAGAAGAGTAAATATTGGCAAGTTGTTCGATTAAATATTGATGACAAGACAAAATCTTTGATATTTATTGATATTCCATAATGAAAGGCCGTCTGAAAGTATTTTCAGACGGCCTTTTTATGCCTTCATTAACAACAGCGTCCGCCATTGGCGCCGCAACGGCGTTTGCGGCAGTAGTCTTGGAATTGTAGCTCGGTCATGACCGGCGCGTTGGGATTATGTCTGCGTTGACGGGCAACGTAGTTTTCATAATCTGGGACACCAGCCATCAAGTTTGCTGTCAGCTTGATGGTTTTCCACCAAGATGCGAGCTTATGCTTCATGCTGAGCCTCCGGCTGTTTACCATCGCGGTATACTGCTGGAATTTCTTTAGCAGTTGGCCAACCGACTTTACGGGCTTTCATGGCGGTACGGAAACCGTACACGGCAACAATCACGACAACTGCCAGGAACAAAGCGGTCAGACCGGCATTGATTTGGTCGTTGAAGATGATTTGTGACATTTCGCCAATGTCTTTAGCTGGAGCAAGGACTTCGCCTGAAGCCAAGGCATCGCGGTATTTACCTGCGTGAGCCAAGAAGCTGACGCGTGGGTCGCTGTGGAACAGTTTTTGCAAACCGGCATAACAGGTCACAAACAATACGCCGACAGCAGGAACCAAGGTTACCCAAACATAGCGGTCGCGTTTCATTTTCACCAATACAACGGTACACATAATCAACGCTACGCCTGCAAGCATTTGGTTGGCGATACCAAACAACGGCCAGAGCGAGTTGATACCACCCAGCGGGTCGGTTACGCCGGTATAGAGGAAGTAACCCCACAATGCCACGGCAAAGAATGTGGCAACCAAGTTGGCAGGGATAGAGTCGGTGTTACCGAATGGTTTGTAGAAGATACTGCCCAAGTCTTGAATCATGAAACGGGCAACGCGTGTACCGGCGTCAACCGCGGTCAAGATGAACAGGGCTTCAAACAGCAAGGCAAAGTGATACCAGAATGCCATCATGGCTTCGCCCGGAATCAGACGGCTCATGATGTGTGCCATACCGACTGCGAGGGTTGGAGCACCGCCTGCACGGGACAGAATGGTGTTTTCGCCCACTTCTTTAGCAGTGTGCAACAAGGTTGCGGCATCAACAGAGAAATTCAGTTTAGTGGTGATGACTTCGGCAGCTGTGTTGGCATCTGTACCAATCAGCGCAGCCGGACTGTTCATCGCGAAGTACACGCCTGGCTCAAGCGAAGCGGCGGCCGCCAGCGCCATAATGGCCACAAAGCTTTCCATAATCATGCCGCCGTAACCGATCATGCGGACGTGGGTTTCGTTTTCCACCATTTTTGGCGTGGTACCTGAAGAAATCAGAGCATGGAAGCCTGAAACCGCACCACAAGCAATGGTAATAAACAAGAATGGGAACAATGCACCGGAGAATACCGGGCCTGAACCATCGATAAAGTGGGTAACTGCAGGCATTTGCAGAGTCGGGTTAACAATAACGATACCCAAAGCCAAAGCTGCAATCGTACCAATTTTCAGGAAGGTAGACAGATAGTCGCGCGGAGTCAGCAAGAGCCAAACCGGCAATACGGAAGCCACGAAACCGTAAATCATAATCGCCCAAGTCAGCTGAATGCCGTCAAGGTCGAACCAATGACCGAAGGAGCTATGGGCAACATCTTCACCATAAATCACGGCCAACATCAGCAAAATAAAGCCGACGATGGAAATCTCGCCAATTTTGCCCGGACGGATATAACGGGTGTAGATACCCATAAACAGGGCAATCGGCATAGTCGCTGCGATGGTGAACGTACCCCAAGGGCTGTGAACCAATGCTTTCACAACAATCAGCGCCAACACCGCCATAATGATGACCATAATCATCAAAATACCGATGGATGCAATCACGCCTGGGACAGTACCGAGTTCTTGTTTCACGATATCGCCCAAAGACTTACCGTCACGGCGCATAGAAACAAACAATACCATCATATCCTGTACGGCACCGGCAAACACCACGCCGAAGATAATCCACAAAGTACCGGGCAGATAACCCATTTGCGCTGCCAATACAGGACCAACCAGAGGGCCTGCGCCTGCAATAGCGGCAAAGTGGTGGCCGAACAGTACGCCTTTATGTGTGGGCACATAGTCCAAGCCGTCATTGTGTCGTTCTGCCGGAGTCAGACGGTTAGGATCAAGCTGCATCACACGATTGGCAATGTAAAGACTGTAGAAACGGTAGGCAATGCAGTATACCGAAATGGCGGCCGTAACCATCCAAATCGCACTGACTTGCTCGCCACGGCTGAGAGCTAAAGTAGTAAAGGAGGCCAAGCCTACCAAAACCACAATGCCCCAGATCAAAAATGATTTGAGCGATTTCATTGATTTATCCTTAAAACGTGATGCACCAAGGCTTGCTTTAGCGACAAACTGCCTTAATGCGCTTCAGAAAGACCAGTCATTATAGTCTTCATGATTTCATGAGTGAAATGTCATTTCAACCCCAATTCGACTGAAAACAAAATGATTAGTTCGTCCGTAAGGTTAACACAAACAGACAATATACCCTTCATTTTTTACTTCAAAACTAAATATTCCTTAACATATAGCAAACGAAAGGCCGTCTGAAAATCCAAATATTCAGTTTTCAGACGGCCTGACAAACGGTCAATGCTATAATTCGACATTCCCATTTCTCTATATCGCCATACCATGCAAAACAACGATTCCGAAACCATGCGCCTCTCCAAACGCATGGCGCAATTAGGCTTATGCTCGCGCCGCGAGGCAGACAGCTACATCGAGCAAGGCTGGGTCAAAGTAAACGGCCAAACCGCCGTACTCGGTCAAAAAGTCACCGAGCGCGACCGCATCGACCTCAACAAACAAGCCCATGAAAAACAAGCAGCGCGTGTAACCATCCTACTGAACAAACCCGTCGGCTACGTCAGCGCGCAGGCAGAAAAAGGCTATAAATCTGCCGCAGAACTCATTACCGCCGACAACCATTGGGAAGGCGACGACAGCCATATCCCTTTCAGTGAAAAGCACAAATTCGGCTTAGCCCCTGCCGGCCGTCTGGATATCGACTCCGTCGGATTGTTGGTACTCACCCAGGACGGCCGCATTGCCAAACAACTGATTGGCGAAAACAGCAGTAGCGAAAAAGAATACCTTGTCCGCGTCCGCGGCAAACTGGACGACAAAGGCCTTGCCCTGCTCAACCACGGCTTGAGTTTGGACGGAGAAAAATTGCGCCCCGCCAAAGTCGAATGGCAAAACGAAGACCAGTTGCGCTTTATTTTGCGACAAGGCAAAAAACGCCAAATCCGCCGCATGTGCGAACTGGTCGGCCTGCGCGTCGTCGGTTTGAAACGTATCCGCATGGGCAAAGTCAAACTCGGCAGACTGCCGCCGGGCAAATGGCGTTATTTACGCGCTGACGAATCGTTTTAATTGCAAATAACAAAAAGGCCGTCTGAAAACATATTTCAGACGGCCTGATCTTTTACTGATTACTCAATATAAGTAAACTTCGCACGTTTGATATTGCAGAGAATTTCGTACGGAATCATACCGGCAACTTCAGAAACTTCATTGATATTAATCACATCGCCCCAAAGCTCGACTTCCGCGCCCAAGCCCTCTTTCGAGGCTTCCAGCTCAACCGTAATCATATCCATAGATACCCTGCCGATAATACGGCTGCGTTTGCCATCCACCGCCACAGGGGAATTAGTGGAAGCGCGACGCGGATAACCGTCGGCATAGCCGCAGGCAATCAAACCGACACGGGTAGATTTGCTGGTGTAGAACGTTGCGCCGTAGCCAATCGGAGAATGCGGTTGCAACACACGCTCGCCGAAAACACGGGAAGTCAGGCGCATAACAGGTTTCAAACGCTCATCCACGCCGCCGAAAGGCGAAATACCATATAAGGCCAGACCGGCACGTCCCCAATCGCGTCGCGCTTCAGGCACGTTCAAAATCGCGGCGGAATTGGCCAAACTCTCTTCGCCTTCCAAACCCTCACACGCCAAATCAAACGCTTCAAGCTGCATTTCGGTCATGCCGTTTTCCGGTTCGTCCGCGCAGGCAAAATGGCTGAATTTCACAATATTTCCAACCGATTCGGATTGTTTCAATGCAGTATAGGCAGCGGCATAGTTGTGTGGAAAGAAACCGGCACGGTGCATACCTGAGTCCATTTTCAGCCATACGGTTGTCGGGCTGTGCCACTCATGATGCGCAAACGCCTCCAGCTGCCATTGGCTACCGATTGCCGGCCACAAATCATAACGGTCAACATCCGCATACTCCGCATCCTCAAATACGCCTTCCAACAAAACAATCGGATTTTTAATGCCGTTTTGACGCAGTTCCACGCCTTCATCTACCGTTGCCACCGCAAAGCCGTCGGCAATATCTGCCAACGCGTGTGCACATCTGACCGCGCCATGCCCGTAAGCATCGGCCTTAATCACAGCCAACAATTTATTGCCGTGCAACTCTTTGAGAAAACGATAATTTTGACGTAAATTATCCAAACGGATTTGCGCATTGAGCGGACGCATAATGTATTCCTCTTATCGGCATTCCGTTTCAGACGGCCTGCCCCATTACTTTGAAGTAAATATTATAGGTCAAAAACTACACAGGATTCCATGAAATACACAAGAATAATCTATTCATAATTTAGACCTCATGCGCGCCTTTAGGCATTTATGCTTCTTCTCAGCCTGTTTTAAGGTTATGATTCAATCCAAATGAAAACGACAGACATCAAGGCCATGAAAGAACTCGACAAAACCGACTTAAAAATTCTCAAGCTCCTACAACAAAACGCACGTATCCCCATGACCGAATTGGCTGAAAAAGTCGGCCTCTCCACCACGCCGGTAACCGAACGCGTCCGCCGCTTGGAACGCGACAACCTTATTACCGGCTATCACGCCCATCTGAATCCTCATGCTTTAGGTCAAAGCCTCTTGGTCTTTGTCGAGCTGAAACTGCGCTCCAAATCCGGCAATATTTTTGAAGACTTCAAACGCGAAGTGCTAAAAATTCCGCAAATTTTGGAATGCCACTTGGTCTCCGGCGAATACGACTACCTTATCAAAGTCCGCCTGCCCAATATGTCCGCCTATCGCGATATGCTCGGCAATATCCTGCTGCAACTACCGGCTGCGTCCGAAAGCCGCAGCTATGTTGTCATGGAAGAAGTCAAAGAAGAAGTAGTATTAGACATCTAATTCTATTCAACCAATAAAGGCCTCCTGAAAGATTACAACATTCAGACGGCCTTTATTTTAAATAGGCAAAAAAAATGCACACATCCGACAGAATGTGTGCCAAGTCTACAAAGGAGAAATAGAGGAGAAACTATTAACTGACTACTCGAACCAGCTAACGAAACGAATTATGCAACAAGAGCTTCAACTGTGCAAGTATTTTTCTTGTAAAGTTTCTTAATTATCCAATTTACAGAACTTAAATGTAATCATGTTTCAATACAGATAAAAAAATGCGCATACCGTTTCGATATGCGCCAAGTCTACAAAGGAGAAATAGAGGAGAAAAATCAAGCTGCATCAAGCAACTCAACGGCGCGAATTATCCTAGCCTTCTACCCGACTGTCAACTGTTTTCCTACCTATTTTCAAGCATTTTGCCAAAAAACAACAAATCCGCTATTCCCCTCTTTTTCTGGCTATTTTCGCCCATATATAAAGGGAATTTAGGGCCGTCTGAAACACATATTGCCACTACAGGCAAACAGCCCCATACTCACACATTCATAGCCCATATCCGTCCCAACCCACAACCATGACCACCCCACTTTCCCTTGCCGTCGTCGGCCATACCAACACAGGCAAAACCTCACTCTTACGCACGCTTTTGCGCGACAGCACCTTCGGCGAAGTAAAAAATGCGCCCTCAACCACACGCCATGTCGAAGAAGCCCTCATCAACGACGGTGACGACAGCTTGGTTTACCTCTACGACACCCCCGGCCTAGAAGATGCCGGCGGCGTGTTGGACTGGCTGGAAACCCACACATCTGCACGCGATGACGGCATCGAACGCATCCAGCAATTCCTCAACAATCATGAAGCGCATCACGAGTTCAACCAAGAGGCCAAAGTGCTGCGCCAAGTCATGCAAAGCGATATGGCCATGTACGTCATCGACGCGCGGGAACCCGTCCTTAACAAATACAAAGACGAGCTGACCATTTTGTCTTGGTGCGCCAAGCCCATCATGCCCGTGTTCAACTTCACCCAAAATCAAGACCTGACCGCTTGGACCAATATGCTCGCCCGCAGAAACCTGCATGTTTACGCTGGTTTCGATACCGTTGCCTTCGACTTTGAAGGCGAAATCCGATTATGGGACAACCTTGCCACCATGTTACCTAAGCGCGACATCCTCGACCGCCTCATCAATATGCGCCGTCGCGAGTGGCAGCGGCTGGATACGGAAGCGCGCCGTGAAATTGCCGATTTTCTGCTGGATGCCGCAGCATTCACCCAAGAAATTGCCGAAAACGACGACCCTGCACCAACTTTGGAAGTCATGCAATCGGAAATCCGACAACTTGAGCGGCAAATGCAACAACGCCTGTTCACACTTTACCGCTTCTATCACGACGAAGTCGGCAGCGACAGCACATGGATGCCCAAAGCCTTCAAACAAGATCCGTTTGACAGCGAATTGCTCAAACATTACGGCATCCGTACCGGTACCGGCGCAACCGCAGGCGCACTCATCGGCCTAGGCTTGGACATTGCCACGCTTGGCGGCTCGCTTGGTTTGGGTACGGCCATCGGCGGACTGTTGGGCGGCATTTTGCCCAATGCCCAAGACATCACCGACAAAATCAACGGCCGACAAACCCTGCATACCGATCCAGAAACCCTTACCCTGCTCGCCGCACGCGCACTGGATTTGTTGCACGTCTTGCAAACGCGCGGCCATGCCGCCCAATCGCATATCGAGCTAAACGAACGCAAAGCGCCATGGAATGCGGCCAAACTGCCAAGCGAGCTCAACAAAGCGCGCAGCAACCGTAAATGGTCTTCGCTCAACACACACCAGCCCGAACTCAGCCGTAACGAACGCTCAGCCTATGTCGGTTCTTTAAGCGAGAAATTAAAAGTTTAAAATCACTGTTTAACAAAAAGGCCGTCTGAAACCTAAATGTTTCAGACGGCCTCTTGATTTTAGCTGACAAAACTTATTCGGCAGCTTTGGTTTCGCGTTTCAAACCGCCGCCAAGCGCTTTATACAAGTCGGCAAGGTTTTCCAGACGGGTCAGCTGATTGGCTAAAAGAGCAGTTTCTGCGCCGTAACTGCTGCGTTCGGCATCCAACAAATCC
This sequence comes from Neisseria sp. P0009.S010, assembly GCF_051958545.1. Taxonomy (NCBI): domain Bacteria; kingdom Pseudomonadati; phylum Pseudomonadota; class Betaproteobacteria; order Neisseriales; family Neisseriaceae; genus Neisseria; species Neisseria sp. P0009.S010. The sequence goes on from NZ_JBQCVH010000007.1 coordinate 85,801, forward strand.
AATGCGCTGGATACGCCATGTTTGTAGCGCAGGCTGATGAGGCGCAGGCTGTCGTTGTAGGCACGGCTTTGTTTGCTCAAAGCTGCATAGCTTTTATCCAGCTGTTCGCGTGCAACCAACGCATTGGAAACATCTTTGAATGCGGATTGAACAGCGGCTTCATAAGCAACGATTTGTGCCTGTTGGCGCAGTTTGGCTACGTCAAGATTGGCTTTGTTTGTGCCCCAGTCAAAGATAGGCAGAGTAATTGACGGTGCAAAAGCCCAAATACCCGTACCGCTCTTAAACAGACCGCTCAGCTCGCCGGAAGCTGTACCGACAGAACCGGTCAGGCTGATACGTGGGAAAAACGCCGCACGTGCCGCGCCGATATTGGCATTGGCTTGTTTGAGCGCGTGTTCGGCCGCACGGATATCCGGACGGTTGAGCAACACGTCCGAACTCAAACCGGCAGGCAGTTTGGTCAATTTGAACTGTTTGCTCAAAGGCAAACCGGCAGGCAAATCTTCAGGCAAAGGCTGATTAATCAACATAGCCAAGGAATTGCGCGCTTGCTCGCGGTTTTTTACCGCGGATGCGTAATCGGCTTTGGCCGATTCAATCAGGGCTTCCTGTTGGCGCAAATCAACGGCGGAAATCACACCGGCTTTATGGCGTAATTGCGAGAGCTTGTAAGTCGCTTCACGGGTTTGCAATACGCGTTGTGCCAATGCCATGGTTTCTTCAGCGTAGCGTTCGTTAAAGTAGGCTTTGGCAACGGTAGAAATCAAGGTCAGATGCGCGGCATCGCGGTTGGCGGCCACATTGAAATAACCTTGCAACGCGGCTTCGCTGGTGCTGCGGACACGGCCGAAGAGGTCAAGCTCATAAGAGGCTGCGCCCAAACCCACGCTGTATTGGCTGCTAACGCTGCCGCCACTCAAACTGCCTTGACGCGAACCTGTACCGCTGGCATTGACGGTTGGCAACAAATTATTACGCGCAATCATGTATTGCTTGCGGTAGATTTCCGCATTCAGCGCGGCTGTACGCAAATCGGTATTGCGTTCCAATGCGATGTCGATCAGGCGGTGAAGGCGAGGATCGGCAAAGTAATCTTGCCAACCCAATTCGGCTGCACGGATACCGTCGTCAACAGTGTCGTATTTAAACGTATCGGCCACGGCAACTTGAGGCTGCTCATATTTCGGCATCATGGTACAGGCCGACAAAGCCACGGCGGCGGCAACGGCGGTCAGTACAGGTTTGAATGTAATCTTCTTCATTTTAGAATCCTTTAGCATTTTGAGGCCGTCTGAAAATTTTTCAGACGGCCTTTGCTTTAGTGCTTGTCTGAATCTTGTTTACCGTCTTCAATCATGCCGGCTTCAGCGGCGTGTTTGGCGGCCATCTCATGCTCGTGTGCGGTTTCTTTAAAGAATTTGCGCACAACCACATAGAACAAAGGCACAAGGAACACAGACAGAATCGTACCGATCAACATACCCCAGACCACGGTCGTACCAATCGCACGTTGGCTGGCGGAGCTGGCACCGCTGGCAACATAAAGCGGTACCACGCCCAAGATGAAGGCAAACGAAGTCATGATAATCGGACGGAAACGCAAGTGTGCGGCGGCAAGCGCAGCTTCAAGCGCGCTCTTGCCTTGCGCTTGCAGGTCTTTGGCAAACTCAATAATCAAAACCGCGTTTTTCGCACTCAAACCCATCACCGTAACGAAACCGACTTGGAAGTAGATATCGTTGGCGTATGCCGGAATACTGCCCAGCAGTGCCTCAAACATGTTACGGCCGGTCACGCCCAATGCCGCGCCAATCAAGCCCAACGGAATCACAAGGATAACCGCCAACGGGATAGACCAGCTTTCGTACAAAGCAGCCAATACTAAGAATACAGCGGCAGCGGCCAATGCGTACAACACGACAGTTTGTGAGCTGCCTTTAGCCTCTTCACGAGACTGACCGCCCCATTCCAGACTGTAACCGCCGCCCATTTCATCAACCATTTGCTGCACCGCAGCCATGGCTTGACCGGAAGATACGCCATTAACAGGAGAGCCGGAAAGCTCCATTGCCGGATAACCATTGAAGCGGACGCTTTGTTCCATACCGTTTTCCCAAGAAACAGTAGCAATGGTAGAAAGCGGTACGGCAACGCCGGATTTGTTCGGTACAGTCAGGTTCAGAATATCGGCAGGCTGCATACGGGCACTCGCATCAGCTTGTACCATCACGCGTTGCAGACGGCCTTGATTCGGGAAGTCGTTTACATAAGACGAACCCAAAGAAGAAGCCAAAGCAGTACGGATGTCAGAGAACGAAATACCTTGTGCGGCTGCTGCGGCACGGTTGATGTCGATTTTCAACTGCGGCGCATCTTCCAAACCGCTCGCACGAACGGTACTTGGGTTAAACAAACCGCTTTTGCGCATTTTGTCAATCAACTCATTGCGCTTGGCCAATAATGCGGCATGGCCGCTGTTGTTACGGTCTTGCAGGTAAATCGTCAAGCCGGAGCCTGTACCCAATTCCATAATGGCAGGAGGCACAATCGCCAAACCGAAACCGTCTTTCAGCGTAGCCATCATCATGCCGGTCAACTTACCGGAAATAGAAGTCGCATCGCTGCCCGGAGCAGTACGTTCGCTCCAGTCTTTCAGAATGACAAAGCCCAAAGCCATGTTTTGGCCGGAACCGCTAAAACTAAAGCCGGAAACGGTAACAATGTTCTCGATCTCAGGTACAGATTTCGCCAGTTGAGTGATTTGAGCCAAAGTTGCATCGGTACGCTCTTTGGTCGCGCCGGCAGGCAGCTGTACGCTCAACATCAAGTTACCTTGGTCTTCAGTCGGTAAGAAGGAAGTCGGCAGACGCATAAACAGGAATACGCCCACAACAGTCAAACCGATATAGACAACCATCATGCGCAAAGTCTTGCGCAAGACTTTGGCTACCCAGCCTTCGTAGCCGTGTGTCCAGTTGTCGAATTTCTTGTTAAACCAACCGAAGAAACCTTTTTTCTCTTCGTGATGACCCTTCTGAATCGGTTTGAGCATGGTGGCACACAATGCCGGAGTCAGCGTCAAGGCAAGAAATGCGGAGAAGCCGATCGATGCCACCATAGTCAAGGCAAACTGTTTGTAAATGTTACCGGTTGCACCGCTAAACATCGCCAGCGGCACAAATACGGACATCAACACGGCAGTAATACCGATCACCGCGCCGGAAATCTGACCCATCGCTTTTTTGGTTGCAGCCTTAGGCGACAGACCTTCGCTCGCCATAATACGCTCAACGTTTTCAACGACCACAATCGCATCATCGACCACAATACCAATTACCAATACCATCGCAAACATGGTCAATACGTTAATCGACATACCCATATATGAGATAAAGGCAAAACCGCCCAACAGGGAAATCGGCACGACAATAGTCGGAATCAGCGTATAGCGGATATTTTGCAGGAAGAGATACATCACCAAGAATACCAATACGATGGCTTCCAAAAGTGTATGGATCACTTTCTCAATCGAAATTTCCACAAATTTGGAAGTATCGTAAGGAATTTTCCAGCTCATGCCGTCTGGAAAATACTTCTGCAAAACCGCCATTTTTTCTTTCACGGCAGTCGCCGTTGCCAAAGCGTTACCGCTGTTAGACAACATCACTGCCATACCGGTGGTGTTCACACCGTTCAAGCGGGTGGAAGAAGAATAATCCTGCATACCCAAGCTGACTTTGGCAACGTCTTTCAGATAGACATTAGAACCATCGGTATTGGATACCAAAATGATGTTGCCAAACTCTTCAGCAGTGCTCAGCTGACCTTGCGCCGTCACAGTTGCTGAAATAGTCTGACCTGCAGCCGCCGGCAAAGAACCGATAGAGCCTGCAGAAATTTGGATATTTTGTGTCGCAAGCGCATTGGTTACCGTTGCAAAAGACAGGTTGTAGTTTTGCAGTTTTTTCGGGTCAACCCAAATACGCATGGCGCGTTGCGCACCAAACAATTGTACCTGCCCTACCCCGTCAATACGCTGCAGTTCAGGAATGATATTGCGCTGGGCGTAATCGTTCATTTCCTCAATGGATTGCTTTTCAGAAGAAAGCATGACCACTTGCAAGAAGTTGGAACGCGCTTTAGATACGGTTACACCATATTGCTGTACGGTAGACGGCAATGTGGACAACACTTCCGACAATTTGTTCTGCACGTCTACCTGCGCCAAATCTTCATTGGTTTCCGGTGTAAACGTCAGACTGACGCTGCCGCTGCCACTGGAATTGGCAGAAGTCGTCATATAGTCCAAACCTTCCACACCGTACATATTACGTTCGATAACGGCCAGTACGCTGTCTTCCATTACCTGAGCCGAAGCGCCCGGATAAGTAGCGCGCAAAGTAATAGTCGGTGCAGCAACGGACGGATATTGGGAAATCGGCAGTTTTTGAATGCCGAAAATACCCGCTGCGATGATAAAAATCGCAATAACCCATGCAAAGATGGGGCGGTCAATAAAAAACTTAGACATTCACGCGTTCCTTATTTGGCTTCAGATGCAGCTTTAGCTTCAGGCTTGGCCTCGGATGCAGCTTGGCCGTCTGAAACTGCCGGTGTTGCTGCCGCAGCGCTTGCAGGCGGCGTCCATTCTTTCGGCGTTACCTGTTTAGCACCCGACATAGCGGCAATGCTGATGCCTTCAACAATCACTTTGTCGCCGTCTTTAAGGCCGTCTGTAATAACCCAATTGCTACCTTGCTGTTGGGCAATGGTCACGACACGCGCTTCCATTTCGCTCTTGTCATTCACTACCATCACAGTATCTTGCGAACCGCGGGTAACTGCTTGTTGCGGCACTACAAATGCATTATCTACTGCCACTTGCTCCATCAACACGCGCACATACAAGCCCGGCATCAAGATATTTCTGTCGTTAGGAATGGCGGCGCGCAAGGTAATTTGACCGGTTGTTTCGTTGACAGTCGGATCTGCAAACAGCAGACGGCCTTTTTCAGGGTAAACGGTACCGTCGTCAAATTTGATATCCACTGCAATCGCGCCGTTTGCCGCCAACAATTTGCCTTCGGCAACCTGTTGACGCAGTTTCATGACCTCACTCGCAGACTGGGTAACGTTGACATACATCGGATTGGTTTGTTGGATCGTAGCTAAAACAGTAGTATCACCGGAATTCAACAGCGTACCTTCAGAAACTTTAGATTGACCGATAAAGCCGGAAATCGGCGCAGTAATGCGGGAGCGGTTCAGGCTGATACCGGCAGATTTGATGGCTGCTTGTGCAGATTTGACGCTTGCCTCGGCTGAGCGCTTGGCGGTTACGGCTGCATCATATTCCTGTTGGCTGATGGCATCGGCGGCAACCAGCGGTTTGTAGCGGGCCAAGTCGGCATTCGCTTTGGCCAAAGTCGCTTGCGCACTCGCCAACTGGGCGCGTGCGCTTTCTAAGTTTGCTTCATAAGTCGAGCTGTCGATTTGGTATAAAGGCTGACCGGCTTGCACATAGCTGCCCTCTTGGAATAGGCGTTTTTGCAAAATACCGCCGACTTGGGCGCGAACTTCAGCAGTACGCAATGATTCCAGACGGCCCGGCAACTCGGTTGTCAATGCAACGGTTTCCGGATGCACGGTAACCACGCGGACTTCAGGGGCAGGTTGATTTTGCTGTTGCTGACTGCCTTGCGCCTGTTGGCCGGCTGCCTTCTCATCGCCTTTGCCGCAAGCAGAAAGCGCCAATGCAGTAGCCGCCGCAATCGATACGACACGCATCATTTTAGAAGCATAAAGAGCCATAATTTTCCTATCTCTATGATAAATAAGGGTTTGACTAATTAAAAATTGATTACTTTAATCTCATATTTCGCAAACAGAAATTGCCTGCTTTTATGAAAAACAGGCTGATTATATAGTGTTGAGAAACACTATCAAGTATTGAATTAAATTATACATACATTCTTGCATTTTCAGAAGTAATTTTTTATAATCCGAACCATAAATTTACATTCCCCACAAAACAACTATGAGAAGAACCAAAACCGAAGCCTTAAAAACCAAAGAATATCTCATGCTTGCCGCATTGGATACGTTTTATCAGAAAGGCATTGCCCGCAACTCGCTTAACGAAATTGCCCAAGCCGCAGGCGTAACGCGCGGCGCGCTGTATTGGCATTTCAAAAACAAAGAAGATTTGTTTGACGCCTTGTTCCAACGGATTTGCGACGACATCGAAAGCTGCATAAAAGAAGACTCGAACAACAATAACGAACAGGCTTGGTCAAGCTTCCGACTAACTCTGACCCGTTTCTTCGAGCGCCTGCAACACAACGATCTTCACTATAAATTCCACAGCATTTTGTTTTTAAAATGCGAACACACCGAGCAAAACGAGGCGGTTATTGCCATCGCTAAAAAACACCAATCACTATGGCGTGAAAAAATCGTTGCCGTCCTGACTGATGCGGTACAACAAAAAGCGTTGGCGGATAATTTGGATATCGATATGGCAGTCATCTTCATCAAGTCTTCATTAGACGGCTTGATTTGGCGCTGGCTTTCTTCAGGTCAAGGCTTCGATTTGGCACAAACTGCCCCACGCATGATTGAAATCATCATTGATACATTGGAAAACCATCCGCAATTAAGAAAACAATCATAAACATCAAAAATAAAAGGCCGTCTGAAACATTAAAAGTTTCAGACGGCCTTTTGGTTTAAACCTGCTTAACGTGTTACCGGTTTGTAACGGATACGTTTCGGTTTTGCGCCCTCTTCGCCCAAACGGCGTTTCTTATCGGCTTCGTATTCCTGATAGTTGCCGTCGAAGAACACCCATTTCGAATCGCCTTCGCAAGCCAAGATATGCGTGGCGATGCGGTCGAGGAACCAGCGGTCGTGCGAAATCACCATCACACTGCCGGCAAATTCGAGCAATGCGTCTTCCAGCGCGCGCAAGGTTTCTACATCAAGGTCGTTGGACGGTTCGTCCAGCAGCAACACATTGCCGCCGCTCAACAAGGTTTTTGCCAAGTGCAGACGGCCGCGTTCGCCGCCAGACAATTGACCGGCGATTTTGCTTTGGTCGCTGCCTTTGAAGTTAAAGCGTCCCAAATATTGGCGGGCGGGAATTTCAAACTGACCGACCTGCAAAATGTCGCGGCCTTCGGCAATGTTGTCGAACACGGTTTTATCGTTTTGCAAACCTTCGCGGCTTTGGTCAATCAGGCTCATTTTCACGGTTTGGCCGATTTTCACTTCGCCGGAATCAGGCTGCTCTTTGCCCGAAATCATTTTGAACAGCGTCGATTTACCCGCGCCGTTCGGACCGATGATGCCAACAATCGCGCCCGCAGGCACTTTGAAGCTCAAATCGTCAATCAGCACTTTATCGCCAAACGATTTAGAAACATTCACAAACTCAATCACTTCGTTACCCAAACGCTCGGCAACAGGGATAAAGATTTCCTGCGTTTCATTGCGTTTTTGGTATTCATAGTTGCTCATTTCTTCAAAACGAGCCAAACGCGCTTTAGACTTGGCTTGGCGGCCTTTGGCATTTTGGCGCACCCATTCCAATTCCTGCTTCATCGCTTTCACGCGCGCAGCTTCAGACTTCGCCTCGTTTTCCAAGCGTTTTTCTTTCTGCTCCAGCCAAGACGAGTAATTGCCTTTCCACGGAATACCGTGTCCGCGGTCAAGTTCCAAAATCCATTCGGCGGCATTATCCAAGAAGTAGCGGTCGTGTGTTACCGCGACGACTGTACCAGGGAAGCGTACCAAGAATTGCTCCAACCATTCGACCGATTCCGCGTCCAAGTGGTTGGTCGGCTCGTCAAGCAAAAGCATATCGGGCTTGCTCAACAAGAGTTTGCACAAAGCCACACGGCGTTTTTCACCGCCGGACAAATTGCCGATTTTGGCATCCCAATCAGGCAGGCGCAGCGCGTCGGCAGCGATTTCCAATTCGTGCTCCGCACCGCCGCCGGTAGATGAACCAGCCGCAATAATCGCTTCCAAGCGACCTTGTTCTTCCGCCAATGCGTCAAAATCCGCATCAGGATTGGCGTACTCGGCATATACTTCTTCCAAACGTTTCTGCGCCGCGGCCACTTCGCCCAAACCGCTTTCCACTTCCTCGCGTACGGTTTTCTCAGGATCAAGCTCGGGCTCTTGCGGCAAATAGCCGATTTTAATGCCGCCCATCGGCACGGCTTCGCCCTCAAATTCTTTATCCACGCCCGCCATAATCCGCAATACAGTAGATTTACCCGCACCGTTTAAACCGAGCAAACCGATTTTTGCACCAGGAAAGAATGAAAGGGAAATGTCTTTAATAATGGTTTTTTGCGGCGGCACAACCTTGCTCACGCGCAGCATAGAATAGACGTATTGTTGGGACATAGTTTTCTCGTTTTCATCAAACAAATTTCAGACGGCCCATTTTAACCTATTGCCCAAATACTTGCTTGTTCAAATGCCGTCTGAAAATAGAAATAAGCATCAAAATATACACCGCACCGAACCGATACCCTCATTGCCCGACGGTATCAATGCCAAACCGCAAAAAATTTGATTTAAGCCAGTTTATCCTTGAACTGGCATTGCCAATATCCGGCGCTCTTCATAAAATGCACCTATATCCTTGAAAGTACGCACACAAACAATAACGACAGAGAACACCACACCAAGGAACCTTTCAGATTTCTCAATAAAAATACTTTTTAAAAAAGGATTTACCTCATGTCGGAAAATACGCAAAAAACAGCAAAACAAGGTTTGCCGTCACTGGCAAAAAGTACGATTTGGATGCTGAGCTTCGGCTATCTCGGCGTTCAGACGGCCTTTACCCTGCAAAGCTCACAAATGAGCCGAATTTTTCAAACTTTAGGCGCCGACCCGCACAATTTGGGCTGGTTTTTCATTCTGCCCCCATTGGCCGGTATGTTGGTTCAGCCAATTGTGGGCTACTACTCAGACCGCACTTGGATGCCGCGCCTGGGTGGCCGCCGTCTGCCCTATCTGCTTTATGGCACACTGATTGCGGTTATCGTCATGATTCTGATGCCGAACTCAGGCAGCTTCGGTTTTGGCTACGCTTCTTTGGCGGCTTTGTCGTTTGGCGCGTTGATGATTGCGCTGTTGGACGTATCCTCCAATATGGCAATGCAGCCGTTTAAGATGATGGTCGGCGATATGGTCAACGAGGAGCAGAAAAGCTACGCCTACGGGATTCAGAGCTTCTTGGCGAATACGGGTGCGGTTGTGGCGGCGATTCTGCCGTTTGTGTTCGCGTATATTGGTTTGGCGAATACTGCCGAGAAAGGCGTCGTGCCGCAGACCGTGGTTGTGGCATTCTATGTGGGCGCAGCCTTACTGATTATTACCAGTGCGTTCACCATCTTCAAAGTCAAAGAGTATGATCCGGAAACCTACGCCCGCTACCACGGTATCGACGTGGCTGCGAATCAGGAAAAAGCCAACTGGTTTGAACTCTTAAAAACCGCACCTAAAGCGTTTTGGACAGTCACTTTAGTGCAATTCTTCTGCTGGTTTGCCTTCCAATATATGTGGACTTACTCGGCAGGCGCGATTGCAGAAAACGTTTGGCAGACAACCGATGCCTCCTCCGTAGGCTACCAAGAAGCAGGCAACTGGTACGGCGTTTTGGCGGCGGTACAATCCATTGCTGCCGTTATCTGCTCGTTTATTCTGGCAAAAGTACCGAATAAATACCATAAAGCCGGTTATTTCGGTTGCTTGGCTTTGGGTGCACTTGGTTTCTTCTCCGTTTTCTTCATCAGCAATCAATACGCGCTAGTGTTGTCTTATACCTTAATCGGTATTGCGTGGGCCGGTATCATTACCTATCCTTTGACGATTGTGACCAATGCCCTCTCAGGCAAACACATGGGTACTTATTTAGGCCTGTTTAACGGCTCTATCTGTATGCCTCAAATCGTCGCTTCGCTGCTGAGCTTTATCCTCTTCCCTATGCTGGGCAGCCATCAGGCAACCATGTTCTTGGTTGCAGGCGCAGTCTTGCTGCTGGGAGCCTTCTCAGTATGTCTGATTAAAGAGACCCACGGCGAATAATCCATCCATACCATCGGCAAAGGCCGTCTGAAACCTTTGCCGAACTTACAATTTTAATAACAGGAGCTTTACGATGTACACAAGAATCATGGAAATCAGCCCTTGGACGCTGCGTTCGGCAAAACTGGAAAAAGAACACAAACGGCTGCAAGAGAGCCTGACCAGCTTGGGCAACGGCTATATGGGTATGCGCGGCAACTTTGAAGAAACCTACTCCTCCGACAGCCACTTGGGTACCTACATCGCCGGCGTGTGGTTCCCCGACAAAACCCGCGTCGGCTGGTGGAAAAACGGTTACCCAAAATATTTCGGCAAAGCCATCAACGCGCTCAATTTCAGCAAAGTCAAAATCTTTGTTGATGGACAAGAGGTGGACTTGGCGAAAAACGACGTTGCCGGCTTCTCCGTCGAACTCGATATGCAGCACGGCGTATTGCGCCGCTCGTTCACCGTATTCGGCGTGCGTTTCAATGTGTGCAAATTCCTGTCCGTCGCGCAAAAAGAGCTGGCGCTCATCCGCTGGGAAGCCGTATCCGTTGACGGCAAAACCCACCAAGTCCGCATCGATTCCATCATCGATGCCGACGTGAAAAACGAAGACTCCAACTACGAAGAAAAATTCTGGCAGGTATTAGACAAAGGCGTTTCAGACGACCACTCCTACATTGCCACCCAAACCGTTGCCAATCCCTTCGGCGTGGAACAATTCATCGTCAACGCCGAGCAAATCTTCGCCGGCAGCTTCAAAGCCCTCGGCGGCAGCCAAACCGACTGGCAGGTCTCCAATTCTTTCGAAGCCGAAGTCGGCGGTACGCCCGAAACCTTTGAAAAACGTGTGATTATTACCACCAGCCGCGATTATCAGGGCTTGGAAGCAGTGAAAGCCGCCGGCCACGCCTTGTCGGAAAAAATCGCAGGCGTTGCGTTTGAAACCTTGCTGGACGCGCACAAAGCAGGCTGGCTGCACCGTTGGGAAATCGCCGACGTGGTCATTGAAGGCAGCGACGAAGCGCAGCAAGGCATCCGTTTCAACCTGTTCCAACTGTTCTCCACCTACTACGGCGAAGACGCGCGCCTGAACATCGGTCCGAAAGGCTTTACCGGCGAAAAATACGGCGGCGCGACCTATTGGGACACCGAAGCCTACGCCGTGCCGCTCTACCTCGCACTAGCGGAACCCGAAGTTACCCGCAACCTGCTGCAATACCGCCGTAACCAACTGCCGCATGCGCAGCACAACGCGCGCGAACAGGGCTTGGCGGGCGCGCTCTATCCGATGGTAACGTTTACGGGCATCGAGTGCCACAACGAATGGGAAATCACCTTCGAGGAAATCCACCGCAACGGCGCAATTCCTTACGCCATCTACAACTACACCAACTACACCGGCGATGAAAGCTATCTTGCCAAAGAAGGCTTGGAAGTCTTGGTCGAAGTGTCCCGCTTCTGGGCGGACCGCGTCCACTTCTCCAAACGCAACGGCAAATACATGATTCACGGCGTAACCGGCCCGAACGAATACGAAAACAACATCAACAACAACTGGTACACCAATACCCTCGCCGCATGGGTATTGGATTACACCCGTGAAGCCCTGGCGAAATACCCGCGTCCGGATTTGAACGTGAGCGCCGCCGAGTTGGAAAAATGGGCGGACATCAGCGCGAATATGTACCGTCCGCATGACGGAGAACTCGGCGTATTCGTGCAGCACGACGGCTTCCTCGACAAAGACATCCGCCCCGTGTCCGCGCTTTCACCCGACGATTTGCCGCTCAACCAGAAATGGTCGTGGGACAAAATCCTGCGTTCGCCCTTCATCAAACAGGCGGACGTCTTGCAAGGCATCTACTTCTTCGGCGACCGTTTCAACATGGACGAAAAACGCCGCAACTTCGACTTCTACGAACCGATGACCGTGCATGAAAGCTCGTTGTCGCCTTGTATCCACGCTATTCTCGCCGCCGAACTGGGCAAAGAAGAAAAAGCCGTGGAAATGTACCAGCGCACCGCCCGTCTGGACTTGGACAACTACAACAACGACACCGAGGATGGCCTGCACATCACCTCCATGACCGGCTCGTGGCTCGCCATCGTCCAAGGTTTCGCCCAAATGAAAACTTGGGGCGGCAAACTCAGCTTCGCACCGTTCCTGCCGAATGCGTGGACAGGCTACGCCTTCCACATCAACTACCGAGGCCGTCTGATTAAAGTCGCCGTCGGCAAAGAAAACGTCGTCTTCACCCTGCTCAAAGGCGAGCCGCTCGATTTGCAGGTGTACGGCAAAGACATCACGCTCAACGGCAGCCACACTGTCGCGTTAGAAAAATAAGGAGGGAGCAAAATGACTTTCACCGCAGTGCTCTTTGACCTCGACGGCGTCATCACCGACACCGCCGAATACCACTACCGCGCATGGAAAAAGCTCGCCGAAGAACTGGGCATCAGTATCGACCGCAAGTTTAACGAGCAGCTCAAAGGCGTGTCGCGCGACGATTCGCTCAAACGCATCCTCGCGCACGGCGGCAAAACCGTCAGCGAAGCCGAGTTCGCCGAACTGACCCGCCGTAAAAACGACAACTACGTCGAGATGATTCAGGCAGTCAAACCCGAAGACGTGTATCCCGGCATTTTGCCCCTGCTGGAAGCATTGAAAGTAAACGGCAAAAAAATCGCCCTCGCGTCCGCCAGTAAAAACGGCCCGTTCCTGCTCGAACGCATGGGGCTGACCCACTTCTTCGACGCCATAGCCGACCCTGCCGCTGTCGCGCATTCCAAACCCGCTCCCGACATCTTCCTCGCCGCAGCCGAGGGCGTGGGCGTAGACATCCGCCAATGCATCGGCATCGAAGACGCCGCCGCCGGCGTCGCTGCCATCAAAGCCGCCAGCGCCTTACCCATCGGCGTGGGCAAAGCCGAAGACTTGGGCAGCGACATCGCGCTGGTCTCCGGCACCGCCGAGCTGACCTACGCCTACCTGCAAAACGTGTGGGAACAGTCAGGCAGATAAAATCTAAGGAAGTAAAAAGGCCGTCTGAAAACCTGAATCAGGTTTTCAGACGGCCTTCATATATTACAGCTACCTTCACTCATTCCAATACTAAGACCCAAATCCTAATAGTTTAATTATAATTGCACCAATTATTGCAACTAATAATGGTGCAATATATAAATCATGAATTTTACTAGACAAAGAAATAGAGACATTATTTTCTACCTGCTTTCTATTTATATTACTTCCTTTAATAGATTCTTTAATAATTTGATCTTCAATTTGTTTATCAATAATTTTCAATCTATTTCTTAAATTAAAAGCAGATCTAATGACTGCCCATGCAATAAAAAATAAAATATATATAATAAAAAACTGAATAGACTGTTTTTCTAAAAAATCAAATGGATTGACTATAGGAGAGTGTTTCCAAAAAAATTCTAAAAATGTAGTATGCTCATAGGCAAATATTGTTATTCTCTTGAAAATTTCTGAAAGGGCAGATCCAAACCTAGTTCCATCATCTAACTTAAAATAAAACATTTTTAAAATAGATATAATGGTAGAAATAGCAGACAAAAGAGAAACTAAAGCACCACACATAAATTTTATAATTACCTTACGTTTAGCATCATTATAATTCATTAAAACCTCCAAAATCCCTTACATTTAGCCTCTAAAAAACAGAGTTCCCTGAATCCTCCACAATACTACCACCTCTTAAAACTTCAAAAACCTTAACAACCTACTTTTTTAGTTGAACTAGTTCTTTCAACATATAATACTTCATTACAGATTTAGTTAACGTTATCCTTCTTATTTTTTTACCTTTCAGACGGCCTTTAATATTTCCAATCAACCCAACGTTACCATCTCAATCTGCTCCATACTTCTACCCAAGAAGCGTTCGCCGATGGTTCGGAAGCGCAAGGGAATATCGCTGACGTAGAAGCGGTAATCCGGGTTGTCGTTTTCTGTATTCAGCAAACCTGCTTGCGCCAAGGCTTTGGCGGTGGCTTCGGCGGTGGTGATGGCGGAATCGACCAAGGTGACGTTTTGTGCTTCGCGGCCGATAAGCGGTTTGAGCAGTGGGAAGTGGGTACAACCCAACACCAACGTGTCGATGTCGTCGGCCAAGAGTGGCTTCAGGTATTCACGTACGGTCAGACGGGTGACTTCGTGATCGAGCCAGCCCTCTTCCACCAATGGCACAAGCAGGGGCGCGGCTTGTGTGCGCACCAGCGTGTCGTTGTTTTTGGAATGGATGGCGCGCGCGTAGGCATTACTGTTGACGGTGGTGTTGGTCGCGATAATGCCGATTCGGTTGTTTTTGGTGGTTTGCAAAGCGGCTTCCGCACCGGCGGAAATCACGTCTAATACGGGCATATTGCCTGCTTTTTGGCGGATTTTTTGTCCGGCAACGGCGGCGATGGTATTGCACGCGATAACCAGTGCTTTGACATCGTTTTCCAGCAGGAAATCGACAATCTGCATGGCGAAGGTTTCGATGGTGGCGCGGGATTTGGTGCCATAGGGAACGCGTGCGGTATCGCCGAAATAGATGATGTTTTCCATCGGCAGGCGTTCCATCAGGGCGCGGACGTTGGTCAAGCCGCCGACGCCGGAATCGAATACGCCGATGGGGCGTTGTTTGCTGGTACTCATGGTTAATTTCTTCAATATAGGGTTGAGGCCGTCTGAAACCGTTTTTCAGACGGCCTGAAGGTTAAACATATTCTTTTTTATCGTTTTCCATCCAAGCCTGATGCGAGCAAATCCACAACAGCACGATACCGCACACAGTCGAGCTCAACATCATACCGGCCATCACCAAGGCGGAACCATTGTGCAGCCAAGTCGTTGCCATGCCGACCGATGCGCCGATAAGGGATTGGAACACGCCTAAAACGGCATTTGCGCTGCCTCCCTCTGCGCTGAAATAGCTCATAAAACAGGCCTGAGTGTTTGCACCGACCAAGCCTTGCGTACCGACTGAAAACATCACACATGGCACTAAAGCCCACAAAGGCGGCAGAGACAGCGACAACACCAAAACCACCATCAACAGATTGGCGGAAAATTGGACGATAATGCCCCATTTGAGGATGTTTTGCGGATGCGTACCGGTTTTCAAACGCCATGCGGTAACGCGGTTAAACGACATCATGGTAATGATATTGAGCGCAAATATCCAAGCATATTGGTTTGGGGAAACATGATACAGATGTTGGTACACGAACGATGATTCGGTCAAAAAAGCAAACATCGAACCAAAACTGAAAGCTTGGAAAAACAAATAGCCCATTGCGGCGCGCGTTCTCAAAACGCGTTTAAACCTGCCGGCCACCACGCCGAACACGTCCATACTAATTTTGCCTTTCTGGTGCGGCTTGGGCAGAAAATACCACATCAAACCCCAAAGCAACAGCGAATAACAGGCCAGAAAACCGAAAATCATGCGCCAGCCGCCTAAATTCTGCAAGCCTGCACCAATCATCGGTGCCATCAGCGGCACAATCATCAGAATGATGCCGATTAAGGCAAACATCTGCGCGGCTTTGCGTCCGGAATAATAATCGCGCACCATCGCACCGGAAATCACCACGGTCATCCCCGCGCCAAACGCCTGCAAGGCACGCAAGTTCAACAGCTGCTCGACATTATTCACCATCGTCAAACCGATAACGGCGGCAAAGTAAATGCTCAAGCCCACCAAGGCGACAGGTTTGCGGCCTTTAATATCCGAAATCGAACCGCCGACCACCTGACCAAACGCCACGCCAAACATAAAAAAGCTCAGGCTTTGCTCGATGCGGTGGATGTCCGAACCCAGCGACTTTGCCATTTCGGGAATCGCAGGCAGATAGGCATCGACAGAAAACGGCATCAGCGCGACCAAAATCGCCATCAGCACGGCCATGGTTTTTTCGCCCAAAGGGGCTTGTTGTGCAGTCATTCCGACTTTCGCTTTCGTAAAAAATATTCAAAAAACAAAGAAAACAACCGCCTTGTCAGACGGTTGCGGATTGGATGGAATTATAGCAGATTTCAACCTTGTCCAATCACTGCAAAAAAACCTTTGCAAAACTTAAGGCCGTCTGAAACTTTGCTTGGTTGAATCCCCTCGCCGCAAACGTTAAAATGCTTGTTTTTTAAGACAACAAATTGTTTCACATCACGGATTCTAAGGAATAATCATGACTACATTTCAAATTGCGCGTGCCGACGGGAAAACGCTCGAAATCCAAGGCAAAATGGCCAACCGCCACGGCTTGATCGCCGGGGCGACCGGTACGGGTAAAACCGTTACCCTGCGCCGCATGGCGGAAGCCTTCAGCAGCGAAGGCATCCCTGTATTCTTGGTCGATGTCAAAGGCGATTTGTCAGGCATCGCGCAAGCCGGTACCAACAGCGGCAAAGTGGGCGAACGCATCGCCGAGTTTGATTTGGGCGAGCAATGGCTGCAAAATTTCCCCGTGCGCTTTTGGGATGTTTACGGCGAAACCGGTATTCCCGTACGCGTAACCGTTTCCGAAATGGGCCCTATGCTTTTGGCCCGCCTGATGAATCTGAACGACACGCAAGAAGGCCTGCTCAACCTCGTGTTCAAAGTTGCCGACGACAGAGGCTGGCACATTCTGGACTTGAAAGACCTGCGCAGCATGCTGAAACACGTTTCCGACCACGCTTCGGAATACCGCACGCAATACGGCAACGTTTCTGCCGCCAGTATCGGTGCAATTCAACGCCAACTGCTGACTTTGGAAAACGAAGGTGCAGAAAAATTCTTCGGCGAACCTTCCCTCAACCTGCAAGACTGGATGCAAACCGACAACGGCAAAGGCATCATCAACATCCTTAATTCCGAAAAACTGATGCGCTCGCCGCGTATGTACAGCGCGTTTTTGCTGTGGATGTTGGCGGAGTTGTTTGAAACCCTGCCCGAAGTTGGCGATTTGGACAAACCAAAATTCGTGATGTTCTTCGATGAAGCGCATTTAATGTTCGACAATGCCGCCAATGCGTTGGTCGAACAAATCGAACAAGTCGTGCGCCTGATCCGTTCCAAAGGCGTGGGCGTATATTTCGTCACCCAAAACCCGCTCGACTTACCCGATACCATCCTCGGCCAACTGGGTAACCGCGTGCAACACGCCCTGCGCGCCTTCACACCGCGCGACCAAAAAGCAGTCAAAGCCGCTGCCGAAACCTTCCGCAGCAATCCGAATATCAAAGTTGCCGAAGCGATTGCCGAACTGGGCGTCGGCGAAGCGCTCGTTTCCTTCCTCGACGAAAAAGGTATGCCCGAGCCGGTAGAACGCGCCCTTATCCTGCCGCCGCAATCTTCCTTAACCCCGCTTGCCGCAGAAGAGCGCAACCGCTTGTTCCAAAACGATGATTTGTATCCGACCTACAAAGACATGGTGGACAACTATTCCGCTTTTGAAGCATTGGCCGAAGCAGACAGCCAGGCTGCCGCTGAAAAAGAAGCCGCAAATACCGCCAAAGAGCAGGAAAAAGCACAAAAAGCCGCAGAAAAAGAAGCTGCCAATGCTGATCCTGGCATCCTCGGTGGACTGATCGGCGGCTTGAGCGGCGGACGCAAAAAATCTGGCCAAGGTTTGGGCTACAACGTTGCCGACGCCATCGGCAGCCAAATCAACCGCCAAGTAACCAACGCCATTTCCCGCAGCGTAATGGGCATTATTAAAAATATGTTTAAATAATTACCCTGCAAATATAAAAGGCCGTCTGAAAATCAATTTCAGACGGCCTTTTATTTATCAATCCAATCAGTTTTTCATTGATTGAACCGGAGCTGGGATTCTGCCGCCTCGGTTGACAAACACTTCGCATGAGCCTTCTTTAACCGGCATTACAGGCGCGTAGCCCAACAAGCCGCCGAACTCGACGCTGTCGCCGACGGTTTTGCCGGTTACCGGAATAATGCGCACGGCAGTGGTTTTACTGTTGATCATGCCGATGGCGGCTTCGTCAGCAATGATGCCGGAAATGGTATGAGCAGGCGTATCACCGGGAACGGCAATCATGTCCAATCCGACCGAGCAGACGGCGGTCATCGCTTCGAGTTTGTCCAGCGTCAGCACGCCTGCTTCGGCGGCGGCAATCATGCCTTCGTCTTCGGAAACGGGGATAAACGCGCCGCTCAGGCCGCCGACCGCGCTGGAAGCCATCATGCCACCTTTTTTCACAGCATCATTCAGCAAGGCCAAAGCCGCTGTCGTGCCGTGCGTACCGCAGACGCTCAAACCCATTTCTTCAAGAATGCGTGCCACCGAGTCGCCGACGGCAGGGGTTGGTGCTAACGACAAGTCGAGAATACCAAACGGAATATTCAGCATTTTTGAGGCTTCGCGGCCGATGAGTTCGCCCACGCGGGTAATTTTGAAAGCAGTTTTCTTCACGACTTCTGCAACTTCGGTCAGTGTCGTTGCATCCGAATTTTCCAACGCGGCTTTTACAACACCCGGGCCGGATACGCCGACATTGATAACGGCATCCGCTTCGCCCGAACCGTGAAACGCGCCCGCCATAAATGGGTTGTCTTCCACCGCGTTGCAGAACACGACGATTTTGGCGCAGCCGAAACCTTCGGGCGTAATTTCAGCCGTGCGTTTGATGGTTTCGCCTGCCAACTTGACCGCATCCATATTGATACCGGCGCGCGTGCTGCCGATATTGATGGAGCTGCACACGATATCGGTAGTCTTCATCGCTTCGGGAATGGAGCGGATTAACACCTCGTCTGAAGGTGACATGCCTTTTTGCACCAGCGCGGAAAAGCCGCCAATAAAAGACACGCCGATGGCTTTGGCAGCCTTATCCAAAGTTTGCGCCACGCTGACATAGGAATCGGCATGGGTAGCTGCGGCGATTTGGGCAATCGGCGTGACGGAAATGCGCTGATTCACAATCGGTACGCCGTATTTGGCAGACAGATATTTTGCCGTCGCCACCAAGTCTTTGCCGACTGTGGTAATTTTATTGTAAATATTTTGGTTCAACACATTGATATCGCTGCTGATACAGTCGTGCAGATCAATGCCGATGGTAATGGTGCGCACGTCAAAGTTCTGGTCGGCCACCATTTTGACGGTTTCTAAAATCTCGCCGGATTGAATACTCATGACTCTCCCTCCGACTTAAATACGGTGCATGGCTTGGAAAATTTCTTCGTTTTGCATACGGATGTCAAGCACGAGTTTTTTGCTCTCTTCCGCAAACAAATCCAAAACCTCTTGACGCGATTTAGCGCATTTTGAAGTGTCCACCAAAATAATCATGGTAAAAAAATCGTCCATCAACTGTTGGCTGATGTTGAGAATATTGATTTGGTTTTCCGCTAAAATTTTGGAAACGTCGTACACAATGCCCACACGGTCTTTACCGATGACGGTGATGACTGAATTGTTCATAACGCTGTTTCTCCTGATAGGATATTTGAAAAGTGTTGACAATTATAACACTCAGGCCGTCTGAAAAACTGTTTCAGACGGCCTGAGTATTCAAATTTCAATTTTAATTATCGCCCTGCTTTCAAAGCCTGCCATAGGCGAACGCTGAGTTTGCTCGCATCGGTTGACTTGGGAGAGACGATGAAGCTTTTTTCCATCAATTCTTTACTTGGGAAAATCGATTCGTCAGAGGTGTATTTTTCATCCATCAAATCACGCGCTGGACGGCTGGCCGGAGCATAAGTCACATAGTTGCCGTTTTTAGCCGCTGTTTCCGGATTGAGCGTGTGATTGATGTATTTGTGTGCATTGGCCACATTTTGCGCATCACGCGGAATCATCAGCGAATCCACCCAAATACCGACGCCGCTTTTCGGCGCCAATACTTCGACTTCGACGCCGTTTCCGGCTTCTTTGGCACGGGTTTTGGCAATATTAAGGTCACCGCCGTAGCCTACCGATACGCAAAGATTACCGGCAGCCATATCATCGATATAGCCGGATGAGGTAAAGCGTTTGATGTCGGGACGCACTTTTTTCATCATATCGACTGCGGCTTTGATGTCGTCAGGGTTTTCGCTGTTCGGATCTTTGCCCAAATAATGCAAAGCCAAAGGAATCTGCTCGATGGCGCTGTCGAAATAGCTGATGCCGCAGGATTTCAGTTTTTGGGTATATTCAGGGTTAAACACCAAATCCCATTCGTTTTCAGGCAGCTTGTCCGTACCCAAAGCCTTTTGAACCTGCTGTTTGTTAATCGCCAGCGTATTGATGCCCCAGAAATAAGGGACGGCATATTCGTTGCCCGGATCGACGGTTTCCATCATTTTCAACAAATCGGGATCGATATTGGCGTAATCAGGAATTTGCGATTTGTCGATTTTTTGATACGCGCCGGCTTTGATCTGACGGCCGACATTAGCAATAGAAGGTGCAACCAAGTCATAACCCGACTTGCCGGTCAGCAGCTTGGCTTCCAGCGCTTCGTTGCTGTCGTAGTAATCGTAGCGGACGTTGATATGCGTTTTGTTTTCAAACGCAGACAGCGTGGCAGGATCGACATAATCCGACCAGTTGTAGATATTGAGTTTATCGGTTTGGGAAGAGGAAGTTTGAGATGCGGAAGATTCTGCGGCGGTTCCTTGTCCGCCGCTACACGCAGTCAAGACGAGGCTCACGATTGCCGCCGCCATCAAAGATTTTTTCATGGTTTCAGACCTTTTGTTCGGGAGGTAAAAATATTGCAGCGGTGGCAGATGCCACTTACAAAAGGGAAACTGTGGGGGCGGCCGGCATGTGTCCTTTGCCCTTGATTCAGCAAGGTTTGCATTAAACGGCAAAAAGCTTTTGAATGCAAGACCTTAAAGCAGAAAAAAATTTCATTTTTCAGACGGCCTGAAGCTATGGTTTTATTCATAAACAACATTTTTTCAGAAACGGTTTCATGCCGTCTGGAAAAAACTGTGGGCTTATTCAGACGGCCTCAAGATTTGTCAAAACCGCCCAATTTGTGGGAAAATTGCACGATTGAATTTAATGAAGGGCGACCCCGTGTTAGACAGAGAAGGCTATCGCCCCAATGTCGGTATTATCCTGATTAACGAACGTAACGAAGTCTTTTGGGGCAAACGCGTACGCGAACATTCATGGCAGTTTCCGCAAGGCGGCATCAAGCCGGGCGAAAGTCCTGAGACCGCCATGTACCGCGAGTTGTACGAAGAAGTCGGCCTGTTGCCGCAACATGTCAAAATTATCGGCCGCACGCGCGACTGGCTGCGCTATGACGTGCCCAGTCATTGGGTGCGCCGCGAATGGCGCGGTTCGTATCGCGGACAAAAACAGATTTGGTATCTTTTGCGTTTGGTTGGCCGCGACAGCGACGTCAACCTCCGTGCCTGCCATCATCCTGAATTTGACGGCTGGCGCTGGCACCAATACTGGGCGCCGGTTGACGAAGTCATCGACTTCAAGCGCGGCGTGTATTTGGACGCATTGACCGAACTCTCCCGTTTCTTGCGCGGCATAGAAAGCTATGAAGACTTTATCCGTCGCAATCCAATAGAAAACCTATAACCCAAACGCTTTCAGGCCGTCTGAAAGCGTTGTTTTTCATCCTTTCAGACGGCCTTTACATTATTCCTATGGCTAAAAACAATCAATACAGCGAATCCAGCATTACCGTCCTCAAAGGCTTGGAGCCGGTCAAAGAACGTCCCGGCATGTACACCCGTACCGACAGCCCGACCCATATCTGTCAGGAAGTGATTGATAATGCGGCGGACGAGGCGTTGGGTGGTTTTGCAACTGCAATCGACGTGCAAATTCATGAAGACGGTTCGCTTTCCGTCCGTGATAACGGCCGCGGCATTCCCGTCGGCCTACACCCTGAAGAAGGCGTACCCGTAGTCGAACTCGTGTTCACCCGTCTGCACGCAGGCGGCAAGTTCAACAAAAAAGACGGCAGCAGCGCGTATGCCTTTTCAGGCGGTCTGCACGGCGTCGGCGTATCTGTTACCAACGCCCTTTCCACCCGCCTTGAAGTAACGGTCAAACGCGAAGGCAAAGTCCACCGTATCGTCTTTTCCGGTGGCGACGTCATTGAGCCATTGACTGAAGTGGGCAAATGCGCCGTCAAAGACAGCGGCACCGAAGTGCGCGTGTGGCCGGACGGCAAATATTTTGAAAGCCCGAATTACAGCATTCCCGAACTCGAACGCCTGCTGCGCGCCAAAGCTGTTTTACTGCCAGGCGTACGCGTTTCACTGACCCGTCCAGTTAAAGGCGAAAACGAAGCGCACATCCAAACCTGGCACTACCCGGACGGCCTGAAAAGCTATCTGACCGACCTGATTGCTGACGCGCAAGAAGCCGTGCCTATCTTCTCCTGCGAAAACTACATTTCAGACGGCCACAACGGCGATTTCAGCATTGGAGAAGGCGCAGCATTTGCCCTGACTTGGCTGGAAGAAGGCTCATGCGCCAACGAAAGCTATGTCAACCTCATCCCCACCCCACTGGGCGGCACACATGAAGCAGGCTTGAAACAAGCCGTGTTCAACGCAGTCAACAACTTCATCAATCTGCACAACCTCTTGCCGCGCGGCGTGAAAGTGCAAAGCGACGACGTGTTCAGCAAAACTGTCTTCGTCCTCTCCGCCCGCGTCCTCGACCCGCAGTTCCAAGGTCAGACTAAAGACAAACTGACCAACCGCGACGCATTGAAACTTGTTGCCACCGTATCGGGCGACCCTTTGGAATTGTGGCTGAACCAAAACGTGGACTACGGCAAAAAAATCGCCGAACTCGCCATCCGTCAGGCACAAGCACGGATGCGTTCGGTTAAAAAGATTGAAAAGAAAAAAGGCAGCGGTGTCGCTGTCTTGCCCGGTAAGCTGACCGACTGCGAAAGTGAAGACATCCGCGAAAACGAACTCTTCCTCGTCGAAGGCGATTCCGCCGGCGGCTCAGCCAAACTTGCCCGCGACAAAGCCACACAGGCCATCCTACCCCTGCGCGGTAAAGTACTCAACAGCTTTGAAGTTCACCCCGACCAGCTTTTCGGCAACGCCGAAATCCATGATATTTCCGTTGCCATCGGCGTCGATCCACATGGCATCAACGACAATCCCGATTTAAGCGGCCTGCGCTACGGCAAAATTGCCATCCTGTCCGATGCCGATGTGGACGGTTCGCATATTCAGGTTTTGCTGTTGACCCTGTTCTACCGCCACTTCCCGAAACTGGTCGCTGACGGACACATCTACGTCGCCCAGCCTCCGCTATTCCGCGTCGATGTCAACGCACAAGGCAAAAGCAAACCCGCCCGCAAATTCTACGCCCTCGACCAAAACGAACTCGACAGCATTTTGGAGCGACTTCAAAAAGAAGGCGTTAAAGAAACTGCTTATTCCATCAGCCGTTTCAAAGGCTTGGGCGAGATGAACCCCGACCAGCTTAAAGACACCACCATGCACCCCGACACCCGTCGCCTGTTGCAGGTACAAATCCCCGAAGGCGCAGATGACGAAACACGCGACATCTTCGTCAAACTGATGGGAAAAGGCGAAGCCGCCGCCCGCCGCGCATGGATGGAAAAAGAAGGCGATAAGGCAGAATTGGATATTTAATCTATTATTTCAATAGACTAAAGGCCGTCTGAAATTTTAAAAGTTTCAGACGGCCTTTTTTAAAATCATTAGAAATTAAGGTTAAACAGTATTTCAACACTCCGTTACTTACCTGTTTCTATTTTTGCAGCTTAATTGAGTTGTTAAGACAAATAAAAAAGCACTGATATTATCAGTGCTTTTTAAATAATGGCGCGGCGGACGGGGCTCGAACCCGCGACCCCCGGCGTGACAGGCCGGTACTCTAACCAACTGAGCTACCACCGCGCATCCACTGTCAAAGACAATGAAAGGAAACTTGGTGGGTGATGACGGAGTCGAACCGCCGACATTCTGCTTGTAAGGCAGACGCTCTACCAACTGAGCTAATCACCCGATAAGCCGACATTAAATCAAAAAATCAGACCATGCGCAAGGTTTTTATTTAAATAAAAATATATCCCATTGAAAGAATATAGAATATTTTATTTAGCCACAAAAATCACCGTTATGCCTATCCATCAATCAAAAATCAAATGTCCCAATTTATCCGCTTTAGTATGCAGATAACGTTCATTTTCCACATTTTCGCCGACATGTAATGCAATCCGTTCGACCACATTAATGCCGGAATCTTTCAATGTTTGGATTTTTTCAGGATTATTGGTCAACAACTTGACTTCACGAATATGCAGATAATCATAAATCTGCTTAGCCAAAGTAAAGTCGCGTGCATCAACAGGAAGGCCGAGTGCAACATTGGCTTCGACCGTATCCAAGCCCTGATCTTGCAGACGATAAGCACGGATTTTGTTTATCAAACCAATGCCCCTGCCTTCTTGGCGCAAATATACGATAACGCCACGCCCTTCTTTCTGAACGGCCTGCATCGCCGCTTGAAGCTGAGGGCCGCAATCACATTTCACCGAAAATAAAGCATCGCCGGTCAAGCACTCGGAATGAATACGCGACAACACAGGCAGGCCGTCTGAAACATCGCCCATCGTCAATGCGACATGCTCCTGACCACCCTCTTCTTCAAAGCCGTGCATGGTAAATTCGCCCCATTCCGTAGGCAAACGGCATGACGCGACAAACTTCAAGGCGTTACTCATTTTCCGCTTCCTCGCTTTCAGTCACGCCCAAGAGGTTTTTCAAAGGTTCCGCCAAGGCTAATGCAAGGGCAATCCAAGACACCAATACTTCGTCTGGCGCGCCGTCTTTGACATCAAACTCGGCATGCACCACACCTAAAACCGCACCGCTGGGCATACAGACAGGAACAGAAATCTGACTCAAACCGGGATGATTGCGTTCGGCCGACAATTCACCAATTTCCTGCCAATACGCCACATTCTGACAAACATTCATCCAACCGCTTTGCGCCGTACGCACAGCCAAAAAAGCCTGTCCGGCCTGCTCGTCGATTGGAATTACATTTTCCAACGGCACGCCCCAACGGCTCAGTCGAACCAGCGACAACGCGCCATCTTTCGGAAACGCTGTATAAACCGCTGCGCTTTTCAAATGCTCAGTGCGCTCGGCAACCGAATCCAAAGCCATAAAAATCTGTTTCAGCAACAATTCATGTTCGGCATCAACATAATCCACCAACTGCCAACCGTCTTCAGACGGCCACAAAATCGAACGCTCAACCGAAGCATTGCCCATTTTAATCACAGCCTGGGTAGTCAAATAAGCAACATGTATCTCATCCGCAGGCAACTTCAAACCTTGCGTCTGCAAAAAATCTTTAATCAATAAAGCAGGCATCTGCCCTTCCTCACCAAATAGTAAAGTTGAGGCCGTCTGAAAACAAACCCTGCTTTCAGACGGCCAGAATAAACCATTATATAAGGGATAAACCGAAAAATTCAAGCAAACAAGACTTTGCGCCCCCATTAATCTTGTGTATAATCCACGGTTCAAATTAGTGCGGACGTGGCGAAATTGGTAGACGCACCAGATTTAGGTTCTGGCGCCGCAAGGTGTGAGAGTTCGAGTCTCTCCGTCCGCACCACACTAAAAATGAGCAGCTTTCGGGCTGCTTTTTTTACATCTATTCCACTACTATACACCCCATTCGAAATCGAAACTGCTTTTACAGCTGTTTCCATTGTATCTTTCAGACGGCCTATCATTTATGTTGAATCCATCGCAAAAACTTGTCGAATTGGTCCGTATCCTTGAAGAACGTGCCTATATTTTTCCGGGAGATCCTGTGCAAGCGACGGAAGCGTTGCGACATATTGATGGCGGCAACGAGGAAAAACTGATACGCCGTGCCCAAATTATTGACCGCGACCAGCATTTGAAATATGTATTGCAACAGGTGGAGACAGGCTCATTTTGGCTTTGGGTTGTTGCGGCGACGTTGTTGTTTACGGTCGGTTTTTCCAGCACTTATCTTTTGATGGACAATCAGGGGCTGAACTTTTTTCTGGTCTTAGCCGGGATTTTGGGCATGAATACAGTCATGCTGCTGGTGTGGCTGGCGACTTTATTCTTGCGTTTGAAAAATGTACACTTTATCAGCAGTCCGGCAACTTGGTTCCGAGGCAAAGATCCGGTCAATCAGGCAATTTTGCGGCTTTATGTGGATGAATGGCGTAAACCGCAAACGCGTTGGCTGATTGGTGCAACTTCACACGGCCTGTGGCTTTGCACGCTGTCGGGAATGTTGGTTTCTGTTTTGCTGCTGCTTTTGGTGCGTCAATATACGTTCAACTGGGAAAGTACGCTTTTAAGCAATACGGCATTGGTGAAAACGGTTGAAGCTTTGTCATGGCTACCGGAACGTTTGGGCTTTCCTGTTCCCGACAGTCAGGCCGTAATTGCAGGCCGTCTGAACAATCATATCGAAGATGCACGCGCTTGGGCAGGTTTACTCATCGGCAGCATTATCTGCTACGGCATTCTGCCGCGCTTGCTTGCTTGGCTGGCTTGCAAGATTACTTTAAAAACCCTTCGCGAACGTTTGGATTTGAATCAGCCCTACTATCAAAAAATCCTCCGCACATGGCAAACGAAAATTGTCGATGCCGATGATTTTCAGGAAAACATCGTTCCCGCTTCATCCAAAATTACGCTGAATAATGCGCCCAAATGGGCAGTTACACTGGAAACAGAATGGCCTGAGCCGTTTTGGTTTTCCGGCGTTTTGGCGCAAGAATGGATAGACAAAGGCGTGGTCGCCGGCAGAAAAGATTTGGAACAATTAGAAGCCGAATTGAAACAAACTCCGGCGCAACTTCTCATCGGCGTACGCACGCAAACTGTTCCCGATCGTGGCATTTTGCGTCAAATCAGCCGCTTGGCCGAAGCTACGGACGGCGGCGTTATCATTCAGCTTTTGAATCAAGACAGTTTCTCTGAAGATTTGGATACCAAACTGGATTATTGGCGCAATGCGCTGGCAGAAAGAAACATTGCCTGGTTGGAGCCGACCCGTTTGGCACAAGAAAAACGGCAAAGCGCTATTTGACAGATAAACCGAAGGCCGTCTGAAAAGTTTTCAGACGACCTTTTATCGCAACTTGGAAGCTTGTTTTTAATATTGTCTTGCTGTCTTGATGATATAACCAATTTAAATTTAATCATTTCTTGACTATCCGTTATGTTTTCATTTTTTAATATAACTTAAAAAATAATTTCAAAAAAACTACTACATACTTGCACTGTCAATACAACAGCAAACGGATGAAAACGCTTGCTATTTTTCACCCCATTTTTCATTTTGGAGTGCTAATATGCAAACACTAAACATGGATGATTTACAACAAGTTTCCGGCGGTTTTAATTTCAGTCGAAGCGCGGTTTCAGGAGCCGGCCGCTGGGTTGGTGCCGGAGCAGGTGCTTTTGCCGGCGGCTTTACCGGAATGGCGTTAGGCGCGATTGCGGGACCGGGCGGTATGGCTGCCGGTGGTGCTATCGGAGCCAACGTAGGTAGAGTTTTAGGAGGCAGATTAGGTTCGTTTGTCGCCAGAAGATCGTTTGGCTATTAAATCATTGCCGATCAAACTCCGTATCCCGAAAATATTTACGGGATACGGATTCTTTATCAACAATACTGAAGGATAACGGCATGAAAAATTTTTGGGAAAATTATAAGAAAAACTTGCAGTTGCTCGCAACTTTTGCCAAAAAATATTGGAAGGTCCTACTGGTCATCAGCTTCGCTGTAAACTTTATTGTCATCGGGGTGAACACTATCTTGAGTCTCTATGTGATCAATCCGAAATATTTTTTAGGGGAAGAATATTTCCTTTCAGAAATTATCGAAAGCCTCGTCGCAGTAAGCTTGATGATATGGACATTCCTGAAATATATTCAGTACAAACAGAAAGATGCTTCTTCGAAAGATTCTTCTTCAAATTAAATACGGAACAATCCCAAACTTTATAAGAAGGATAAGGGCATGAAAAATTTTTGGGAAAATTATAAGAAAAACCTGAAGTTGCTCGCAAGTTTCAGCAAACAATACTGGAAGGCATTGCTGATTATGTGCTTTGCGGCCAGCTTTACTGTTTTCCTTGCGAACTTGATTTTAAGCCTTATCATCAATCCGAAGTATTTCTTTGGAGTAGACCGTTTTCTTCCCGACTGGGTCGAAGTGTTAATTATGTGTACCCTGGTTGAACTGATGTTCTTGAAATACATAAAATCCAAAAAGAAAAAATCGCTTCCAGAATAGGTACAAACAGATTAGCCCAACCTTGTCTTTTCAATGGGTTATATCTTTTTCCTGTCTGTCAAGATTTCTAAAACCAAGGTCGTCTGAAAAGCTTTCAGATGACCTTTTACTATGAATAATTCAAATAAAAAGCGCGAACCTTTCGATTCGCGCTTTTTTTCAGACGGCATCAATTATTTTTTGTCGTCTTTTACTTCTTCAAAGTCGGCATCTACAACGTCGTCGTCTTTCTTAGCAGAAGACTCGGCTTGTGCGCCCTCACCTGCTTGTGCTTCGGCTTGCGCTTGAGCGTAAACCATTTCGCCCAATTTTTGGCTGGCTGCACCCAAAGCTTCGGCTTTGGCATCGATAGCGGCTTTGTCGTCGCCTTTAACTACTTCTTCAGCTTCTTTCAACGCAGCTTCGATTTTTTCTTTCTCGGCAGCGTCAAGTTTGTCGCCGTAGTCAGCCAGAGATTTTTTCACAGAGTGAATCAGGGCTTCGGCTTGGTTGCGGGAAGCGACCAATTCAGTCAGTTTTTTATCTTCTTCAGCATTGGCTTCGGCATCTTTCACCATGCGTTCGATTTCTTCTTCGCTCAAACCTGAAGAACCTTGGATGGTGATGTTGGCGGCTTTGCCGGTGCCTTTGTCTTTGGCAGAAACGTGCAAGATACCGTTGGCGTCGATATCGAAAGTAACTTCAATTTGTGGCATACCTCGTGGTGCAGGTGCGATGTCGCCCAAGTTGAACTGACCCAAAGATTTGTTGGCAGAAGCGCGTTCGCGTTCGCCTTGCAGTACGTGGATGGTTACTGCGCTTTGGTTGTCTTCGGCAGTTGAGAACACTTGAGACGCTTTAGTCGGAATAGTAGTGTTCTTTTGAATCAGCTTGGTCATCACGCCGCCCATGGTTTCGATACCCAAAGACAGAGGAGTTACGTCCAGCAGCAATACGTCGCTACGGCCGCCGCTCAATACTTCGCCTTGAATCGCTGCACCTACGGCAACAGCTTCATCAGGGTTCACGTCTTTACGAGGCTCTTTACCGAAGAAGGCTTTAACGGCTTCTTGTACTTTCGGCATACGGCTTTGACCACCAACCAAAATCACGTCGTCGATGTCGCTGGTGCTTAAGCCGGCATCTTTCAATGCGATTTTGCAAGGCTCGATAGAACGTTGGATCAAATCTTCAACCAGGCTTTCAAATTTGGCACGGGTAATTTTCATGGCCAAGTGTTTCGGACCGGTTGCGTCCATAGTAATGTACGGCAGGTTGATTTCGGTTTGCTGACCGCTGGACAATTCGATTTTGGCTTTCTCGGCAGCTTCTTTCAGGCGTTGCAGAGCCATGACGTCTTGTTTCAAATCAATGCCTTGTTCTTTTTTGAACTCGTCAATGATGTAGTCGATCAAGCGTTGGTCGAAGTCTTCGCCACCCAAGAAGGTGTCGCCGTTGGTTGCCAATACTTCGAATTGTTTGTCGCCGTCGATGTTGGCGATTTCGATGATGGAAATATCGAAAGTACCGCCACCCAAGTCATACACGGCAATTTTACGGTCTTTGCTGTCGCCTTTGTCCATACCGAATGCCAAAGCGGCTGCGGTCGGTTCGTTGATGATGCGTTTTACTTCCAAACCTGCGATACGGCCTGCGTCTTTAGTCGCTTGACGTTGGCTGTCGTTGAAGTAGGCAGGAACGGTAATCACGGCTTCAGTGACTTTTTCGCCCAAGTAAGCTTCGGCTGCTTCTTTCATTTTACGCAAAACTTCTGCGGAAATTTGAGGAGGAGACAGCTCTTTACCTTGTGCTTTTACCCATGCGTCGCCGTTGTTGGCTTTGATGATTTCAAAAGGCATGGATTCGATGTCGCGTTGTACTTCTTTGTCTTCAAATTTGTGGCCGATCAAACGTTTGGCGGCGTAAATAGTGTTTTTAGCGTTGGTTACCGCTTGGCGTTTTGCTGGCGCGCCGACGAGGATTTCACCGCCGTCCAAATAAGCGATAACGGAAGGAGTGGTGCGTGCGCCTTCTGCGTTTTCGATTACTTTGGTTTGACCGTTTTCAGAAATGGCCAAACAAGAGTTGGTTGTACCTAAGTCAATACCGATTACTTTTGCCATATTATGTTGCTCCTAAAATAAACTTTTCTTAATTAATAATCCTGTGGAACATTTCGTTCCGATGGCTTGTAAATAAGGTTGCTTCATTTTTTTTCAAGGCCTAATTTGAATTTTTTTTAAGATTAAATTCAAGTGCTTGATTTATTTATCCACAAGCCGTTTATTCTTTTTTCAGACGGCCCGGTTTTCATTTTCCGATTCCGGTTTATCGGAATGATTTTCCAATAGCGGAACATCGGGTTTTGAAACCGGATAAGGCCGTCTGAAGATTTTATGCTTGATAAACTTTATCAAGCGATGCCTTCAATCTTCTTTTTTCGCCACGACAACCATTGCAGGACGCAAAACGCGGTCGGATAATGTGTAACCTTTTTTCATCACGCTGACGATGGTGTTCGGCTCTTGCTCGCTGACTACCGCCTGCATGGCTTGGTGGTAATGCGGATCAAGTTTCTCGCCTGCCTGAGGATTGACTTCTTTAATATGGGTGGCATCAAATGCTTTTTGCAGCTCGTTCAAAGTCATTTGCACACCCATTTTCAGGGCATCGAAATTACCGCTTTGGTCGAGCAGCGCCATTTCAAGGTAGTCCTTGACAGGCAGCATTTCTGCTGCAAATTTTTGTCCGGCAAATTTATGGGTATCGGCGATTTCCTGCTGATGGCGGCGGCGCAGGTTTTGCTCGTTTGCCAGACCGCGCAATTCGCTGTCTTTGAGCTGGCCTTCCAACTCAGCGACACGCGCCTGAAGTTCTTCGTAAGTCGGTTCTGCTTGTTCGGTTTCAACGGTTTCAACGGTTTCGGCAGTTTCTACGGCTGCCGCTTCTTCTGCTTCGTGTTGATGTTGTTCGTTATGCTCCGTCATTTCTGACATCCTTTTAGCGTGTTGATATTCGATGTTTCATATATAAGGCCGTCTGAAAAAACTTCAAGCATTTGAATGCCGATTATCAAATGCCTTGTTAAAAGACGTTGGAAAACGGTAAGATAACCATCTGATTGTATTCTTCAGACGGCCTCAAACATGAAAAAAGACCATTTGAATTCAACTGATTTTAATCTGTGGCACACCATCCGCGAAGAAACCGAAGCCGCCGCCGCGGCCGAGCCGATGCTGGCGAGCTTCCTGCATCAAACCGTATTGCGCCACCAGTCTCTCGATTCGGTATTGGCCTACCATCTTTCCAGCAAGCTCGGCAGTCCGATTATGGACGTGCGCGCGCTGTTTGAAATTTATCAGCAGGCTTTAAGTGCGGACACCCGCATCAGCAAATGTGTCGAGGCCGACTTAAAAGCCATTTACGAGCGCGACCCGGCTTGTGATGAATATTCGCTGCCGCTGTTGTATTTCAAAGGTTTCCACGCCGTACAGGCACACCGCATCAACCACTGGCTTTATCAAAACGGCCGCAAAACGCTGGCGTATTTCCTGCAAAACCGCATGTCGGAAGTGTTCGGCGTCGATATCCACCCGGCCGCCCGTTTCGGTCATGGTTTGATGCTCGACCATGCCACCGGTTTTGTCGCGGGCGAAACCGCCGTCTTGGGCAACAATATTTCCATCCTCCACGGCGTAACGCTGGGTGGTTCGGGCAAAGAAAGCGGCGACCGCCACCCGAAAATCGGCGACGGCGTGATGATTGGTGCGAACGCTTCGATATTGGGCAACATCCGCATCGGCAAAAATGCCAAAATTGGCGCAGGCAGCGTGGTGGTTGCCGACGTACCATCTTCGATTACCGTCGTCGGCGTACCGGCCAAACCGGTCGGCCGCTCTTCCAAAACCCCGTCTGCCGATATGGATCAAAGCATTCAATTATCATCTACGGATTTTGTGATTTAAGCAATCTGCCATTTAAAAGGCCGTCTGAAAGATTTGTTCTTTCAGACGGCCTTTTATCATTTAAATCCTAGTGTTAACCGCGTTTGCGCAAGGCTTCCAAGTGCGTTTTAACCTGCTTGACTTTCTCTTCAGTAAACAGGTTGGCAATGTTTTTCCAAATGCTGTGATAACCGTAAGGACCATGTTGCATTTCGGCTTTTGCCTCTTCCACCGGCCAGCCTTGATAGATGATGCGGTACATTCCAGCAATCAAACCGGTACGATCTGCGCCATGATAACAATGAATGAGCACTGCGCCGTTTTGCTGTTGTTTTTCAATCAGGTATAGGATTTCCGCAATCTCTTTCGGCTTAATGCTCCATGACAGCAACGGACGGTTTAGCAAGGTCAAACCATGCTCTTTCAAATGGTCATCATCGTTGCGGTCAAAAAAGCGCAAGTTGATCACGCTTTGAATGCCCAGCTTGACGATGGCTTCACCATCTTCGGCAACAGGCTGCTCGCTGCGGTAAAGCTTGTCGTCAATACGATAAAGGTTGGCATCGTGTTTGACGGGCGTTGCCCAGCGTTCGGACTGAACGGCTTTGTTGCCGTTATCCGGCGGCGCGGACGAACAAACGATGGGCAAGCCGGAAGCAAGAAGGCACAATAAAAGACGGCGCATAAAATTCCTGTATGAAAATCAATTGGAAATCAAAATATCATGCGATTCTATCAAAACACGTTCGGATATTCTATCCGCGCAAACCGCGTTACAATAAAGCCTCTTTTTTCAGACGGCCCTTCATCATGACCTGCCTTGCTTGGAACACCACGCCTTCCCTTGCTACCCTTTGCCGCGCGATCGAACAACATACCGTGCCACTTTATTTGATTGTCTGCCTGCCTGAAAACCATATTCCCGATTTTCCGCTGTCAAATCTTCCCTCCGAGCTTGAAGGCCGTCTGAACAACCGTCTCGCTCAATCCGTGAAATGCCTTCAGTTCAACAGCGTCAATGTTTTAGAAAACCTATTGCCTGATGTGCATCTCTGGCTGGTTCCGCCACACCGCGCCGACCGCTTACACGAACATTTCCATCATATCGAATGGCAAACCGAAGCCGTACCGCAATCTGCGCCTACTCTTCTAAAACCTTGGTTCAGACGGCCTGAACATCAAGCCGCACCCGAACACGTCCTGATTATCGGTGCAGGTATTGCCGGCGCAGCGACCGCGCGCAAACTGGCGGAGCACGGCGTACGCGTTACGGTTTTGGAGGCAGGCAAAGCGGCGCAGGCAGGCAGCGGCAACCGCCAAGGCTTGCTCTACGCCAAAATCTCACCACACGATACCGAACAAACCGAGCTGCTGTTGACAGGCTACGGCTACACGCGCCGATTATTGGAAGACTTGCTGCCCGACTCCGACGTATGGGGCGGCGACGGCGTATTGCATTTGAATTTTGACGACAGCGAACGCAAACGCAATCAGGCCTTGGGTTTGCAACACCAGCATAAACACCTTTACCGCAGCGTATCTGCCAAAGAGGCTGCGTCCATCGCAGGCATAGACGTATTTTCAGACGGCCTTTACTGGCCGCAAGGCGTATGGATGAATCCGCCCGCCATCGTGCATACCTTATTGAATCATCCGCTGATTGAGTTGCACGAACACTCGCCGCTGACCGCCGTATCGCATGACGGTACACAATGGACGGTACACACGCCGGACGCGCATTTCAATGCCAGCCATATCGTTTACTGTATGGGCGCGCACAGCCCGACTGCCGCCGACACCAACGTCTCCGCCCTGCCTTTCCGCCAAATCCGCGGACAAACCGGCGTTGTGTCCGCCAGCCCGTTTTCACAAAAACTGCGTTGCGCCATTTCCGGCGAAAGCTACATCAGCCCGAGCTGGCAAGGCCGCCACTGCTACGGCGCGACATTTATCCTCAACAGCAACGATGAAACTTGGTATCCGTACGAAGAAACCAAAAACCGCGCCGCCCTGCAACAGCTCAATCCGCCATTGGCACAATCCCTGTTTGAGCAAGATTCGTTTTCAGACGGCCTTCAAGACACACAAGGCCATGCCGCCCTGCGTTGCGACAGCCTAGACCATTTGCCCGTTGTCGGCGCACTCGGCGACATCGCTGCCATGCAGTCTGCCTATGCCAAACTGGCATTAGACAAAAACTACCGCCTCGACAGTATCCCCTGCCCTTACCTGCCTAATGCCTACATCAATACGGCACACGGCACACGCGGCCTGGCGACAGCCCCCATCTGCGCCGCCTCCATTGCGGCCGAAATACTCGGCTTGCCGCATCCGCTATCGCAAAGGCTGAGAACCGCGCTGCACCCCAACCGCGCCATCATCCGCGCGATTGTTCGGCAGTATCCGTTGTTGTCCGTTTAAAATTTTCGTTTTAAATAAAAAAGGCCGTCTGAAAGTCATCAAAACTTTCAGACGGCCTTTAGCTATCCGTTAACTGCTTAGAATTTCCATTCCAGCGATACAGCGTAATTGCGGCCTGGGGCGCGATAGCGGTCTAAGCCTTTGCCATCGCGGTCAACCCCGTTGGTGGTGCTGTAGCTGTACCAACCTTCCTTTCTGTTCTAATTACCTTAGAACTTAGCTTCAAGTGTAAAGTTGTAACTTCTTCCTGGTGAAGAGAAACGCTCTATACCTGCATGTGTCTTATTATCAACACGATTAACTGTACCAAATTCGCGGATGCTGCGCAGCGATTCCCAAGTATAGTATTTTTTGTTGCCGATGTTGTACGCACCGGCGCGCAGGGTGAAGTATTTGCCCAAGTTGACGTAGCCTGTCAGGTCGAAAAGCGTATAGGCTTTGCTGTGCTTGGCAAATGGCCATGGGTTGTTCAAATCATCACTGCTGTGAACGGTGTCAGACGGTTTTTTAGCTGCGGTGTGTGTCAGGTACGCATTGATACCCCAGCGTTTGGAGGGAGCATCGTAGCCCAAATTGTAAACGGCAGACCACGGGGAAAGGGCGTTAATCGGGGTTTCCTGTCCGTTGGTTTGTTTGGCTTTGCCTTTGATGTAGCTGACATTAACACCTGCGTGCGTGCCTTGCGGCAAACCGATGCTGTCAAGGTTCCATGTGCCGTTAAATTCCAAACCTTTCACCCATGCGGAGGAACGGTTTTGGTTTTGCCAAACGGGTGAGCTGACCAATGCGGTACCGTCGGAAATCGGTGCATAATTAGGGCTGTTGGGGTTGTCTGAGGACACGCCCATGTAGGTCAGTTCGATAAAGTTGCGGTAGCGGGTTTGGAAGCCGGAGAGTTTAAAGTTTCCGGCTTTGCCACTGCCGGCAAGTCCCAGTTCGAAGTTTTTGGCGGTTTCTGCCTTAAGGTTAGGGTTTGCTTTAAGGTAGAAGTCAGGATGCGGGAACAATAGCCAGGTTTCGTCTGAAGTCGGCGCGCGGAAGCCAGTGCTATATTTTGCCAAAAGATTCAGACGCGGCGTGAATTTCCAGTCTAATCCTAAACCGTAGCTGAAACCGCTGTGTTTACGCTCGCTGCCAAGATAGGGGATTTGACCGCGGATGGCAGGGGTATAGTTGGGGTTGTCCTTGGCTTTGCTGCTGCTGTTGTCGTAGCGAACCCCGGCATTGAGGCGGTATTGGCTGCTGTCGCCGAATTGGAAGGTGTTGTTCCAGTAGGCAAAACGGTTTTTGGACGAGCTTTCGACCAGCATAGTCAATTCTTGGTTGTTGGACGTTTGGTATTTCGGGTCATATAGGCGTACCCAATAGCTATGGTCGCTATTACCGTTATCGTTTTTGGAGCCACCTAATCCGTATTGCATTGCCCATACCGATTTGGAGAAGTCGATTTGTTTTTCGGCATCGGCACCGAATTGGGTATTTTTTTGACGGATGTTGCGGAACATATGGTACACGTCGCTGTTGACACCGTTACGGCCATAATCCGTCGGCAAGTCCCAGGTCCAAGTGCTCATGTCGATGGTTTGACGGTCGTAACGCAGGTTGAGGTTGTCCCATGGTCCTTTGTCAAGTTGGTTTTTGTATTCGAAACCGATGCGTTTGCGGTAGGAAATATCTTGACGGGAACGGGTGTCGCCCAGTGCGTCGCCTTTCCAGTCTGCCGCCCACATATTGGACAATTCAATCGTCGTGCGGTCGGTGCGTGAATCTTCGTAAATCCAGCCGATACGGTTTTTATCGTTGAAGTTGTAACCCAGTTTGAACAGGGTGCTTTTGTTTTCCCAGTCTTGAGGGTCAGGTTTGCTGCGCGCTACACCGCGGC
This sequence comes from Neisseria sp. P0009.S010, assembly GCF_051958545.1. Lineage (NCBI taxonomy): Bacteria > Pseudomonadati > Pseudomonadota > Betaproteobacteria > Neisseriales > Neisseriaceae > Neisseria > Neisseria sp. P0009.S010. The sequence goes on from NZ_JBQCVH010000007.1 coordinate 122,404, forward strand.
TGCCGTAGTTGGTCATACCAGCATTCGGACTCCAGCTTTGTTTGTTGTCAGTGATGACGGTATCGGCAGCGTCGCTGTTGTTTTTGGTTTCTTTACCGAAACGGCGGGTGTAGACCATCAATGCGTCCAGACCCAACCAGGTTCCTGCGGCGGTTATGCTGCTGAATTTTTGGCTGTTGCGTCCGATATAGCCGCCTTTAATGCCTAAGTGGTAGGGTTTTTCTTCGGAAACATAGTCGCTTGCGGATTTGGTTTTGTAGTTGACGGCACCGCCCAATGCGCCGCTGCCGGATTTAAGCGAGTCCGCGCCTTTGTTAAGGGTTACTTCCGAAAAGTTTTCGGGTTCGGACGTGTTGCGGTTTGCATTGAAGTTGCCGTATGCACCGAACAACTCTTGAAACGCTTCAGACGACCTGCTTTCTGCTTGTGCCAGTCCGTCCACGTTGATGGCAACGCGGTCTTTATCGACACCGCGTATGGTAAAGCCGTTGGAACCGGAACGTCCGCCTTCAACGACGCTGATGCCCGGATCGTAACGCACCAAGTCGCTTTCATCGGAGACCATTTGTTTATCCAAAACCTGACGGCGGATTTTCTCTTCACCGAGTTTTTGTACTTTGCGGCCGCCAATGACTTTGACTTCATTCAACTCCTGATAAGCTTGAGGAATAGGATCGGCCGCTAAGGCAGGGAAAGTTTGGCTGACAATAGCTGCCAGCAGTACAGGTTTAAAATGGAAGGACATTTTTTGCCTCTTAATATATATTGATTATCTATTATTGGAATGCTTGATGTGCAGTTACTTGCTGACAGGTGTCAAACTTGTATCCGTCGTATTGCGGTCGTCATCATTCTTCACGCCGCCGAACACGGTATCCAACGATTTATCGGCATCAAAGGTAACTTTACCGCCTATACTGACTTCTGTTTTATCGCCGTTAAATTGACCAAAAAATTTCCCTTCGACTTTGCCGTTTTTACCATCGGATTCGGCAGTGCCTGAGAAATCAACGCCGTTGATGCCTACATCTTTCATCACAACGTCCGGACCGTAATCAGCATTACCTAAAATCGTGCCGCCGAGTTTGTTGGTGTTGAAATTGGCTGTCAGCAGTGAAAGTTTGGGCGTGTTTTTTTCAGACGACCCGGAGGATTTGCCCGGATCGTAGGTTGAGGTAACGATATTGCCGTTGCGGACGCGGACAGCCCAAACTTCGTATGTAGTCTTGCCTTTTGCCACTGTACTGTCTGACGGAGTGTAATAAGACGGTTTCGCCGTTCCGACGGGTTTGCCGCCGACAAACAGGTCTGCCGTGCCGTCTGCATTTATCCATGCGCCGAATTTGAGGTGGTCCTGTTTGGTTGCCGGTGCATAGGTGAATTGTCCCGAACTACTGCAACAGACAAACAGTTTACCACCTTCAGATAAAGGTTGTCCTTCATGGCGTGTACGAAGGGCATAAGACGGGCTGGAATATGATGGGACAATCGGATCAGAATATGAACTAATGTTGTAATAGTTACCAGAAGGGGTTTGATAGACATATTGTTTATCGGTATAGCTGTAGCCCCATGATGTTTTCACTTCGAGTTCCGCTTCACGCAGACTGCCGCCTTTATCGGAAAGGGTATTAATGGTCTTTACTGCATTGCTTTCATCGCTCAGCTTAACATTGGCAATAGGTTGCGCTGTCGGAATAGCAACGGGAACTTTGGGTTCAGATGCACCTCCACCTGCACATGCAGTCAAAATAAAGGTAGTTGCAATAGGCACTATAAATACATTAATTTTCATAACCAATCTCTCTAAAATACAAGCTTCTCAGATACAATAATGATAAGTATTACTAATAATATGCAATATTGTGTAACAAATATTTTATTTTAGCAATACCAATATTTTTTCTATCAGTAGTTAGGGTGAATCTTTATGCCATCCTCTCTCTGTTAAATATATTTACGCAATTTATAATCCTATAAAAATAAATAAGTTATATTTATTTCGTAAATTTGCCGTTATAATGATAAATCTAAATACGAATCTGTATTTTTTATGCAAAAATAAAATCACCTGAGATGTTTCAGGCAGTTTTATGATAAGAGCAAATCCCTTATTAGAAACGATTTGCCCTCAGATATACATATATTTCGGATGACTTTAAATGCTAAAAATAAAACAAAAAATTGTCTCAGCTTCTTTGTGCTACCTATTGCCGTCAGCAGCCTTTGCTGAATTTCCCGAAGAGGGTGTTCGGCAGAATATTTCTTCTCAGAATACTGCTGTACAAGTACAACAGAAACAATGGTTAGATATTCTATCTGAGGAGGAAAGGTCGCCTGAAAAGAATGAGAATATAGGCAGACCAACTCTGGTTAATGATGATTTTTTAGCGGCAAACCCGCATATTCTTGAAGACGCACTGGTTCAAGCACTTAACAGCAATAGCGCAGACCTGGTTTCCTCGCTTGTCGCCCTTTACCGTAAACAGCCCAACCACAATCCCAAACTGATTGCGCGTGCCGATGCTTTGCTGGCAAAGTTGAAAGGACGGACTTCCGAAGCGGTCGAACGTTATCGTACCCTTTATGAATCTGACGTTTCAGACGACCGCATATTGTTGGATTTGGCAGCAGCAGAGTTTCAGGACCATCGCTTGGGTGAGGCAATGATGCATTTTCGTCATGCCGCGCAACGCGATATACCTGTCCCCGTTTTGGAAAATGTCAAACGTTTTCAAGAAGCCGTCAAACGGCAGACAGAATGGAAATGGTCTGGTGGAATCAGCCCCGTGCATAACGATAATGCCAACAACGCTGCTCCGCGTTATTGCATCGAAACAAGGGGGCAAACCGCATGCAGTGTTACCTTACCTGTCAGTGCCAACGGCTTGAATTACGAATTGAACACCGAAAAACTCACCCCATTGCATGGGCATCACGCTATCAAACTCCGCGCCAACCTCAGCGGCACAAGCTATTTTTTCGACCGCCAATCGGCTTACGACGATTCGTTCGGCAGAGCTTATTTGGGCTGGCAACGCAAGGACGGCAAACAAACCGTCAGCGTTTTACCGTTTTATCAGGCACAGTTGGCAGGCAGCAGCGAGTTTGACAGCAAAAAAGAAAATAACCGCCGCGTTGCACCTTATATGCTGGCTCACGGAGTTGGCGTACAGCTTTCGCATATGTTCAATCTCGGCAATGCGACTCAACTTTACTACTCACTGGAACGCTACCGCCAAAACTATCGGGAAACTGATCGTGCACTGCGCAATGATGGTTGGCACGACAGTACTTATCTTTCCCTGGCTCGCCGTTTTGGCAACACGACTCTGTTCGGCGGTTGGCAATACAACCGCTTTGTTCCTGAAAACAAAAACATACACAATATTGAGAACAATGCAGCCTACCACCGCAACGGTTTCAATATAGGTTGGATACAGCAATGGCAGGTTTTAGGTGGGCTTAACAGCAGACTTACCGCTTCATTTGCCAACCGTCGCTATAAAGGCATTATGGCATTCGGCACGGAGCCGCAACGCAATCGGGAGCGCGCTCTCTCTATCAATCTTAGTCACAACAAATTATCTTATAAAGGCATTACCCCTACTTTGAATTATAGTTATAGTCACACCCGTAGCAATGCACCCTATGCAATGCGTAATATTCATCAATGGTCATTAGGTGGTGAATGGAATTTTTAAAAGAGAATCAAATCTGAGTAGGTATAAGACAGCAACCCGTTCAAACAAAACTTTGTAGTGTAATTAAAGGTCTCTGCAAACATCTACGCCGAGACCTTGTCTGTTTGATTTAATTATTTTTTAGAGTCTGTGCGGTGTCATACCTTCAGGTGCTTCCGCACCTTCCGGCAAACCGAAAGTTTCGCGCAAAATCACTTTATAGAAGGCAAACGCTTCGCACGCACCTTGAATGGCTTCCGCCTCGGCTTCGGGAGTCAAGTTCAAAGCGTTCAGATGCTCGACAAAAGCGCGCCAGTGTTTGCCTCGGCCGTTTGGATGAGGAGCTAGGTGGCGTGCTCCGAATTCACCGGTGTATTCGAGTTTTTGAGCGTGTTTGAACAAGAATGCCGCGCCCAAATTAGAACCTTCGGCACAATACAGCCAGCCGATGGCTTTATTACCGGTTTCGTGTGGCAATTCTTTGTCAAATTTGTAAGGCTCTTCGCCCAAGTCTTTCAAGTCTTGAGTCACGGCATCGTAACGCGCCATGTATTCAAGCTCTGGAATGGCTTTGTTCAATTCGGCATCTTTATAGATGTGGTCGACGGCCTTATGGAAAACAGATTGAAGTTTCAAGAATTTGATGTAGTTTTCTTTGCTGGAAAAAGGTTGAACGGACATAACCAAGTTATCAACGCTGTCGTGTGTAACTGTGGTTTGCTCTTTTAAGCGTTTGGCGAAAGTCAGCTCTTGGGTTTCACTCATGATGTTTACTTTGAATTAAGAGACTAATAGTTTCAGATGGTTTCAGACGGCCTTTATGGTTAAAAATCCGTCTAATTTGAAAAGAATCGTTTTAAAAACAAAGAAGATAATTTTTAGCCTACTTCAGGTTCGTTGACCGTGTACCTTCCACAAATCTACAAGGATTATCGTGTTTTTAAATATTGAGAATATATCTTATTTTTATCCTAATGGAAATAAACCAAACTAAGACCTATTAATAAAATTTAACGGTCCATAGCAATAAACTTCTGAAGTCTTTTCAAACTTTTCAGACGGCCCAAACCTTATTAAGCAGCCGCAATTCAATCAAATATCGACCTAAATTTGGGCTATCCTTCTGTTTTCCTTTATAATGCGACACTCTTTGCACCTTCTTTATCCCCTGCCGAACCATGAAACGGATTCCTGCCTACCATCGCTGGTGGCGCTACAAGTCTTATCTTCCTGATGCGACGCTGCCTGCACATACGGTGGAATGCCCAGATTGCGGCTGCCGTATGGATATTCCGCGCCTGCGTCAGGGACAGGAAGCGCATTGTCCGGTGTGCAACCATGAAATTGTGGAAGTGGAAAACAATCCGTATATCGCGCCAATTGCCTATGCGCTGACAACCTTGATTCTAATGGCGTTCGCGTACAATATGGTGTATATCCGCGTGGATTTGTTCGGCGTGACATCGATTTTGTCGTTGCCGCAAATGATGCGGCTTTTGATTTCGCTGGATTACGGTTTTCTGGCGGAAGTGATGTTTATCCTCACCTTCGGCGCGCCCTTACTGTTTTTGCTGCTCTGTCTTTATGTTTATACGGCCTTGATACGCGAAAAGGCCTACCCTGCGCTGCGCTTTGCAACGCGCGTATTGGTTCGGCTGCGTCATTGGATTATGGTGGATGTGTTTTTCATTTCCACTTTGGTGGCATATATCAAGCTCTCGTCCGTTGCCACAGTAGAGTTCGGCTCAGCGTTTTATCTGATGTTTCCGTTGTCGGTCATGCTGATTCGGACTTCGGTATCGATTCCGCAGCATTGGGTTTATTATAAGATTCACCGTTTAACCGGCGGCCATGCGGTTCAGACGGCCACTGAAGACAAAATCTGTTGCAGCCGTTGCCTGTATTTCCGCGATAAAGACGAGCAGCCTTGCGGCGTATGCGGTGCGGACTTATACCGTCGCCGCCCGAAAAGCCTGAGCATTTCGCTGGCGTTTTTAGTCGCGGCGTTTATCCTGTATTTCCCTGCCAACATCCTGCCGATTATGATTTCGTCAAATCCGACGGCTTTGGAGATCAATACGATTTTCAACGGCATTGTTTATATGTGGGACGACGGCGACCGATTGATTGCCGTGATTATCTTTAGTGCCAGTATTATGGTGCCGGTTTTGAAGATTATTGCGATGGCGGTTTTGATTTATTCCGCATACTTTAAACCTGTGATGAGCGCGGACAAAATGTCGGTTTTGTATCGGATTACCGAATCCATCGGCCGCTGGTCGATGATTGATATTTTTGTGATTATTATTTTGATGAGTTCGTTCCACACCAATATGGCGCGCGTCGTGCCGGGTGGTGCGGCGATTTACTTCTGCCTGGTCGTTATTTTGACCATGCTTTCGGCCTATTATTTCGATCCCCGTCTGATTTGGGACAAGCAACAGCAGCTTTCAGACGGCCTTGATTCTGACCAGACCTTAACACAATGAAAAAACACGACTCTTCACCCAATTATCACGCACCGGCGCGTGTCAAGAAAACCAATGTCTTCACGTCTGTCGTGTGGCTGATTCCGCTGATTGCACTGATTGCCGGCGGCTGGCTTTTGATTAAAGACATCCGCAACCGCGGCCCTGTCGTTACGCTGTTGATGGACAGCGCCGAAGGCATCGAAGTCAACAACACCATTATTAAAGTGTTAAACGTCGATGTCGGACGCGTTACCCGCATCAAATTGCGCGACGACCAAAAAGGCGTGGAAGTCACGGCCCAACTCAGTGCCGACGCCAAAGACCTTATCCGCAGCGATACCCAATTTTGGGTGGTCAAACCGCGTATCGACCAAAGCGGCGTTACCGGCTTGGGAACCTTGCTTTCCGGCTCATATATTGCATTTACACCGGGCAAAAGCCAAGAAACCAAAGACGTATTTGTCGTCCAAGACATTCCGCCGATTGCCGCCATCGGTCAAAGCGGCCTGCGCCTGAATTTGATCGGCAAAAACGACCGCATCCTCAACGTCAGTAGCCCGGTTTTGTATGAAAACTTTATGGTCGGCCAAGTAGAAAGCGCGCATTTCGACCCGTCCGACCAAAGCGTGCATTACACCATCTTCATCCAAAGCCCCAACGACAAACTGATTAATTCCTCCAGCCGTTTCTGGCTGGAAAGCGGCATTAATATCGAAACCACAGGCAGCGGTGTCAAACTCAACTCCGCCCCTCTGGCTGCCCTGCTATCCGGCGCGATTTCCTTTGACTCGCCTAAAACAAGCGACAGCAAGAACGTCAAAAGCGAAGACAGCTTCACGCTTTATGACAGCCGCAGTGAAGTCGCCAACCTGCCTGACGACCGCTCGCTGTACTACACCGCGTTTTTCAAACAATCCGTACGCGGCCTGACTGCCGGTTCGCCTGTCGAATACAAAGGCCTGAATGTCGGCGTGGTTTCCGATGTCCCTTATTTCGACCGCAACGACAGCCTGCATTTGTTTGAAAACGGTTGGATTCCCGTACGCATCCGCATCGAGCCTTCCCGTTTGGAAATCAATGCCGACGAGCAAAGCAAAGAACATTGGAAACAACAATTTCAGACAGCCTTAAACAAAGGCCTGACCGCCACCATCTCCAGCAACAACCTACTGACCGGAAGCAAAATGATTGAGTTGAACGATCAGCCTTCTGCCTCGCCTAAGCTGCGACCGCATACCGTTTATGCAGGCGATACCGTTATCGCGACCCAAGGCGGCGGTTTGGACGATTTGCAAGCCAAAGTGGCCGACTTGTTAGACAAGTTCAACAATTTGCCATTGGATAAAACCGTTGCCGGCTTGAACGGTTCGCTTGCCGAGCTCAAGTCCACACTTAAATCTGCCAATGCTGCCCTAAGCTCTATCGACAAACTGGTCGGCAAACCGCAGACACAAAACATTCCGAACGAGTTGAACCAAACCCTGAAAGAATTGCGTCAAACCCTGCAAGGCGTATCGCCTCAATCGCCTATCTATGGCGACGTACAAAATACGCTGCAAAGTTTGGACAAAACCTTAAAAGACGTTCAACCCGTGATTAATACTTTGAAAGAAAAACCCAACGCGCTGATTTTCAACAGCAGCAGCAAAGACCCTATCCCGAAAGGAAGCCGATAATGCGCCTCTTCCCGATTGCCGCCGCCCTGACGCTTGCCGCCTGCGGCACTGCGCAAAGCACACAATATTTCGTCCTGCCCGACAGCCAGTACATCCGACCTGATGCCCATGGCAACGAAATCGCGGTCAAAGTCAACCTTGCCGAACCGCTTGCCAACGGCGGCCTCGTTTACCAAACCGATGCCTATCATGTGAATCTAGCGAAAAACCACCTTTGGGCGGCACCGCTCGATGGCGCATTGTCAGCAAATCTCAGCAACAAGCTCAACCGCCTCAATCCGCATCGCACCTTCGTGCCTGCTTCACGCAGCCAAAGCAGTCAAACCCTGAAAGTCTATATCGAAGCCTTCCAAGGCAGCTATCAGGGGCAGACCACCATCAGCGGTTATGCACTATGGCCGGACGGACGCAGCAAACCGTTTAACGCCATTACGCCGCAACAAGGCGACGGCTATACCGCCATGCTCGAATCGTTGGAAAACGGTTTGTCACAGGTTGCCGATACGATTGCCTATTAAACCAAAAGGCCATCTGAACATTTTCAGACGGCCTTTTTTATGTTTCAAACATTCATCACAACGCGCGGTCAAAATACAAAGCCACGCCGGAACGCTCGCTCATTGCCAACAAATAATCCATCAATTTTTGCGGCCATTGGATACCGCGCACAACGGTCAGGTTGCGCAAAATAGGGAACGTCAGGATATCTTCCAAACTAATTTCTCCACCCAAGCCCTCGCCTTCGCACACCAGCGCTTCCAGTTCTGCCAAGTCTTGATGCAGACGCTCCAGATATTGCGCCGTTTTGTTCAGATTAGTCTCGAAATTGCCGATACTTTTCTCTTTTTTGTCGATAAAGTATTTTTTCGCTTCATCGGTCTCAAATTCGGGCAGGCCGATTTTGACCATGCGCGGCTGTACCAATTTATTATTGTATTCGCCCACTTTATCCAACCAAGCCTGCATTTCTGGACGAACTTCCTCTTTCAGACGGCCTTGATCGATATAGCGGACAATATCCAAACTTTCGCCCATAAACGAACCGTCTTCTTTTTGCAAAATCGGCACTTGTTTTGAGCCAATCATGCCAATCGGCATGGCTTCGTCATCATTTGCCAAGACAACCTCTTCCACCGCCACATCACGCAAGCCGAAAATCATCCGCGCACGAACACAAAACGGGCAATGGTCGTAAATATACAGTTTCATTAAAAATCCTCCGAAAATGGGTTTGATTGGGCAAAGGCCGTCTGAATGCCTCACGCAAAAGGATTATCCTGCCAAATATCTTTGGAAACCATATCTGATAACGTGTTTATACGGCCGGGATATATGCAGTATTGTCTCCGGGCAGTATAACCGATGTTGAAATTTCCGTCGGATACACGACATCAGCGGCTGTCTCTGCTGAAATTTCACCTGCCAACTCATTGTAAATTCCTTTGTCGTTTTGGAAATCAATATCGGCAACCTTACGCCTTTCCCCGTTTTCCAAAACCACTTCTGATTCAAATAATATTTTATTATCGGCTTCATCTTTCAGATTGATTTTTGCAAAATCCAAAGAGATCGACTGGATATCCCAGTCGGACAATAGAGAAAGCTCTCCTTCCTCCGTTTTCCCGTTACTGTTTTCGTCATGCCAGATTCTTAGCTCGCCCCACAATTCATCATATTGATTAATGATATTATTATTGTCGCTGTCCAAATCTTTCAAAGCTTCTACGCCGTTTTCTGCGCGCTTGCCGTCAGACATAACTGTTGCCTCACCAAACATCTCCGTTCCGTCGTTTACCATGCCGTCTCCATTTTTATCCCAAACCAAAAAACCGCTGCCTTTTTTGAGCCAAGCCGTCTGTTCGGCCATCCCGTCGCCATCCATATCAAAACTCACTCCATCCTCCACCGAAGTCGTGAGCAACTCTTCTCCATACAGCTCGATAGCAAGAGGAGTATGGTAATTTTTGGCAATTTGGTCAAAATTCTGCTGAAGATTATCCACTCCGCCCTGCAAATCAAGTGAAATATTGGCTTTGTTCAGTAAATCCTGCAAAGCTTTCAAAGCTTCGTTTTCATTATGAATTTCTTTGCCTTTTCCTGATGCCTGTTCGGATTTTTGCTGTTCGACCAAAGTAGCCAAGCGGTTCACTGCATTGGAATGAAGCCTACTGGCTGAAGTAATCAGTGCCGCATACGCACTTTTTGAGTAATTTACTAAATTATCGTTGAAGCTGACACTCTTGCCCGCGCCACCGATACCGAATTCAATCGCCCCCTGCTTTCCGCCTGAAGAATAATATAACGCTGTTCTTGCAGCCGTCGTTACCGTACCGTCTGCCAAACGGCTGTTGGCAGGTACAAATACCACCATCAGCGTAGGATTTCCACGCGCCATCATCGGCATCAGACTAAGCGGCATATTTGGATCGGTTTTCTGAAAGCGAACCCGCTCGTCACCTACGCCAAACAGTCTGTTGGGATGGTCAGGCGCTGCTTCATCCATTCCTGATTGCAGAATTTTTTGCTTTTCGGCCGGAGTTTTACCGTTTAGCAGGTTTGGATTGGTTTCCTTAAGGAATACAGATTTCGCCCATGTCCAATAAGTATGGTCGGGCTGTCCGCTGGGGTTTTGGGTTTTCATTTTGTGGGCAAAATAATCAACAGCCTGTTGTTGGTTCATCGCCTTGATTGCTGCCGTATCCGATCCGTATTTGGTTTCTTTGGGATTGTTCCGCAAATCAAACTGAAAACGGTTGTATTCGGCTTTTCCTTCTTCATACAAAAAACGGCGGGCATACTCATTTGCAGTAAGGTTTTTTGTTGGATTTCTCTCATCAGCAAGATCTAGTCTATAAAGAGTATCAGAAATACCATGCTCGATTTCATGGGCATAATCAGAAGCCGTAAGATAATCTTTTCCAAATACCATCTCACGGTATTCAATGTCTCCTCTTAATTTTCTCGTTGTATAAGTGGCTGGAACATGATGATCGACACGAATACTTGATAGCCCCCATTTATTGATAAAAATATGAGTCTTTTGCATAATAACATTATCCCGCATGATGCTATCAATCTCCTTTTTAGGCATGCCCATGCGAATAAAATGCTGCCGAATTTGTGCATTTTGAACTGTTGCCATAATAATTCTCCTATTAATTGTTTGAGTAAATTTTTAATTTTAATTGGTGATAAAATAATCTTTTTTATATAAATAATTTTTTTTATATTGAATATAAGATATTTCCTTGCTACATCTCATATTTTCTTGGTTATCATGCATAAAGTATAGAGATACACTATCATGAATAGACAATCTTGCATGAAAATTCTTAATATGACCGTTGTTGTCAATAGCCTCTAATGATTTTTCTAAGTTGTCAATATCCTTTAATGATTTTCCAAAACTTACAGCAGAATCAGAACAAAATATCGGTCTAAACATTGGATGCCAACCAATGCTTGGCAGGGGCAAATCCTCGGGATAACGGTTGTCAGGAAACAGCGAACGGTAATGCTTTAAATAATCAGGCGTTGCTTCGATTTCTAAAAAAGTACTGCCGTTGTAGTTGGTCTGATGCACTACCGTAAAGCCGTCGGTCGGCCGTTTTAGCTTACGCCGCCTGTGTTTGAGCCATTTCT
>NZ_JBQCVH010000008.1:0-1426 GCF_051958545.1 Neisseria sp. P0009.S010
AGGACGGCTTTGAACATGGACAACAGGGGATAGGCGGGACGGCCGCGGTGGTCTCGGAGGTAACGGGTTCTTTGACGGTTCAGGTACTGTTCGATCGGTTGCCAATCAATCACTTGATCTAACTTTAGCAATGGGAGGCGGTCGATGTGCTTGGCGATCATGACTTGTGCGGTTTGCCTGAAGAAGGTGCTCATGAGAAATCCCCTAAATGTCTTGGTGGGAATTTAGGGGATTTTTGGGGGGATTTTGCAAAGGTCTCTATTTGCGTTATTTTTTGTGCTCCTTGCATCTTATCCGAATGATGTATATGTACAACATATTTTCATGATATGTGAAAAATCTATACAGAATACTTGCATTTAAATTTCATTTTTTTACAATGGAGGGTGCAACTTTCTTCAAGTGACTATCACCGTTAAGACCATGCGGTGTCCCTTTTTCAGTTTACGGGGAAAGAGAATCTTGAATAACGTCCCTACACCCACCACAAAAAGGTAAAAAACATGAAAAAATTCAACGTTAAAGCATTGAGTTTGGCTATTGCGGCAGCTGTGGTAAGCAGCGCAGCGGGCGCGGCTGAAAGAGATCTGGGTTCAATTCCCGAAAAGGCACAAAATGCTATGGCATTTCAGACCGTTTTTGGTGAAAACACCAAATTCGATCAAGATACTGGGAAATTCACTTTTGACAAGGAGAGTTCAGCCCTGTTGTTGAAAACTATGGAGCTGGAGCAGGCAGTTAATGGCTTTGCTGCCGGCAGCAACTTCGTCGCTACTAATGAAGATGGCAGCAAAACCGTCCGTGAAGCTACACAAGCAGATGTTGAAGCTGACGGCTTTGGCGGATTGGGTTTGAAAGAAGTTGTAGCTGCACACGATGAGGCATTGGGTGACTTGACTGAAACCGTCAACGACAACAGCGAAGCATTGGTAAAAACTGCAGAAGTTGTTAACGCCATCAGCGCAGATGTAAATGCTAATAAAGCAGCATTGGAAGAGCAAAAAGAAGCTAACGAAGGCTTCAATAATGCGATTGCCAGCTTGGATAAAGACATCGTTGACTTGGCACAAGCAGGTCTGAAAGCAACTGAGGCTTTGGAAGCCAACCGTAAAGATATTGATGCCAACACAGCAGCAATCGAAACTAAAGCCGATAAAGCTGACTTCGAAGAATTGGCAAAATACACTGCCGACATGGGTAAAAAAGTTAACGACATCGGTGATGAAGTAACTGCCCTGAGCGACGCGACTAGCGCAGCTATCACTCGTCACGATAAAGACATCGTTGACTTGGCACAAGCAGGTCTGAAAGCAACTGAGGCTTTGGAAGCCAACCGTAAAGATATTGATGCCAACACAGCAGCAATCGAAACTAAAGCCGATAAAGCTGACTTCGAAGAATTGGCAAAATACACTGCCGACATGGG
>NZ_JBQCVH010000008.1:1526-12852 GCF_051958545.1 Neisseria sp. P0009.S010
ATCGACGCCAATAAAGCAGCAATCGCTGAAAATACTGCCAAACTTGAAGAGCAAAAAGAAGCTAACGAAGGCTTCAACAATGCGATCGCCAGCTTGGATAAAGACATCGGTGATCTCGCATTAGCCGGTAAAGCAGCAGCTGACGCTTTAGAAGCTAACCGTCAAGACATCGACGCCAATAAAGCAGCAATTGAGACCAAAGCTGATAAGACTGCTGTAGAAAGCGTAAGAACAATAGCTGTTGAAGCTCAAAAATCAGCTCAAGTGGTAAAAGGTGCTGTTGAAGTTGCCCAAAAATCTGCTGAAACTGCTGAAAGCCATGCCAAAGCTGCAAAAACATCCGCTGATGCTGCCAATAATGTAGCAAGTGCGGCGCAAACTGCTGCTGCTCAAGCTCAAGATGCAGTTAAAGCTAATGCCACACAAGTTGCCGCTAACAAAGCCGATATTGCTACCCTGCAAACAGCAAGCAACCAACACGCTGCCGGTATTGCTAAAAACTCAGCGCGTATCGACAACTTGGACAAAAACGTAGCTAATCTGCGCAAAGAGACCCGCCAAGGTCTTGCTGCACAAGCAGCCCTCAGCGGTCTGTTCCAACCTTACAGCGTTGGTAAGTTTAACGTTACCGCTGCTTTGGGTGGTTTCAAATCTGACACCGCAGTTGCAGTCGGTGCAGGCTACCGCTTCAATGAAAACTTTGCAGCCAAGGCCGGTCTTGCAGTCGGCACCTCTTCAGGCGGCTCTGCATCTTACAACGTAGGCGTGAACTACGAATGGTAATACTGGTTTAGTGTTAAATAGGTATCAAACCCGCAGCTATGCTGCGGGTTTTTTGTTTTGTTTGGCGGGTTTGCTCAACTGGACATGAATCTCGAATAAAAGACTTATAGTGGATTGACTTTAAACCAGTACGGCGTTGCCTCGCATAGCCGTACTATCTGAGACCTTTGCAAAATTCCCCAAAATCCCCTAAATTCTCACCAAGACATTTAGGGGATTTTCCATGACCACCTTCTTCCAGCAAACTGCCCAAGCCATGATTGCCAAACACATCGACCGTTTCCCACTATTGAAGTTGGATCAGGTGATTGATTGGCAACCGATCGAACAATACCTGAATCGTCAAAGAACCCGTTACCTCCGAGACCACCGCGGCCGTCCCGCCTATCCCCTGTTGTCCATGTTCAAAGCCGTCCTGCTCGGACAATGGCACAGCCTCTCCGATCCCGAACTCGAACACAGCCTCATCACCCGCATCGACTTCAACCTGTTTTGCCGTTTCGACGAGTTGAGCATCCCCGATTACAGCACCTTATGCCGCTACCGCAATTGGCTGGCGTAAGACGACACCCTGTCCGAATTGCTGGAACTGATCAACCGCCAACTGACCGAAAAAGGCTTAAAAGTAAAGAAAGCATCCGCCGCCGTCATTGACGCCACCATTATTCAGACCGCCGGCAGCAAACAGCGTCAGGCCATAGAAGTCGATGACGAAGGACAAGTCAGCGGCCAAACCACACCGGAGAAAAAGCCATTCTCCATCTCTCCCCGGTTATCCGCAGCGACAACACACTGATGATACGCGAGCTGATTAAAGCAGGAGCAGGCATAGGCTATCAGCCCCTTTGGGCAGTTCAGCAGGAATTGAAGGACGGCACATTGATCCAACTCCTGCCCGATTACACCATCTGGACAGACCAACTGAACGCCACCTATGTCGACAGGGCATTTCTCAGTGCGAAAGTGCGCAGCTTTATCGACTTTCTCAATGAAAAAATATCGGAAGGATAAACATCAAGGCCGTCTGAAACACTTTTCAGACGGCCTTTAATCAAAGCAACAATCCAATCAATAATTGGTTGAGCAAAACTGTTCGCGTTTGTCCGCATCGGCGGCATAGCATGTCAAACCCATGCCTGACGCATTGCTGTTGTTCGCTTTCGCACCCGGTTTCTTGTTCACCAAAACCTTACCGTTTTTACCGATCTCCACGGTTACGCCTTTGCCGTTTTTCAGCTTCCATTTCAACACTTGCTCATCGGCACTTTGGCACTTGCTGACCGTACAGCCGCCTTCTGTCGCGACGTTGCCGTTTTTATAAATCACGCACTGCTGCTGGCTGTCGGTACAGGCCGCATATGCAGCAACGGAGAAACAGGAAATCAACGCGGCAAACAAAACAGGTTTCATGGTTTGAACTCCTAAGGTTGTGATGATGGATTTGTGATATTTGGAACTATACGCTTATTTGAAGATACCTACTACTCTTCAAATATGCATAAGTTGCAGCCATAGAAGCTGAAGCAACTGCCCCATTCAATTGATATGCAGCTCCCGTCAACATAGCACCAGCTGCATTTGCATTACCAGAGAGACCTGCATTGGCTACAGAAGCTCCCATAGCAGCACTTGTAGCGGCAAAAGATAAGGCTGCGATTGCAGCATCAAGGCCATCCAATGAATTTCTATCTGCTTCAGGCGTGGCTAAATATTTCTGAATATTATTAGCATTTTGAATCGCATCAGCAGTACTTAATCCATTTTCGCGTGCAATATTTAAAAAACTAAATCCAGCGTTTGGCATTCTCATACTCCAAATTTTAAACTAAAAACCACAACCCAAAAAACGGAAATACAAATTGCAAAAAATATAAATAAATTAATATACTGAACAATATAAAAAATCATATTAATTTGTTTAAAAAATTTACTTGACTCTGTAATATTACCAATAATAAACTTTACACTAGAGGAAAGAAAAAAAAGAGTGATCCCCCCACCATAGAATATATACTTATTAATTCTTACAAAAATAATAAAAATATCATAATATTCTATCCTGTATACATATAAAATTCCACCTAATAAAAAATAACATATCATAAAGATAAAATAAAAAATACATATAAAAATCTTTACCATATTTTAAAATTTCAACCGAAATATCTTTTATTAATTTAATAAATATAGAATGGGTTACAAACCCAATATTCAAAAGTAGTCTAAAACAATATCTGTTTTCCAATAATCTTTCATAACAATAACAAAATACTAAACAGATACTCAACTTGTAATTTTGATTAAAATACCATTACATCTAAAATCTACAATCCATTTCAGATAAACGGAATTTAACTAAAACAAACGTATCATTACAACTGTAAATGCCGGCAAAAGTTGTCTGAAAAGTTTTCAGACGACCTTTAATTGGTTTTCTACCTTACCGCTTCAACTTCGCAAACGCATCCGCCATCGCCGAATTGGTCGGGGCGCGGTCGTTGCGTTGGGGTTTGCGGTCGCGGCGTTCTTGATGTCGGGTTTCAGACGGCCTGTTGCCTTTGGCTGTGCCACCCAGTTCGTCATCCAACCGCATAGTCAGCGCAATGCGTTTACGCGCAGCATCGACTTCCAGCACTTTTACTTTCACCACATCGCCGGCTTTCACCACTTCACGCGGGTCTTGGACGAACTTGTTGGACAGGGCGGAGATGTGCACCAAGCCGTCCTGATGGACGCCGATGTCCACGAACGCGCCGAAGTTGGCAACGTTGGAAACCACGCCTTCGAGTATCATGCCGACTTGCAAGTCGCTGATTTCATGGATACCTTCAGCGAATGAGGCCGTCTGAAACTCGCCGCGCGGGTCGCGGCCGGGTTTTTCCAGCTCGGACAGGATGTCCAGAATGGTCGGCAGGCCGAAGCGTTCGTCGGTAAAGTCGGACGCTTTGATTTGCTTCACGCGCTCGCGGTTGCCGATGAGTTCGGCGGCGGTAATGCCTTGTTGCGCCAGCATTTTGGCAACTACAGGATAGGCTTCGGGGTGGACGGCGCTCGCGTCCAACGGCTCTTTGCCGCCGTTAATCCGCAAAAAGCCTGCTGCCTGCTCGAAGGTTTTTTCGCCCAAACGCGGTACTTTCAGCAATTTTTTGCGGCTGTCGAACGCGCCGTTTTCATCGCGGTAGGCAACAATATTTTGGGCAAGGGTTTGATTCAAACCGGAAATCCGCGCCAAGAGCGGGGCGGAGGCGGTGTTCACATCCACGCCGACGGCGTTCACACAGTCTTCGACCACTGCATTCAGCGATTTGGCGAGCTGGCTTTGGTTCACGTCGTGCTGATACTGCCCCACGCCGATGGATTTGGGGTCGATTTTGACCAACTCGGCGAGCGGGTCTTGCAGCCTGCGGGCGATGGACACCGCGCCGCGCAGGGAAACGTCCAAGTCGGGGAACTCGCGCGCCGCCAGTTCGGACGCGGAATAAATCGATGCGCCGGCTTCGGAAACGACGATTTTGTGCAGCCCCATTTCGGGCATTCCGCGCACCAGTTCGCCCGCGATTTTGTCGGTTTCGCGGCTGGCAGTGCCGTTGCCGATGGCGATGAGTTTCACGCCGTGTTGTTTAATCAGGCGCGACAGCGTTGCCAACATATTGTTTTCTTGATGCAAATAGACGATGACCGTATCCAGCAACTTGCCCGTGTCGTCCACCACGGCGCATTTCACGCCGTTGCGGTAGCCGGGGTCGAGACCCAAAGTAGTTATCCGTCCGGCGGGCGCGGCGAGCAGCAAGTCTTTGAGATTGCGGGCGAACACGGTAATCGCGTCGGTATCAGCGGCTTCTTTCAGACGATTTAGTGCTTCAAGCTCCAACGACAAAAAGATTTTCGCGCGCCAAGTCAGGCGCACGGTGTCGCGCAGCCATTTGTGGCCGTCTGAAACCTTAAAACGGCGGGCGATGATTTGCTCGTATTCGCTTTGCTGCGTAATCGGCGTGTCGTCGGGCTGGTATTTGAGCGCGATGTTCAACACGCCTTCGTTGCGGCCACGCAAAACCGCCAGCGCGCGGTGGCTGGGCATGGTGCGGATGGGTTCGCGGTGGTCGAAATAATCGCTGAATTTTTCGCCTTCGGTTTCTTTGCCTTCAACGACTTGCGCGTGGATTTCGGCTTCGTTCCACAGCTTGTCGCGCAGCGTGCCGATGAGTTCCGCGTCTTCGGCAAACTGCTCCATCAGAATCGCACGCGCGCCGTCCAGCGCGGCCTTGGTGTCGGGGACGTTTTCGTTCAGGTAGCCCTGCGCGGCGGCTTCCACGTCCTGCGGCTGCTCGGTAAGCAACACGTCCGCCAGCGGCTGCAAACCGTGTTCACGCGCGATTTGCGCTTTGGTACGGCGTTTGGGTTTATAGGGCAGATACAGGTCTTCCAGCGCGGTTTTGTTGTCGGCAGCTTCGATTTGCGCCCTGAGGTCGTCTGAAAGCTTGCCTTGCTCTTCAATACTTTTTAAAACAACGGCTTTGCGATCTTCCAATTCGCGCAGATATTGCAGCCGCTCGGCAAGCTGGCGCAGCTGCGTATCGTCCAGCCCACCCGTGGCTTCTTTACGGTAACGCGCGATAAAGGGTACGGTCGCGCCGTCGTCCAAAAGCTCAATGGCGGCATTGATTTGCGCGGTAGTGGCGGAGAGTTCTTGGGAGAGAATTTGGGTAATGTTCATATATTCCTTCATATTCCATCTGAACGATTGATAGGACAGCACAACGTAAGATAATTTTTGGGAAGACAAAGGATAATACTGATACACTTCATTCAAAACAAGATAACATATGCTGTATAAGGAAAACCAATGACTATTCTTATCACCGGCGGTACCGGCTTTATCGGTTCCCATACCGTTGTTTCCCTGCTGAAATCAGGCTTTAATGCTGTGATTTTGGACAATTTGTGCAATTCGTCTGCCAATATCCTCCCGCGCTTGGAAAAGATTACCGGCAAGTCTGTGCCTTTTTATCAAGGGGATATCCGTGATCGTGAAGTGTTGCGTCAAATCTTTGCAGAACACGATATTGATGCCGTCATCCATTTTGCCGGCTTGAAGGCCGTCGGTGAAAGCGTGGCCGAACCAATGAAATACTACGACAACAATGTGTCGGGCAGCTTGGTTTTGGCTGAAGAAATGGCGCGTGCCGGCGTATTTAAGATTGTGTTCAGCTCATCTGCTACGGTTTACGGCGATCCGGGTAAAGTACCTTATACGGAAGATATGCAACCGGGGGATACGACCAGCCCTTACGGTACGTCCAAGTCTATGGTGGAGCGCATTTTGACGGATATCCAAAAGGCCGATCCGCGCTGGAGCGTGATTTTGTTGCGCTATTTCAACCCTATCGGTGCGCATGAAAGCGGTTTGATCGGCGAGCAGCCAAACGGTATCCCAAACAATCTGCTGCCTTATATCTGCCAAGTGGCTTCAGGCAAGCTGCCGCAATTGTCGGTTTTCGGCGATGACTACCCTACCCCAGACGGTACGGGTATGCGCGACTATATCCATGTGATGGATTTGGCGGAAGGCCATGTGGCGGCCATGCAGGCGAAAAGCGATGTGTCGGGCGTACACCTGTTTAATTTGGGTTCGGGACGTGCTTATTCGGTATTGGAAATCATCCGTGCCTTTGAGGCAGCCTCCGGTTTGACTATTCCGTTCCAAATCAAACCGCGTCGCGATGGCGATTTGGCCTGTTTCTACGCCGATCCCGCCTACACCAAAGCGCAGACCGGTTGGGAAACCAAGCGCGATTTGGCGCAGATGATGGAAGACTCATGGCGTTGGGTCAGCAACAATCCAAATGGCTACGACGATTAAGTTGAACTGATACAGGCCGTCTGAAAGAGATGTTTTCAGACGGCCTCTTTATCTGAAAAACACACTTTCTGTCTGCTATAATCCGTTTATATTATTTTGACTATCCTCTGAAACTTATGAAAAAAATCCTTGTTACCGGCGGCGCGGGCTTTATCGGTTCTGCCGTTGTCCGTCATATTATCCCAAACACCCAAGACTCTGTCGTCAATGTCGATAAGCTGACTTATGCCGGCAATTTGGAATCTTTGACTGAGGTAGCCAATAATCCTCGCTATGCTTTTGAACAAGTGGATATTTGCGACCGCGCCGAACTCGACCGCGTATTCGCACAACACCAGCCTGATGCCGTGATGCACTTGGCTGCGGAAAGCCATGTCGACCGCTCTATTGATTCGGCAGGCGAGTTTATCCAAACCAATATCGTCGGCACATTCAATCTGCTTGAAGCGGCCCGAGCCTACTGGCAACAAATGCCGTCTGAAAAGCGCGAAGCCTTCCGTTTCCACCATATTTCTACCGATGAAGTCTATGGCGATTTGCACGGCACAGACGATTTGTTTACCGAGACCACGCCATACGCGCCGTCCAGTCCCTACTCTGCTTCTAAAGCGTCCAGCGACCACCTCGTCCGCGCATGGTTGCGTACTTACGGTTTGCCGACCATCGTAACCAACTGCTCCAACAACTACGGCCCCTACCATTTTCCGGAAAAACTCATTCCTTTGATGATTCTGAACGCGCTCGACGGCAAACCACTGCCCGTTTACGGCGACGGTATGCAAATCCGCGACTGGCTGTTTGTCGAAGACCACGCACGAGCACTGTATCAGGTTGTTACCGAGGGTGTTGTCGGCGAAACCTACAATATCGGCGGCCACAATGAAAAAGCCAATATTGAAGTCGTCAAAACCATCTGCGCCCTGCTGGAAGAGCTTGTTCCTGAAAAACCGGCCAGCGTGGCGCGTTATGAAGATTTGATTACTTTCGTACAAGATCGCCCCGGCCATGACATGCGCTACGCCATCGATGCTGCCAAAATCGGCAGGGAGCTGGGCTGGAAACCTCAGGAAACATTCGAATCCGGCATCCGCAAAACAGTGCAATGGTATTTGGACAACAAAACCTGGTGGCAAAACGTATTGAACGGCAGCTATCGTTTAGAGCGTTTAGGCACCGGAAAATAAGTTTTCAGACGGCCTGTTCCCATATTAGGCCGTCTGAAAATCATGCAAACACACACTACTCAGGAGAAAACCCATGAAAGGCATTATCCTTGCCGGCGGCAGCGGCACTCGCCTCTACCCCATCACGCGCGGCGTATCCAAACAACTGCTGCCCGTGTACGACAAGCCCATGATTTACTATCCCCTGTCCGTATTGATGCTGGCAGGAATCCGCGATATTTTGGTCATTACCACGCCCGAAGACAACGCCTCTTTCAAACGCCTGCTTGGCGACGGCAGCGATTTCGGCATTTCCATCAGCTATGCCGTTCAACCCAGTCCGGACGGCTTGGCACAGGCATTTATCATCGGCGAAGAATTTATTGGCAACGACAATGTTTGCTTGGTTTTGGGCGACAATATTTTCTACGGCCAATCGTTTACGCAAACATTGAAACAGGCTGCCGCCAAGACCCACGGCGCAACCGTATTCGGTTATCAGGTTAAAGATCCCGAGCGTTTCGGCGTGGTTGAATTTGACGAAAACTTCAACGCCCTGTCTATCGAAGAGAAACCGCAACAGCCCAAATCCGATTGGGCGGTAACCGGCTTGTACTTCTACGATCAACGCGTCGTCGAATTCGCCAAACAAATCAAACCGTCCGCCCGTGGCGAATTGGAAATCTCCGACCTCAACCAAATGTATTTGGAAGACGGTTCATTGTCGGTACAACTTTTGGGACGCGGTTTCGCATGGTTGGACACCGGCACCCACGAGAGCCTGCACGAAGCCGCTTCATTCGTCCAAACCGTGCAAAACATCCAAGACCTGCAAATCGCCTGTCTGGAAGAAATCGCTTGGCGCAACGGTTGGCTTTCTGATGAAAAACTGGAAGAGCTGGCGCGCCCGATGGCGAAAAACCAATACGGCCAATATTTGCTGCGCCTGTTAAAAAAATAATGTTTGAGGCCGTCTGAAACTTTTCAGACGGCCTTTAGATGAAAGATAAAACGATGAACATCATTGATACCGCCATTCCTGACGTAAAACTGCTTGAGCCCCAAGTCTTCGGCGACTCGCGCGGCTTTTTTATGGAAACCTTCCGCGACGAGTGGTTCAAAACCCAAATCTGCGACCGCACCTTCGTGCAGGAAAACCATTCCAAATCCAGTAAAGGCGTATTGCGCGGCCTGCACTATCAAACTGAAAACACACAAGGTAAACTCGTACGCGTGGTTGTCGGCGAAGTATTCGACGTGGCCGTCGATATGCGTAAAGACTCCCCCACTTTCGGCAAATGGGTAGGCGAAATTCTGTCCGCAGAAAACAAACGCCAACTGTGGGTACCCGAAGGTTTCGCTCACGGCTTCTATGTATTGAGCGATGAAGCCGAGTTCGTCTATAAATGTACAGACTATTACAACCCCAAAGCCGAACACTCGCTGATTTGGAATGATCCGACCGTCGGCATCAACTGGCCGTTGCAAGGCGAGCCGAACCTGTCGCCTAAAGACTTGGCAGGCAAAGTATTGGGCGAAGCCGTAACGTTTTAAAAAATAATTCAGGCCGTCTGAAAGAATGCTCCTCTTTTCAGACGGCCTACAATCCATTAATAACAATAATCGACGAAAACGCATTGTGAAAAACGCCTACATTCCCTCTCGCGGCATCCGCAAAATCCCCCATCTCTCCACCCTATTGCCTGAGTTTCATATCTGCAAAGATGGAAAAGGAGCAGAGGCTGTGGTCGGCTGGGGTTTGCGCCCGACGACACACAAAGCGCGTACTTTCGCCGCTGAACACCGGCTTCCCTTTATTGCGTTGGAAGACGGCTTTTTACGCTCGCTCGGACTGGGTGTCGCCGGTTATCCGCCCTATTCCATCGTCTATGACGACATCGGCATCTACTACGACACCACACGTCCTTCTCGTTTGGAACAACTGATTCTTGCCTCCGATACCATGCCGTCTGAAACCTTGGCTCAGGCGCAGCAGGCGATGGATTTCATCCTGCGACATCATCTATCCAAATACAACCACGCGCCCGAACTTTCAGACGATCATCCTTTACGTTCCCCATCCAAGCCCGAAACCGTCCTCATCATCGACCAAACCTTCGGCGATATGGCCATCCAGTATGGCGGCGCAGACGCCTCTACGTTTGAACTGATGTTTCAGACGGCCTTGAATGAAAACCCGCAAGCCGATATCTGGGTCAAAACCCATCCCGATGTTTTGTGCGGCAAAAAACAAGGCTATCTGACCCGGCTGGCGCAGCAACACCGCGTCCATCTTTTGGCAGAAGACATCAATCCGATTTCTTTGTTGCAAAACGTCGATAAGGTTTATTGCGTTACCTCACAAATGGGTTTTGAGGCGCTTTTGTGCGGCAAACCGCTGACCACCTTCGGCCTGCCGTGGTATGCCGGATGGGGCGTGAACGACGACCGCCATCCTAAAATCGATAGCCTTGTTCGAACCCAACGACGCGCCCCCGCAACTTGCTGCAGCTCTTCGCCGCGGCCTATCTGCAATACAGCCGCTACCTCAACCCCAATACCGGCGAAGCAGGTAGCCTCTTTGATATCATCGACTATCTGGCAACGGTCAAACGTAAAAACGACAAATTGCGTGGCGAGTTGTATTGTGTCGGCATGTCTTTGTGGAAACGCGCGGTTGCCAAACCATTCTTTAACGTACCCTCTTGCCGTCTGAAATTTATCTCCTCCACCCAAAAACTGGCCGGAGTCAAACTGTCCGATGATGCACGCATCCTTGCCTGGGGCAACGGTAAAGAGGCCATCGTCCGTTTTGCCGAACAACACCACATCCCCCTGCTGCGCATGGAAGACGGCTTTATCCGCTCGGTCGGGCTTGGTTCTAATTTAGTCCCGCCGCTGTCGCTCGTTACCGACGATATGGGCATTTATTTCAATGCCGAAATCCCGTCCCGTCTTGAACACATCCTGCAAAACCAAAACTTCGACGATCAAGACTTTCAGACGGCCTTGAAGCTGCAAAAAATGTTGACCGAAAACCACATCAGCAAATACAACGTCGACAGCTCAGACTTTACCGCTCCATCAACCGACAAAACCGTGATCCTCGTTCCCGGCCAGGTTGAAGATGATGCGTCTATCCGCTACGGTTCGCCCCGAATCTATCGCAATCTGGATCTGCTTCGTACCGTACGCGAACGCAATCCCGATGCCTATATCATCTACAAACCGCATCCCGATGTAGTCAGCGATAACCGTATCGGCCATATTTCCCCTGAAGATACGGCACGATATGCCGACCAAACCGCCGAGCAAGCAGATATCCTGACCTGTCTCCAATACGCAGACGAAGTACATACCATGACTTCGCTGACCGGTTTTGAAGCCTTGTTGCGCGGCAAAAAAGTCAGCTGCTATGGCCTGCCTTTCTATGCAGGCTGGGGGCTTACCCAAGATCTGCTGCCCATTCCACGCCGCAGCCGCAGGCTTGAGCTTTGGCAGCTGATTGCCGGCACGCTCA
>NZ_JBQCVH010000008.1:12952-104661 GCF_051958545.1 Neisseria sp. P0009.S010
TCCACTACCCCGACTACATCCACTACCCCGACTACATCCACTACCCCGACTACATCCACTACCCCGACTACATCCACTACCCCGACTACATCCACCACCTCGACTACATCCACCACCGCGCATCCAATGCCGGCCATTACCTCAAACTGTGGTCGCTCTCCATCCTCAAGCGTTTGAACTACTATATTGAAGACATCCAAATCGCCAAACGCGTGGAGGCGGGCAAATACGGCAAGTTTTTTATTGTTCCTCTGCAGGTATTCAACGACAGCCAAGTCCGTATCCATTGCGACTTTCCCAGCGTCCGCAGCTTCCTGCTCCATGTTTTGAGCTCATTCGCCGCGCACGCGCCTGCCGATACCAACATCATCATCAAGCATCATCCGATGGACCGCGGCTTTATCGACTACTGGCGCGACATTAAACGCTTTATCAAAGAACACCCCGAACTCAAAGGCCGCGTGACTTACGTCCATGATGTCCCCCTGCCCGCTTTCCTGCGCCATGGCCTCGGCATGGTCACCATCAACAGCACCAGCGGCCTGTCCGGCCTGATTCACAATATGCCTGTCAAAGTGCTCGGCCGTGCCTATTATGATATTCCCGGCATTACTGACCAAAATACCTTGGCAGAATTTTGGAATCATCCGACACCGCCTGATAAAGAGCTGTTCCATGCCTACCGAATGTACCACCTCAACGTGACCCAAATTAACGGTAACTTCTACAGTAAGGTCTTTTTTCCTCACAAAAACACATCCGACTCTTCCACACCGACAACCTGACTTAGTGAAGGAAAAGTTCAGGCCGTCTGAAAAACATTTCAGACGGCCTGAAGCAAACAATATCTTAGCTACTACCATGTAAATAAAACATAAAAACTGCATTTATCATTAACAATAAATTACAAAGACAGTATAATAACTGAGATGTCATAAAAGCATACCAACTCAAGCTGAGGCCTTAATAACACACAAAATATGGATGTACTCCCAGGCAAAACAATATAACAAGCCAAACATCCTAAAGATAAGCCAGCAAGGCAATACACTTTACAAAACTGTGGCGAGCAATATTTTTACAAAACCCTCAACCGGTATCGCCGCCCATATGCCGCAGCATCCGTCTTCCACTTTATATCCGCCCGCAAACCATGACCGCCGCTCCTGATATCCTCTACCGGCAAGCCGCCGCCCTTTTGGAACAATCCAATACCGCCCAAGCCCTGCCCCTGCTGCAACAGGCCGCAGAGCAGGGTTATACGGAAGCTGCTTTTGTATTGGGCAATCATCTGCTGCAAAATGGTCATCCGGAGCAGGCACTTCCATGGCTGGAAGCCGCCGCGGCCCAACGCCATCCTAAGGCACTCTTTACCCTGCTGCAACAACGCGAACACAACGGTACCCCAACAGGACAGCTTCTCAACGACTACGCCTGGCTGGGTGAGCAAGGTCATCTTGAAGCCCAATTAATCCTCATGCGTTACCACGCGCAGCGCAACAATCCACAATCCCTTTACTGGGCGGAGCTTGCTACCGCCCGATATGCCGCGCCTGCATATTACCATCTGGCACGCCATCACCAACGCCAAGGCGACATTGCGACAGCCATCGAACAATACGAAAAAGCGGCCGCGCTCGGCGTGACTGCCGCCTGCTGGCAACTCGGTCAAATCTACTTCTACGGCACAGGTGTCAGTCCAAACCACGGACAAGCCGAACATTATCTCGAACAAGCCGCGCAAGCCGGCCACATCGCCGCACAAACCCTGCTGGCCGACCTTCTTGCCACCCAACACAAACCTGAAGCCTTAGAATGGTATCGTCGTGCCGCCGATAAGGAACACGCGAAAGCACAGGCCAAGCTGGCCCAATACGCCCTGACCGGCGAACTTTCCGAACGCGACCCGTTCCAAGCGGCGCACTATGCCAAAGCCGCTGCCGAGAAAGACTATCCTGAAGCCCTAAAAATCATGGGCGACCTCTACCGCTACGGCCTCGGCATCAAAGCCGACAACCATATCGCGCATGATTACTACCACCGGGCCGCCGCGCTGGGTTCTGCCGCCGCCGCACAAAAACTCATCAGCGACGCCGCGCTGTACCATCCGCAACAATACGAACAAATCAAAACAGCCGCCCTGCAACAGCAACAAACCGAAACCATCTACCGTTTGGCGGAAGCACAAGCCCACGCCATCGGCCGTCCCGCCGACTACAATGCTGCGCGCAAGAATTACATGGAAGCTGCCGAGTTCCACCATAAAAACGCGGCGGCAGCCTTAGGCCGCATCTACCATTACGGCCTCGGTACAGCGCCAGACCCTCGGGCGGCTGCACACTGGTACGCCATCGCTGCCGAACAAAACCATCCTTCCGCCCAATACCACCTCGCCTGTTTTTACTATCACGGGCAAGGTGTCGGCTGTCATGTTCCGACCGCCTGCTACTGGCTGCAGGCCGCCATCAGCAACGGCCACACTTCGGCTGAATCTTTAACATCCCTATTAGAACAATGGCGCCGCGAAGCGCACCATACCATCGGGCAAAAGGCCGTCTGAAAAGATTTACACTCGCATTTTTTGACAATCTTTAACTATTCCCCTAATATTTGCCAGTTATTTTTCACGGACACGTCATTGTTTTCATTTCTTTCTGAAAACACCTTGTCCGCGCATCAATACCATGACACTCGGCGGATAACGCCAAGCGTTGAAACACACTACATCCGGAACAAAAACGGATGCTCGGAAAAACATTTCTAGGAGGTGAAACAACATGGAATGGGAATTCAACAGTTATTACACACTGATTGCCGCCACGCTCGTGTTGCTGGTTGGTAAATTTCTGGTTCAAAAAATCAAATTCTTAAGAGACTTCAATATTCCCGAGCCGGTCGCCGGCGGTTTGATTGCCGCTATCGTCCTGTTCGCCCTGCACGAAGCCTACGGTGTCAGCTTCAAATTTGAAAAACCGCTGCAAGATGCGTTCATGCTCATCTTCTTTACATCCATCGGTTTGAGCGCCGACTTCTCCCGTCTGAAAGCGGGCGGTTTGCCTTTGGTTATCTTTACCGCCGTGGTGGGTGCATTCATCATCGTCCAAAACTTCGTCGGTGTCGGCTTGGCGAGCGCATTGGGCTTGGATCCGCTGATTGGCCTGATTACCGGTTCGATTACCCTGACCGGCGGTCACGGTACTGCCGGTGCATGGGGTCCTGACTTTGAAAGCAAATTCGGCCTGACCGGCGCAACCGGCTTAGGTATGGCTTCTGCAACATTCGGCCTGGTATTCGGCGGTTTGATCGGTGGTCCTGTTGCACGCCGTCTGATCAACAAATTGGGCCGTAAACCTGTCGTCAAAACTGCCAAATCCGACGACAACGATGCTGCCGACGACATCTTCGAACAAGCACAGCGCACCCGCCTGATTACTGCCGAGTCTGCTGTCGAAACCTTGGCTATGTTTGCCGGCTGTTTGGCATTTGCCGAAATCGTGGATGGCTACGACAAAGCCTTCTTCGACTTGCCTAAATTCGTATGGTGTCTGTTTGCTGGTGTGGTCATCCGCAACGTCCTGACCGCAGCCTTCAAAGTCAATATGTTTGACCGCGCCATCGACGTCTTCGGCAATGCTTCCCTGTCACTCTTCCTTGCCATGGCTCTTCTGAATCTGAAACTGTGGGAGTTGACCGGTCTGGCAGGTCCTGTGACCATCATCTTGGCCGTACAAACCGTTGTGATGATTCTGTACGCCACTTTCGTTACCTACGTCTTCATGGGTCGCGATTACGACTCTGCCGTATTGGCAGCAGGCCACTGCGGCTTCGGTTTGGGTGCCACCCCGACCGCCGTTGCCAACATGCAGTCCCTGACCCAAACCTTCGGCCCGTCGCACAAAGCCTTCCTGATTGTACCTATGGTCGGCGCCTTCTTCGTTGACTTGCTCAACGCCGCCATCCTCTCCGGCTTTGTCAGCGTCATCAAAGGCTGATACGTCTAACATAGAAAAGCACTTGCCGCATTTACTTGCTGCAAGTGCTTTTGTTATGATAGGCACGTCAGGCCGTCTGAAAGGCCGTCATCTTCAGGAGTACCCATGTACAAAAAAACCGCTTCCGTATTGATTTTAAGCACGATTCTTCTTGCCGCATGCAGCAAAGAAGAGCCGAAAGCCGCGCTTGATTGCGCCCAACCGGCCACACTGCAAAACATCCGTACCACCATCGAAGACACCCTCAAACAACAAGCGCGCTCCTTTGCCCGCAATGACAACCGCCAATTCGTCGATGCCGACAAAATCATCGCCGCCGGCCTCGAATTAGAAACCCTGCTTGAAGACCCCAAAGAAACCGAAGACAACGGCAAAGCCATCTGCCGCGCCAACCTCAAAATCCGCATCCCCGACAACATCCTCAAAACGGCCATAGACAACAGCCCGCTGATTTACGGCAACACCCCGTTGTCCGACATGCTCGAACAAAAACTGATGGGCAGCAACCTGACTTTTGAAAATAACACGTTCAGCACCACCCTGCTCTACACCCCCGACAAAGACGGCAAACCGGTTCTCGAAGACAACACTCTGAGCACCACAGCCCAGACCCTTTCCGCCACCCTGTTGCCCTACGGCGTGAAAAGCATCGTCATGATAGACGGCAAACCAGTATCCAAAGAGCAGGCCATCAAGCTGCTGCAAAACCAAAATACGGAAGAGCCGCCGACTGTTGATCCACAAGACATCCTTGAAAACAACGCCGCCAGCCAAGCCGTCGGCTTGACCGATGATGACAACGATTCAGACTACGAAGTCCTGCGTCCTGACCGTGAAACTCCGCGCAACGAACCGCCCGGCCTCAGCCAAAGCGAACTCGACAACGCGCGCGCGCAAAACCGTCAGGCAGACGGCGAGATCAACGACCTCTGGGGCGGCATGGACAGCGATGTCAAACAACAAATCCTCGGCGAACAACGCGCCTGGATTCAAAGCAAAAAACTCAACTGCCAACAAGCCGCCGCCTCCGCAGACAGCGCCGCACAAGCAGAATACCTGCGCCTGCAGTGTGAAACCCGCATGACCCGCGAACGTACACAATACCTGCGCGGCTATTCCATCAACTAAAACCGATAAGGCCGTCTGAACATTCAGACGGCCCACAAGAAAGCACATCACATCATGCAATACCGAATCCACCGTGAAGGCGATGCCCAAAACACACCATCTTCAGCCTCCACACCCGTCGATAACTGGGAGCGCAACATCCTGCGCGAAGTCCTCCTCGCCGCCTACCAAGAACAGCGCCGCGCCCGCATTTGGCGCAATATCTGGCGCGGCATCGCCGTCCTCATCTTCCTCAGCCTGATCTTCGGCCTCGCGGAAGAAGAAGGAAAAACCACGAGCATCCACGCCCGCGGCGAACACACCGCCGTTATCGACCTGACCGGCGAAATCGGCAACGACATCGACGACCAAGTCCAAATCCTGCGCGACAGCATGGAAGCCGCCTACAACAACGGCAATGCCAAAGCCATCATCATCCGCGCCAACAGCCCCGGCGGTTCGCCTGTCGTGTCCAACACGGCCTTTAACGAAGTCCGCCGCCTCAAAGCCGAACACAAAGACATTCCTGTCTACCTCGTTGCCGAAGACATGTGCGCTTCCGGCTGCTACTACATTGCCGCCGCAGCCGACAAAATCTACGCCGACCCTTCCAGTATTGTCGGCAGCATCGGCGTGATCGGCGGCGGTTTCGACTTTACCGGCCTGATGGACAAAGCCGGTGTCAAACGCCGTCTGAAAACCGCCGGCAGCAACAAAGGTATGGGCGACCCTTTCACGCCTGAAACCCCGGCACAAACCCAAATTTGGGAAAGCATGTTGGGCGATATCCACCAAGAATTTATCAAAGCCGTCAAACTCGGCCGCGGTGCAAGGTTGAAAGACAAACAGTATCCCGATGTTTTCAGTGGACGCATCTACACCGGCAAAGAAGCCAAACAGGTCGGCCTGATTGACGACTTCGGCAGCATTTACAGCGTTGCCCGCGATGTTGTCAAAGCCCCCGAGCTGGTCAACTACACGCCGCAAGACGATTTCAGCAAAATGCTCAGCCGTCGCTTCGGTGCGGAAGTGAAGGCCAAAGTCAAAGAAACTTTGTCTGAAATTTGGTAAACCAAAAAACTAAAAGGCCGTCTGAAACCCAAAATATGGGGTTTCAGACGGCCTTTTTTATATGATTTTTAAAATAAAACGCTGATTATTGTCCAAACATCCATCGGCTTCATCAAATCGGCAGGCAGATGCTCCCTGATGATGCTGTTACAGGAACACATTACGCCTGCGAACGATTAAACCTTCACGCTTCAGACGGCCTGCTGCATATTGTGCGCCATATCAAGCGCGGCGCGGACGGCGGTAATCAGGCTGCCGGAATCGGCTTTGCCCGTGCCTGCCAAGTTCAAGGCCGTGCCATGATCGACGGAGGTGCGGATAAAGGGCAAGCCGAGGGTGATATTCACACCTTCGCCGAAACCGGCGTATTTGAGCACCGGCAGTCCTTGGTCGTGATACATGGCGAGGACGGCGTCGGCATCTTTGAGCAGGAAGGGTTGGAACACAGTATCGGCCGGATAAGGGCCGCGTGCGTCTATGCCTTCGGCCTGCAGGGCATGAAGCGCCGGAATAATGGTGTCGATTTCTTCGTGTCCCAAATGGCCGCCTTCGCCCGCGTGGGGATTGAGGCCGGTAACGAGGATGACCGGTTTGGCTATGCCGAACTTATGGCGCAGGTCGTGTTCAAGAATGCGGACAACCGACTTGATTAAAGGCTTTGTGATGGCGGCGGAAATATCTTTCAGCGGCAGATGAGTGGTGACCAATGCCACACGCAGGCCGCCGCCGGTCAACATCATGACGACCTGTTCGGTATGGCTTTTTTCGGCGAGGTATTCGGTATGGCCGCTGAAAAAGCCGTTGCCTGCGTGGGCATCGTTGATGATGCCTTTGTGCAGCGGCGCGGTAACCATACCGGTAAACAGGCCGTCTGAAATGCCTTGATACGCCGTATCCAGCAGCCGGAGGACATACGCGGCATTGGCAGGATTGAGCTCGCCCGCCCGACACGCGGCATCTAAAGGAATATGCAGGACTTCGAGTTCGCCCTTGGGCAACAGATCAGCCGCTTGGGCTTGGAAGTCGCGCAGGATGACGGATTTGCCGAGCTGTTCGGCCCTTTGCGCCAACAGGTTTTTGTCGCATAAAACAACGGGGCGGCAAGGAAAGTCGGCGAAAGCCAAATCGAGGCAGATGTCGGGGCCGATGCCGGCCGGTTCGCCGGATGTGATGGCGAGAATGGGAGCAGTCATGGTGTTTCTCGGTATGGTTTACAGTATTTAGACAACGTCAGGCAAAATGCCTGCCCTACTTTTTTCAGATTAACACAAATACAAAAAGGCCGTCTGAAAACAGTTTTTGCTTGGTCAAACTGTTTTCAGACGGCCTTGGCTGTTTATCATTTTACACTTAAGAACGGCGGCCAATCATGCGGTATAAAACGTCGTGGCCTTGAATGCGGTGGACGATAACCATGGCGATGTGGCCGGCGACAAGCGCGAAGAGCAGCCAACCGAGTTTGCCGTGCGCCATATTGCCGAGATTAGACATCCATTCGATTTTTTCAGGCGAACCCTGCATCACTTCGATACCGAATACTTTCAAAGGGCCGCGGCCGCCGCCATATTGGCGGATCATGCCGATAACGGGAACGGCAAGCATGAGGACGTAAAGGGCAAGGTGGCCTGCTTTGGCAGCAAAGCTGTCGGCGGCAGGACGTTTGGACGCATTGAGCAAAGCCCAAACAATGCGCACGGCAATCACCAACAGCGTGATGAAACCGATGGATTTATGCACGCCGAAGAGCGATTTGACCCATTCTTCGCCATCGTAGATGGTCCAAACGGTAATGGTGGAGAGGATGCCGATGAAACCGAGTACGGTCAGCCAGTGCAACGCGCGCGCGACAGCATCGTAGGTTTGTGGGCGTGTAGCGGTCATAATGTTTCCTTGTTTTTGATTTGTTTGGTTTTTTGAATCGGCGGCATTGTAACAAAAATGCTCAACCAATTATGTTGCCTTTTTGAAGAGATTTCGTAAATGTTTGGAAAATTTGAAGAAATGGCGGTTTTATCCGTAAGACTGCCCAGGCCGTCTGAAAACAAGGGCAGGAATACCACCTTCTATGCCGAACTCGGGCTAAAATAGGCGTTTTTATTCTCGGGTACGCATCGATGCAGGTTTGGATTCGGCGGTTTGCGCTGTTGCTTCTGCCTTTGGGTTTCTTGGCGGTCATGGTGGCCGCGCCTTTGCTGTCGCTGGCGTTTTACGACGGCGAAGGCGCTTGGGCGGAAGTGGTGGCTGATGACTATATGCGCCTGCGCTTGGGCTGGACGGTGGCGCAGGCGGTTTTGACCTGCGTCTTGGTCACGGCTTTGGGCGTGCCTGCGGCGTGGGTGCTGGCGCGGATGGACTTTGCCGGACGGCGCACGGTTTTACGCCTGCTGATGCTGCCTTTTGTGATGCCGACTTTGGTAGCAGGCATGGGCGTGCTGGCCTTGTTTGGCGCACACGGTATGCTGGCGGCAGGTTGGCAGGACACGCCGTGGCTGCTGATTTACGGCAACGTGTTTTTCAACCTGCCGGTTTTGGTGCGCTCGGCGTATCAGGGATTTGTGCGTGTGCCGCAGGCGCGGTTGCTGTCGGCACAATCTTTGGGCGCGGACGCGTGGCGGCGGTTTGTCTGGGTCGAATGGCCGGTGGTGCGCGCGTGGGTTGCCGGTGGTGCGTGTCTGGTATTTTTATATTGTTTTTCAGGCTTCGGGCTGGCCTTGCTGCTCGGCGGCGAACGTTTTGCAACAGTGGAAGTGGAAATCTACCGGCTGGTGGCGTATGAGTTGGACATGGCGCGTGCGTCGGTATTGGTGTGGCTGGTGCTGGCGGTTACGGCGGCGGCAGGCGGTTTGTATGCGTATTGGAGCAAACGCGTGGCTGTGGATAAGTCTGTCTCGCCTTTGCCTCCGCGTGCGCCGATATGGGCTTGGGAAAAATGGCTGACGGCAACGGTTTTGGCCATGTTGGCAGTGTGCTGTCTGCTGCCTTTGGCGGCGGTGTGGCTCAAGGCGGTATCGGCAGGCTCTTCGTGGGCAGTCTTGCTGGAAGCGCAAACGTGGGCGGCGGTGTGGAATACCGTCCGTTTCTCTGCGGCAGCCGTGGCGGCAGCAACGGTTTTGGGCGTGCTATATGCGGCAGCGGCACGGCAAATGGCGTGGTTGCGCGCGCTGATGTTTTTGCCGTTTATGGTGTCGCCCGTGTGCATCGCCTTCGGCGTTTTGCTGCTCTATCCGCAGTGGACGGCTTCGCTGTGGCTGCTGACGGCGACTTACGCGCTGTTGGCGTATCCGTTTGTGGCCAAAGACGTACTGGCCGCGTGGGATGGTTTGCCCAAAGATTACGTGGCGGCGGCGCGCACCATGGGCGCAAACGGTTTTCAGACGGCCTGTTATGTCACCGCACCTTTATTGAAACCGGCTTTGCGGCGCGGCCTGACTCTGGCTTCGGCAACGTGTATCGGCGAATTTGCAGCCACATTATTCCTGTCTCGCCCCGAATGGCAGACGCTGACCACTTTGATTTACGATTATCTCGGGCGCGCCGGTGCGGACAATTACGGACGGGCGATGGTGTTGACGGCGGTATTGACCGCTTTGGCTTTAACGGCATTTTTGCTGGTGGACGAAGCGGAAGGACAAAAGGCCGTCTGAACGTGATCGGCTCAAATTCCCCTCACATTCACTACACTATTGCCGCGCCTTGTATCGAAAATTGATTGAATCCGCTATATAATTTATTTTTAACCGCACTCAACACGACCTATCATGACCGACTTAGAAACCAAACGCCTTGAAACCCAGGCCATGCTGGACAATGCCGACTTGCTGTTTGACCAAAAACAATGCCGCGCGGCCTTGCAAAAAGTTGCCGACGACATCACCCGCGACTTGGGCGACAAATACCCCCTGCTCTTGCCTGTAATGGGCGGCGCGGTGGTGTTTACAGGGCAGCTGCTGCCGCTGTTGCGCTTTCCTTTGGACTTTGACTACGTCCACGTTTCCCGCTACGGTGACAAGCTCGCAGGCGGCGCGTTCAACTGGAAACGCATGCCCGACCCCGAGCAAATCAAAGGCCGTCATGTAGTCGTTTTGGACGACATTCTGGACGAAGGCCACACCATGGCCGCCATTCAGGAAAAACTGTTGGAAATGGGTGCGGCAAGCTGCCGTGCGGCCGTATTTGCCAACAAACTGATCGACAAAGAAAAACCGACCAAAGCCGATTATGTCGGTTTAGACGTGCCCAACCGCTACGTCTTCGGCTACGGTATGGATGCCGCCGGCTGTTGGCGCAACCTCGGCGAAATCTACGCCTTAAACAATAAATAAAACAAAGGCCGTCTGAAAAATCTTCAGACGGCCTCAACCCCATGCTAGGAACACATCATGATAGGTTTGTTAATCATTACACATGAAACCATAGGTGAAGCCTATCGCGGTTTGGCCGACCATTTCTTTCCCAACGGCTTCCCCGAAAATCTCCACATCCTCGGCGTACAGCCCGACGAGGATCAAAACGACATCATCAACAACGCCATCGCCGCGTTGCAGGAATTTCCCGACAACCGCGGCGTGCTGATCATGACCGACATCTTCGGCGCAACCCCGTGCAACGCCGCACGCCGGCTGGTGCGCGAAAACAAATCCGCCATCCTGACCGGCCTCAACGCCCCGATGATGATTAAAGCCATCCAATACTCATCACAAGCCGAAAACCTCTCCGACTTCACCGAAACCGTCAAAGAAGCCGCCATCCGGGGCATTTTCGCCATTACATCCGCACCTGAAGACCTGGTGTGCAAAGAACACGGCTAAGGCCGTCTGAAAACATTCACTTTACGAACATTACATTTAGGGGACATCCATGCTCAAACAAGAAATCGAAATCATCAACAAACTCGGCCTGCACGCGCGCGCTTCCAGCAAATTCACCCAAACCGCCTCCCAATTCCAAAGCGAAGTCTGGGTCACCAAAAACGGCAACCGCGTCAACGGTAAAAGCATCATGGGCCTGATGATGCTGGCCGCCGCCAAAGGTACCGTGATTGAACTGGAAACAGAAGGCGCAGACGAAGCCGCCGCCATGCAGGCATTGACCGACCTCATCAACGACTACTTCGGCGAGGGCGAATAATGAGCATCGTCCTACACGGTGTAGCCGCGGGCAAAGGCATTGCCATCGGCCACGCCCACCTCATCACGCGCGGCACAACGGAAGTCCCCCAATACGACATTGATCCTGACAAACTCGATGCCGAAGTTGCCCGTTTCGACAACGCCATCAAAGCCACGCGCAAAGAATTGGAACAGCTGCGCGGCGCGATTCCCGAAAACGCCCCGACCGAATTGGGCGCGTTCATCTCCCTACACCTGATGCTGCTGACCGACGTCACCCTCTCGCGCGAACCCATCGACATTTTGCGCGAGCAGAAAATCAACGCCGAATGGGCATTGAAACAACAAAGCGACAAACTCGCCGCCCAGTTCGACAGCATCGACGACGACTACCTGCGCGAACGCAAACAGGACATGCTCCAAGTCGTCCGCCGCATCCACAACAACCTTGTCGGCCAAAGCAACGAAATCAACCTCGCCGGCAACCTGTTTGACGACACCGTCCTCATCGCGCACGACCTCTCGCCTGCCGATACCGTATTGTTCAAAGAGCAGCACATTACCGCCTTCGTAACCG
This sequence comes from Neisseria sp. P0009.S010, assembly GCF_051958545.1. Lineage (NCBI taxonomy): Bacteria > Pseudomonadati > Pseudomonadota > Betaproteobacteria > Neisseriales > Neisseriaceae > Neisseria > Neisseria sp. P0009.S010. The sequence goes on from NZ_JBQCVH010000008.1 coordinate 24,808, forward strand.
ATGCCGGCGGTCCGACCAGCCACACCGCCATCTTGGGCCGCAGCCTCGACATCCCGTCCGTCATCGGCCTGCATAACGCCCGCAAACTCATTACCGAAAACGAAATCGTCATCGTCGACGGCATCAACGGCGTCCTCATCATCGATCCCGACGAAGTCGTCCTCAACGAATACCGCCGCCTCGCCCGCGAATACCGCAGCCACAAGCGCGAACTCAACAAAATCAAAAAAACCGCCGCCACCACGGCCGACGGCATCAACATTGAGTTGCTCGCCAACATCGAATCCGCCGAAGACATCAAAGCCCTGCACAACTTCGGCGCAGACGGCGTCGGCCTGTTCCGCAGCGAATTCCTCTACCTCAACCGCGACAACATGCCGACCGAAGACGAACAATACGAAGTCTATGCCGGCATCGTCAAAAAACTCAAAGGCAAAAACATCACCATCCGCACTGTCGATTTGGGCGTCGATAAAAATCCGCGCTGGTTCGGCCAAAACAGCACACCCAACGGCAGCCTCAACCCTGCACTCGGCCTGACCGGCATCCGCCTATGCCTCGCCGAGCCGGTCATGTTCCGCACCCAAATGCGCGCTATCCTCCGCGCCGCCGCACACGGCCCCGTGCGCATAATGTGGCCGATGATTACGTCCATTTCCGAAGTGCGCCAATGCCTTATCCATCTGGACACGGCCCAACGCCAGCTGACCGAACGCGGCGAAACCTTCGGCCCGGTCAGCATCGGCTGCATGATCGAAATCCCGTCCGCCGCCATGACCGTCGGCAGCATCCTCAAGCTCGTCGACTTCGTTTCCATCGGCACCAACGACCTGATTCAATACCTCCTGTCGGTCGACCGCGGCGACGACAGCGTCAGCCACCTCTACCAACCCGGCCACCCTGCCGTCCTCAAAACGCTGCAACACATCATCCGCACCGCCAACCGCATGGAAAAAGGCGTCTCCATCTGCGGCGAAATGGCCGGCGATACCGTCTTTACCCGCCTATTGCTCGGCATGGGCTTGCGCCGATTCTCCATGAACCCCAACAACCTGCTTTCGGTTAAAAACATCATCCTGCACAGCCACACCGGCCATCTTGAAAACGATGCTGCCAAAATCCTGCGCTGCGAAGACCCGGAAAAAGCCGAGAAACTGATTAAAATCCTCAACCAAAGCGAGCAGAACGAAGACAAGGCCGTCTGAAATTCGCAAAATATCCGAAACCGACACAAGGGCGTATTGAACACGCCCTTTTTATTTTTTCCCATTTTGGGTTGACACCCGATTCCCCTCAAGCCTTTCCTATTTCGCCATTTCAAAAACCAACCGAGACCTTTGCAATAACATAGGTTACTAAAATTTTATGCTCAATCTCATTTTCAAAATGCAAAACCTTTCTGATTTTTCCTATTTTTTGCTCAATATCAGGAAGGTTTTAGTCAATTGAATTTTTTTGGCGCATTTTTATGCGTCAAATTTCGTTAACAGACTATTTTTGCAAAGGTCTCCAACCTTTTTTACTTTTCCCAAACACCGCTTACAGGCCGTCTGAAAAATATAGGGCGCAAGTGAAATAAAACTTTTATGCCTACACTAAAGGCCGTCTGAACCCTGATTGCAAGGTTTCAGACGGCCTTGTTTTCAACCGAATACCTTTTATTTTGTTGCAATAAAAAACCCTTTACCTATCCATTTCAGCTACTGCCCACTATGGCTTTAGACACATCATATCATTCCTTTTCACTAAGTCTTCAGTACACCCAAGCCCTATATCAACACTATCCCTTCGTTTTAATGATGAAACTTTTTATTTCGAAATATGTCTACTCACTCGTTTCACTTGAAAAAAGATTCAATACCTTGTAAATTTATAAAAAGATAATGGTTATCATCATATTTTAAAGGAATAATCCATGAGATTTACGCAACTTTCTGCTTTGATTGCCGTCGCAGCTTTATCAGTCGGCTCCGTATCCGCTTTTGCCAAACCGGTTCAGCTGACCGATATCCTCGGCCGTAAGGTAACTGTCGACCTGCCTGCCAAGCGCGTGGTGTTGGGCTTCTACTACCAAGACTACATGGCCATCGGCGGCAAAACCGCGCTGGACAACGTCGTTGGTTTTTCCAAAGCAGTTTGGGCCGACTGGGCGCCGCCAAGCTGGGCGGCATTCAGCAAAGCCGTGCCTAAACTGAATCAGCTGACCGACGTGGGCGAAGTGGAAGTCGGCACGTTCTCGATTGAGAAAGTATTGGCGCTGAAACCCGATTTGCTGGTTTTGGCCGAATGGCAATACAAGGCTTTGGGTTCCGATCTCGACCGCATCAACAAAGCCGGCATCCCCATCGTCGTGTTGGATTACAACGCGCAAACAGTGGCCAAACACGTTCAATCGACCAAGCTCATCGGCACGCTGACCGGCCAGCAGCAAAAAGCCGACAAACTGGCGGCAGACTACAAACGCATCGCCGACACCATCCAGGCGCGCGTGAAAAAAGCCAACCGGCCCAAGCCTAAAGTCTATATCGAGTTCGGCAACAAAGGCCCTGCCGAACACAGCGTTACCTTCGGCAAGAGCATGTGGGGTTCGATGGCGACACTGGTCGGCGGCAACAATATCGCCGCTTCTTCGGTCGAATTCTACGGCCCGATCAATCCTGAAAAAGTCCTCGCCGCCAAACCCGACGTGATCGTGATTACCGGCCGCGAAACCGAATTGAAGAAAAACCCTGCCGCCATGGTGATGGGCTGGGGCATTCCAAAAGCCGAAGCGGAAAAACGCTTGGCAGGCTTTGCCAAACGCGCCGGCTGGGCCAACCTGCCTGCGATTAAAAACAACCGCCTCTATGCCGCCTACCACGCCAACTCGCGCACGCTGTCCGACAGCGCATCGATTCAGTTTATGGCCAAAGCGATTTATCCGCAGTTGTTTAAGGATTTCAACCCTGAAAAAACCTATTTGGACTTCTACCGCCAAAACCTGCCCGTCGTACCGAACGGCACATTCTACCTCTATCCGAAAGGACAATAAGGTAATTTAGATTTTCAGACGGCCTTTAAAATCGGAAGGCCGTCTGAAATTTTTGCGGAAGAAAAAGGCAAACCTGTTTCTCCCCTTTCACAACACTCTTTTTTAAAGGTTTGAAACATGAATGATTCGGTTGTCGCCGAGATTGTGAAAAACCAGCGCAAGTTGGAAGGCAAGCGTTGGTTGATTGTGTTGATGTTTTTAGTCATCGCGGCGGTCAGTTTCCTATTCGACATCGCCACCGGCCCTGCGATGACGGACACGCTGCCCGTCGGCGAAGTGGTCAATGTTTTGCTGGGCAAACCCGAAGTCGATGAAATGAACCGCCTGATTGTGATGGATTTGCGCCTGCCGATTGCGGTGATGGCGTTGGTGGTCGGCGCGGCTTTAGGTGTCGGCGGTGCGGAAATTCAAACGCTCTTGAACAACCCGATGGCCAGCCCTTATACGCTGGGCTTGGCTGCGGCGGCAGGTTTGGGCGCGTCGGCGGTGATTGCGTTCGGCGGTTTCGGGCTGCCTGAAACGGTCGCCGTCCCCATCGGTGCGTTTGTGATGACCATGCTGGCTTCGGGCATCTTGTTTCTGTTTGCCTCAGCGCGCCGCTTCAATTCGGCGATGTTGGTGTTGGTGGGGATTGCGCTGTTGTTCCTGTTTCAGTCGATTTTGTCGCTGATTCAATTTATCGCCGCGCCTGAGATTTCGCAGCAGATTCTGTTTTGGCTGTTCGGCAGCCTGACCAAGGCGACTTGGGAAACAGTCATCGTTACGGCGGCGGTTACGGCGGTATGCGTGTTTCTGCTTTCGCGCGATGTGTGGAAGCTGACTGCGCTGCGCTTGGGCGAAGAACGCGCCGTCGGGCTGGGCATCAATCTGCAATTTTTGCGTCTGAAAACGCTGGTGTTGGTGGCGGTAATGACGGCAACGGCCATCAGTTTTGTCGGCGTCATCGGCTTTATCGGACTGGTTGCGCCGCATGTGGCGCGGATTCTTTTGGGCGAAGACCAACGTTTCTTCCTGCCCGGCGCGATGCTGGCAGGGGCGGCGTTTCTGTCGGTGGCCAGCGTGTTGTCCAAGGTGATTATCCCCGGCGCGCTGTTTCCGGTGGGGATTGTTACGTCGTTTGTCGGCGTGCCGTTCTTCTTCTGGATTGTATTAACGAAACGATAGGCCGTCTGAAATGTTGAAACTTGAAAACGTACACATCCGGCGCGGCGATTATGTGGTCGCCGACAATATCGATTTGACGCTGGAACAAGGCAAAGTCTATTCCGTGCTCGGCCCGAACGGCACGGGCAAATCCTCGCTGATGAAAACGATTTTCGGCGAAGTCGCGCACAAAGGCACCATCCGCTACGGCGACGAAGTGTTGAGCAAAATCCACCTGCAAAGCTGGCGCAAACGCATAGGCTATATGCCGCAGGACACCGCCGCCGAAGCCTCGCTGACCGCGCTGGAAGTCGTGTTGCTCGGCCGCATGGACGCGCTGCACATGCACGTCGGCGACGAACTGCTGCACGAAGCCGCAAGTATCATGGCGGAGCTGGGTATCGGCCATCTGGCGCACCGCGACGTCATGCGGCTTTCCGGCGGACAGCGGCAGCTCGTGATGTTTGCCCAAGTCATGCTGCGCCGCCCCGAAATCCTGATGCTGGACGAACCGGTCAGCGCGCTGGATATGCACCATCAGCTCAATCTTTTGGAGCGCGTGGTGCAATACACGCACGAACACAATCTGGTTACGCTGATGGTGTTGCACGATTTGAGCCTCGCCGCGCAGTTTTCAGACGGCGTGATTCTGCTTGGTGAAGGCAAAGTACAGGCGCAGGGCGCGCCGCAGGACGTGTTGCAGGCGGACATGATAGGCAGGCTGTATAAAGTGGACATCGAGCTTTTGTACGACAGCAAAGGCCTGCCCGTTATCCGCCCGATGCGGCAATCCTAGCTGGGAATCTGCCACCAAGAAACCAGCCCCAGCAATCATTTTATACTCTTCACAAAAAGGACTTTCTCCATGAAAAAAACCCTCTTCCTCCTGATGCTGACCGCGTCCCTTAGCGCATACGCCGCCAACCACGAAGTCAAAATGCTCGACAACGGCAAAGACGGCAGCATGGTGTTCGAGCCCGGCTACGTCAACGCCAAAGTCGGCGACACTGTTACCTTCAAAGCCGCCAACAGCGGCCACTGGGTGCAAAGCAAAGCCCTGCCCGACGGCGTTGCCGACTTCCTCTCTGAAGACGGCAAAGACTTCACGCTCAAGCTCGACAAAGAAGGCGTGTATGTCTATACCTGCCCGCCGCACCGCATGATGAACATGAGCGGTGTGATTCAGGTCGGCAAACCGGTGAACAAAGCCAAAGCACAAGCCGTTGTCGATGAAATGGAAAACCGCGCCATGCAAAGCAAAGGCCGTCTGAAAAAATATATGGCGCAAGTGAAGTAAACGCGTTTATGCCTGCATTAAAGGCCGTCTGAAACCTTTCAGACGGCCTGTTTCCTTTGCGTAAAACACGCATCAAAGCTATATCTTCCGTTTCAGTTTCCGATAAAATAGGCCTATTCCGACATAAGACCCGTAAGCATGATACGCCGCCTTTACGCCACGCTGTGGCACCTCGCCCCCTTCCTGATCCGCCGCCACCTGCGCCGCCGCGCCCTCAAATCCCCAGCCTATCTCGAGCATTGGGACGAGCGTTTCGGGCAGGCGTATCCCAATCCCGTACAACGCCCGATTTGGATACACGCCGTATCCGTCGGCGAAACGCGTGCGGCCGAACCCTTAGTCCAGGCATTGCGCCGCCATTTTCCCGACTCGCCGTTTTTGATTACCCAAATGACACCGACCGGCCGCGCCACCGCGCAATCCCTGTTCCCCGATGCGCAATGCCGTTACCTGCCCTACGACAAATCCGAATGGGTCGCCCGATTTTTAGCCGAACACCGCCCCATCTGTGGCATTTTGATGGAAACCGAAATCTGGCCCAACCTGATGCAGGGTTGCAAAGAAGCAGGCATTCCCCTCTTTTTGGCCAACGCACGCCTCTCTGAAAAATCCCAACGCGGCTACCTCAAAATCCGCAAGCTGGTCGAGCCTGCCATGCAGACTCTCTCCGGCTGCTTTGCCCAAACCGCCGCCGATGCCGAACGCCTGCACCTCATCGGCGCGTCCAATGTCCACGTCTGCGGCAACACCAAATACGACATCGCGCCCCCCGACGACTCGCGCCCGCTTGCCGTCGCCTTTAAAGAACGCATCGGCGCACGCCCCGTCGTCGTCTGCGCCAGCACGCGCGTGTACAAAGGCACAGACGAAGCCGAGCTGCTCCTCAAAGCATGGCAGGGCTACCGCGGCAATGCCTTGCTGGTCATCGTACCGCGCCACCCTGAAAACTTTCAGACGGCCTACGATACTGCCAAATCGCTTGGCTATACCGTCCAAAAACGCAGCGACGGACAACCCGTTTCCCCCGATACACAAGTTTGGATAGGCGACAGCATGGGCGAACTTGCCGCCTACTACCTCAGCGCAGACATTGCCTTCGTCGGCGGCAGCCTCGTTGATGCCGGCTGCCAAAACATCATCGAACCCATCTCCTGCCACGTCCCCACCCTCTTCGGCTACTCCAACTACAACTTCGCCCAAGCCTGCAAAGGCGCAGTCGAAGCCAAAGCCGCCGTCCGCGTCGAAACCGCCGAAGCCTGGTACAGAACCACGCGCCAATACCTCGACGACGAAACGCTGCGCCAACAGCTGATCAGCCACACTGAGCAATTCATTTCGCAACACCAAGGCGCCAGTGCCAAAATTGCCAAAGCGATTGCAGATTGTTTGAATCAGCGTTAAGAGATAAAAAGGCCGTCTGAAACCAAAGTTTCAGACGGCCTTTTCTCAACCTACAAACTTAGCGTCCTGCTTTCAACACGCGACGTGCAAACACGAACATACCGAAAACAAAAAACGCCAAGCCCAGCCATTTGGCGGCCGTATCCCAGTTTTCCAAGTTCAGGGCCAAAGGCGCATCCGAACCGCCGTTGGTTACGGAGAAGGCAATGATAAACGCCATAATCACACCGATCAGGCTCTCGCCGACAATCAAACCGGCAGAGAACAGCGTACCGATACGTTCCGCATTTTTCAGACGGCCTTCACGGTTTTCTTGACGGCTGGCGATGACGGATTTCAACACCGCCGCCAATACCGCGCCGATCACAATCGGCATATTCACAGACGGCGGCAAGTAAATGCCCATGCCCACGGCCAATACCGGCAAAGCACGCTTGCCGCCGGAAGATTTGCGCAATGTGAAATCGACCGCAATCAACGCCACGCCGATGGCCACGCCGGTGAAAATATAATCCCATTGCAGATTGTGTGAGAAAATACCTTGGGCGATGGTGGCCATCAAAGTTGCCTGAGGCGCGGCAAGGGCTTGGGCCGCATCCATGCCTTCACGCGGCATCGCGCCGGTAAAGCCGTAGGCTTCATACAAAAGCTCCAACACAGGCGAAATCACCAATGCACCGACAACGCAGCCGATAATCAGCGCAACCTGCTGTTTCCAAGGCGTCGCTTTTACCAGATAACCCGTTTTCAAATCCTGCAGGTTGTCATTGGAAATTGAAGCCACACAGATCACAGATGCGCCGCAAAACAACGTCAACGCCAGCAGGAATTTGCGGTTTGCCTCATCCGCCATCAAGCCGCCGGATTCGCCGACCAGCAGCAACACCAGCGAAATGATAACGATAGAGACGATGCCCACACCCGAAATCGGGCTGGAAGACGAACCGACCAAACCGGCCATATAACCGCAAGCCGCGGCCACTAAAAAGCCGATAATCGAAGCCAGCAGCGTACATACGACCACCAACAGCCAAGCCAAACCGCCGGAAATATGCGAGTCGCCGATAAAGTGGAAGAAGGACACGCCCAACACCAGCATCATCGCCAACACCCAGGCAATCATCGCCTTAGGCGACAAATCCTGTTCCGTGCGCTCGGTCATCTGCGCGCCGCCGAAATTACGGAAAGACAGGCGCATACCCTCGACCATCGGTTTCATCAAAGTCAACAGCGTCCAAATCGCCGCAATACCGATCGTACCCGCGCCGATAAAACGGACTTTTTCCTTCCACAAAGACATCGCAAAAGGAATCATCTCCATATCGGCAGGTTGCGGAATATGCGCCGACAGATAAGGCACGGCCACGCCCCAGGCAATCGAAATACCCAGCAAAATCGCGATACCGCCGGTCAGGCCGACCAAATAACCCGCGCCCAGCAAGGCCAAAGAAAAGCCCATCGGCACTTGGAACACCGACGCGCCGCCTTTAAACCAAAAGCTCGCGCTGTCCGCCACCACGCGCAAACCGCTTGCGCAGAAGCTCATCAAACCCGCCAGAGCGCCGCCCGACACCAATTCCTTGATACCGCTGCCGCCTTCCTGTTGGTCCGCATCATGGTCGCCGACCTTTAAAATCTCGGCCGCTGCCACACCTTCCGGATAAGGCAAATCGCTCTTCACCACCATTGCATAACGCAAAGGCACAGTGAAAATCACGCCCAAAATACCGCCGGACATACACAGCAGCGTTGTCTGCCAAAACGGGAAGCCCGCCCAATAACCGGCCATCAGCAAACCCGGCAGAATAAAAATAATACTGGAGAGCGTACCCGCGGCCGAAGCCTGAGTCTGCACCATATTATTTTCCAGAATATTGCTGCCTTTAAAAAACTTCAAAACCGCCATCGAAATCACCGCAGCCGGAATCGAAGACGCAAAAGTCAGGCCCACCTTCAAGCCCAAATACACATTGGATGCCGTAAAAATCACCGTAATCAACGCGCCGAGTATCATCCCCCGCAGCGTCAGTTCACGGAAGCTCGCATAAGGATCAACCGCCTGTTTCATAAAAAATCTTCCTGTATCAGGTAAACAATCAAAACTTTTCAGACGGCCTTTTGATACATCCATCAGGCCGTCTGAAAAGCCTCTCTTTTACCATTTTAATGAACTATCCGACTACACGCAAAAGCCCTATTTATTTTCATTTGACGCCAAACAATAAAATCATATCGATACAGACGTTTGGGGCAGTTTGACGGTTTCAGGTAGAATAACGCCAAATTCATCAACCGTTCAGAAAGCCGCCGCCATGTATTCACTCGTCCGCCCTATCCTGTTCCGTTTCGATGCAGAAAAGGCCCATCATTTCACGCTCAACAGTTTGCGTTCTATCGAAAAACTCGGCCTGCTGCCCAAAGTAGACAGCCACACCCGGCCAACCGAGCTGATGGGTTTGCAGCTGCCCAATCCGGTCGGCTTGGCGGCGGGTTTGGACAAAAACGGCGAGTGCATCGATGCGTTTGCCGCTTTGGGTTTCGGCTTTGTCGAAATCGGCACGGTAACGCCCAAGCCGCAGCCGGGCAATCCGCAGCCGCGCCTTTTCCGCGTTCCCGAACACCAAGGCATCATTAACCGCATGGGTTTCAACAACCACGGCATCGACGCAATGATCCGCAACATTGAAAACAGCCGTTTTAAAGGCATTTTGGGCATCAACATCGGCAAAAATGCCGTTACGCCGATTGAAAATGCGGCCGACGATTATCTGATTTGCTTGGAAAAAGCCTACGCCCACGCAAGCTACATCACGGTCAATATTTCCTCCCCCAATACGAAAAACCTGCGCGCCTTGCAGGGCGGCGACGAATTGAGCGCATTGTTGGAGGCCTTGAAAAACAAACAGGCGCAACTGGCAGCCGCGCATGGCAAATATGTGCCTCTGGCGGTCAAAATCGCGCCGGATTTGGACGAAGCGCAAATCGACGACATCGCCCATGTGGTCAAATCTGTGGAAATGGACGGCATCATCGCCACCAACACAACCATCGACAAATCAAGCTTGGACAGCCATCCGCTCGCAGGCGAACAAGGCGGCTTGAGCGGCTTGCCCGTTCGCGAGAAAAGCAATCAGGTGTTGAAACTTTTGGCGGAACGCATTGACGGCAAGCTGCCGATTATCGGCGTCGGCGGCGTCATGAACGGCGCGGACGCGGCAGAAAAAATCCGCTTGGGTGCCAGTGCGGTTCAGGTGTACAGCGGTTTGATTTATCGCGGCCCTGAGTTGATTAAAGAGTGTTTGGCTGCGTTGAAATGATACTTTCCTAAAAAACAAGGCCGTCTGAAATCTTTCAGACGGCCTTTTGCTATGCTTTCATTCTTCAAACAGATTGCCTTGTGCCAATAAGGTTTTGACCGGTGCGAAATCGCGGCGGTGTTCCGGCAATACGCCGTATTGTTTCAATGCGGCCAAATGTTGCGCCGTGCCGTAGCCTTTGTGGCGGTCAAACCCGTATTGCGGATAGCGTTTCGCCAATTCATACATTTCTGCATCACGCGCGGTTTTGGCCAAAACCGAAGCGGCGGAGATTTCAATAATTTTGCTGTCGCCTTTGACCACGGCCTCTGCAGGGACATTCAAATCTTTCGGCACACGGTTGCCGTCTATCCATACTTTGTCAGGCACGACCGACAACCCCTCGACTGCGCGCTTCATCGCGGCCATGGTTGCGTGCAGGATGTTCAGTTGCAGGATTTCGTCGGGATCGGCAAAGGCAATGCTCCATGCAACCGCCTGTTCCTTAATCATCTGCGCCAACATATCGCGCTTTTTTTCGCTCAGTTTTTTTGAGTCGGTCAAACCCGGCAGGTCAAAATGTTCCGGCAAAATCACTGCCGCCGCAAATACGCTGCCGACCAAAGGGCCGCGCCCCGCTTCGTCCACGCCTGCGCTTAAAACCGTCGCCATTTCTTCACCGCCTGTCTGATTCAAAGCCGCCATTATATCCGCTTGCGGCAGATAAAATCCGCAATAGGACAAGCCGTTTGGGAGCAGTTCAAATTTCATCTGCTTTACCAATCAGTTATAATTTACATCCCCACATACCCATACGTCTTACAACATGCCTGCCCAATCCGAACGCCTCCATTTTTCCGAACGCTGGCTCAACGCCTACGAACGCTACCGCTATCGCCGCCATATCCACGCCTTCCGCCTCGGCTTGGCAATCGTGTTTTCCACCCTGTTGGCCAAAGTCTTCCACCTGCAACACGGCGAGTGGATCGGCATGACCGTCTTTGTCGTCCTCGGCATGCTGCAATTCCAAGGCGCGATTTACTCCAAAGCAGTCGAACGCATGCTCGGCACGGCCATCGGTTTGGGCGTCGGTTTGGCCGTTTTATGGTTGAACCAGCATTATTTGCAAGACGGCGTTTTCTTCTATCTGATTATCGGTGCCGCCAGCGCGGTGGCCGGTTGGTCTGCGGTCGGCAAAAACGGCTACGTCGCCATGCTTGCCGGTTTGACCATGTGTATGCTCATCGGCGACAGCAGCCACCATTGGCTCGACAGCGGTCTGATGCGCGCCATGAACGTTTTGATTGGTGCCGCCATCGCCATTGCCGCCGCCAAACTTCTGCCCCTGCGCTCCACCCTGATGTGGCGCTTCATGCTTGCCGACAACCTCACCGACTGCGCCAAAATGATTGCAGAAATCAGCAACGGTAAGCGCATGACGCGCGAGCGTTTGGAGCAAAACATGATTAAAATGCGCAAAATCAACGCCCGCATGGTCAAAAGCCGCAGCCATCTGGCCGCAACATCCGGTGAAAGCCACATCAGCAACAATATGATGGAAGCCATGCAGCATGCCCACCGCAAAATCGTCAACACCACCGAGCTGCTCCTGACCACAGCCGCCAAACTGCGCGCGCCCACGCTCAACGAAAGCGAAATCCGCCTGCTCGACCGCCATTTCAACCAACTCCAACGCGAGCTTCGGCTGACCGTCCGCCTCATCAAAGGCCACTACGCCCGCCGCATTCGCATCGATACTTCGCTCAATACCGAACTAAGCAAACCGGCCGCCCGCCTGCATTACGACTGGCAAGGCTTCCTCTGGCTCAGCACCAATATGCGTAACGAAATCGCCGCATTGGTGATCCTGTTGCAACGTTCGCGCAATAAATGGTTGGACAAAAAAGAATTGCAACGCTTGAAAGAATACCTACGCAACGATACCGATCCGGAGTAACAATAGGCCGTCTGAAAAACGCAAACTCACAAAATAAAAGCGAATTAGCCGCTGATGACATCAGCACATAAAAAAGGCCGCCTGAAACCCAATGGTTCAGACGGCCTCTTTCAATCAATCCAAGCAACAATAAATACCGCATAAAGCAAAATCCCCTGCGATTGCAGGGGATTTTTATATTTGGTTGCGGGAGCAGGATTCGAACCTACGACCTTCGGGTTATGAGCCCGACGAGCTACCATGCTGCTCCATCCCGCGTCAGAAGTTGTAACTATACGGAAAGACGGAATCGCTGTCAAGCGTTTTTGACAGAAAATGCGAAAAACGCCGCTTTACAAAAAACCATCCGCATGGTTTAATTTTTCCTTAATAAAGAAACAGGGGTGCTGCTTTCAAACCGAGCGGCTGAGAAATACCCTTTACACCCGAACAGGATAATACCTGCGTGGGGAGTTTCGGCAAATGTGTTTTTAGACGGTTGATTGAAGATATCCACAAGGCCGTCTGAAAAAAAAGCAATGCTCCTGTTTCCATTTCATAACCGAAAAACAGGAGCAATTTTTTATGACTACCGCTAAAAAAACCGGCGATGAGGCGCGCCGTCTTTCCGACTTGAGCGAAGACATCGGCATCCGCTTCCAATATCCCAATTCCAACCGCGTCTATATCCCGGGCAGCCGCGCCGACATCCGCGTGCCTTTGCGCGAAATCCGTCAGGACGATACCTACACGGCACAAGGTACGGAAGCCAATCCGCCAATTCCAGTGTACGACACCAGCGGCTCATACGGCGACCCGGCGGCACACATCGACTTAAAACAGGGTTTGCCACACGTCCGCACCGCATGGCTGGATGAACGCGACGATACCGAAATCCTGCCCAAGCTTTCCAGCGAATATGGCACCGAACGCGCACACGATCCGAAAACCGCCCATCTGCGCTTCAACCAAATCACCCGTCCGCGCCGCGCCAAAGCAGGCCGCAATGTAACCCAGCTCCACTACGCCCGCCAAGGCATCATTACGCCGGAAATGGAGTTTGTCGCCATACGCGAACGCATGAAGCTGGACGAACTTTTCAGACGGCCTGAATACGCCAAGCTCTTGAAACAACACGCAGGGCAAAGTTTCGGCGCGAATATCCCAACCCATCCCGACCAAATCACGCCCGAATTCGTGCGCCAAGAAATCGCCGCCGGACGTGCGATTATCCCTGCCAACATCAACCACCCCGAACTCGAACCGATGATTATCGGCCGCAACTTCCGCGTCAAAATCAACGGCAACTTGGGCAACTCCGCCGTAACCTCCAGCCTGACCGAAGAAGTCGAAAAAATGGTATGGTCGCTGCGTTGGGGCGCGGACACGATTATGGACTTATCCACAGGCGCGCACATCCACGAAACGCGCGAATGGATTATCCGCAACGCGCCCGTCCCCATCGGCACGGTGCCGATTTACCAAGCTTTGGAAAAAACCGGCGGCATTGCCGAAGACCTGACTTGGGATTTGGTGCGCGATACCTTAATCGAGCAGGCAGAACAAGGCGTGGACTATTTCACCCTGCACGCAGGTGTATTGCTGCGTTATGTCCCGATGACGGCCGACCGCCTGACCGGCATCGTATCACGCGGCGGCTCCATCATGGCGAAATGGTGTCTCGCCCATCATCAGGAAAACTTCCTCTACACACATTTCGACGAAATCTGCGAAATCATGAAAGCCTACGACGTATCGTTCAGCCTCGGCGACGGCCTTCGTCCCGGCTGCATTGCCGATGCCAACGACGAATCCCAATTTGCCGAGCTGCACACCTTGGGCGAATTGACCGCCAAAGCATGGGAACACGACGTACAGGTTATGATCGAAGGCCCCGGCCATGTACCGCTGCAACGCGTGAAAGAAAACATGACCGAAGAGCTGCAACATTGCTTTGAAGCACCTTTCTACACCCTCGGCCCGCTCGTTACCGACATCGCCCCCGGCTACGACCACATCACCTCGGGCATAGGCGCGACCAACATCGGCTGGTACGGCACAGCCATGCTCTGCTACGTTACCCCGAAAGAGCATCTCGGCCTGCCCGACAAAGAAGACGTGCGCACCGGCATCATCACCTACAAACTCGCCGCCCATGCCGCCGACCTCGCCAAAGGCTGGCCAGGCGCACAGTTGCGCGACAACGCTCTGAGCAAGGCGCGTTTCGAGTTCCGCTGGCGCGACCAATTCCGCCTCAGCCTCGACCCCGAACGCGCCGAAAGCTTCCACGACGAAACCCTGCCTGCAGAAGGCGCGAAAATCGCCCACTTCTGCTCGATGTGCGGCCCAAAATTCTGCTCGATGAAAATCACGCAGGAAGTGCGCGACTACGCCGACAAGCAAAAAGCCCAACAGCAAGGCATGGAAGAAAAAGCGATTGAGTTCGTCAAAAAAGGAGCGAAGCTTTACAGTTAAAACGTAACGCAAGAAAAGGCCGTCTGAAAATATTTCAGACGGCCTTTTTAGCGAATAGCCTTTAAGCCAAAGCAATACGCACTACGGCTGCTTATTTTTCCACCCTGCGGAAATGGTGCGGACGAAAACCGAGCGCGGCGAGGGAAACGAAGTAGAGGCCTCCGCCCAAGGCAATCAGAATGCAGAGTTGGCCTGCTTTTTTAAAGCCGCCGACGTGTACCCATTCAAACGGCAGATAATATTGCGCCAGCCACAAACCGCCGCCCATGACGACCAAAGAGATGGCCATTTTAACTAAAAACGCTGCCCAACCTTTGCCGGGGCGGTAGATGCCGTGTTTGCGCAAAAGGAAAAACAGCAAGCCTGCATTCAGACACGCGCCCAAACCAATAGCGAGGGACAGACCGACGTGTTTGAGCGGCGAAATGAAGGCAAGGTTCATCAGCTGCGTGCAAATCAGCGTGAAAATAGCGACCTTAACGGGGGTTTTGATGTTTTGGCGCGCGTAGAAGCCGGGGGCCAATACTTTAATCATAATCAGCCCGATCAAGCCGAAGGAATAGGCAATCAGCGCGTGTTGGGTCATTTGCGCGTCGTGCAGCGTAAATTCACGGTACATGAACAAGGTTGTAACCAGAGGGAAAGACAATACGGCAAGGCCGACGGCGGCAGGCAGGGTCAGCAGCATGCACAGGCGCAAACCCCAGTCGAGCAGGCCGGAAAACTGCTCGGTATCCTGACTGGCGGCGTGTTTGGACAAGGTAGGCAGCAAGATTGTACCGAGTGCCACACCCAAAACGCCGGTCGGCAATTCCATCAGTCGGTCGGCGTAATACATCCACGACACGCTGCCGGACTGCAAAAATGAGGCAAAAATGGTGTTGATAACCAAGGAAATCTGCGCCACGCTCACGCCCAAAATAGCCGGGGCCATCTGTTTCATTACGCGGTTGACCGCTGCGTCTTTAAAGCTGAGTTTGGGCATTTTCAAGAAGCCCAATTTTGCTAACCAAGGCAGTTGGAACACCAGCTGCAACACGCCGCCGACAAATACCGCCCACGCCAAAGCCATAACAGGCGGATCAAAATACGGTACGAAAAACAGGGAAAAGACGATAAAGGAGATGTTCAAAAAAGTCGGCGTAAAGGCGGGAATGCCGAATTTATGATAGGAGTTGAGTATTGAGCCGACAAAAGACGACAAGGAAATCAAAAAGATATAAGGAAATGTCACCCGCAGCAGATCGATGGAGAGCTGAAACTTATTGGCTTCTTTGGCAAAACCGGGCGCAGAAACATAAATCACCCACGGCGCGGCAAGTATACCCAGCGCGGTAACGATGACCAGCACAAACGACAACATACCGGCCACATGGCGCACAAACGCCTGCGTGGCTTCGGGTGAGCGGGTTTCTTTGTATTCCGCCAAAATCGGTACAAAGGCTTGGGCAAATGCGCCTTCTGCAAACACGCGCCGCAGCAGGTTGGGCAGTTTGAACGCGACAAAAAACGCATCCGTCGCCATGCCTGCACCAAACGCACGGGCAATAATCGTATCGCGCACAAAGCCCAAAATGCGCGACACCATCGTCAGGCTGCCAACCTTGGCCAAGGCTCCCAATAAATTCATGTATTTTCCTTAATTGTCTTTCAGGCCGTCTGAAAATCCGGCTTCTTCCAATACTGCCGCCGCCGCCAATGCCGCCGTATCTTTCTTCAACAGCAGATGCAAGGCGTGGAAATCCTGTTCCAATGCGGCCACTGCCTCAGGGCGGTCATACCAGTCTGCAACGGCCTGCGCCAGTTTTTCAGGGACGGCATCGTGTTGCAGCAGCTCGGGAACGGCGGCTTTACCCAACAGAATATTGGGCAAACCGACATGCGGCACTTTGATTTTGTTTTTCACATACGCATAAGTCAGCGGCGAAATTTTGTAGCTGATGACCATAGGCCGCTTGCACAAGGCCACTTCCAAAGTCGCCGTACCACTGGTGACCAATACCACGTCGGCAGCGGTGCAAACCGTATCCGACTGCTTGTCGGTCAACGTAATGGGAAGGGCGGCGAACTCAGGCTGCGCCAAAATTTCGGTAATGCGTTTGCGCGTTGCGGCCGTCGCCACAGGCAGCAAAAACTGTGCCTGCGGATAACGTTTCAGCAGCAATAAGGCCGTCTGAAAAAACACCGCCGCCATGTAATCGATTTCGCTCACGCGGCTGCCGGGCAATATCGCAAACACGGGCACGTCCGCAGGCACGCCCAGCTTCTGCCGTGCCGCCGCCCTATCCGCTTCCACGGGCATGGTTTGCGCCATTGGATGGCCGACAAATTCGGCCTTGCCGCCGGCATCGATATAAAGCTGAGGCTCCATCGGAAACAGGCACAACACGCGGTTGACCTGATGTACGATTTTATTGACCCGTTCGCGCCGCCACGCCCAAACCGACGGGCTGACGTAATGAATGGTATGAATGCCTGCCTGCTTGAGTTTTTCCGCCACGCCGAGATTAAAGTCCGGCGCATCGATGCCGATAAACACATCCGGCTTGAGGCGGATTAAATCGTTCACCAGCCCTTTGCGAATTCTCAAAATTTGCGGCAGGCGTTTGATGACCTCAACAAAACCGCGTACCGCCAGCTTTTCCTGATCGTACAAACTCTCGAAACCCTCCGCCTTCATGCGCTCGCCGCCGATGCCGGTAAACCGCGCATTCGGGCAACGCGCCTTAATGGCACGGATTAAGTGTGCGCCGAGCAAGTCGCCGGAAGCTTCGCCGACGCTGATGGCGATAAGGGGGGAAGGATTGGAATTCATGTGTTGAGGTTTAAAAGCTAAAAGATTTTGGGCAGACATTTGCCCGCCCGTTTTCAGACGGCATCGGCGGCAAACAGACAGGAAACCTGCCCTACTGCGCGGATTTTTGCAATCCAAAGGCCGTCTGAAAAAGTTTCAGACGGCCTTCAATCCATCCATCAACGGATAATGCCGCGTGTGGATTGTGCAAAAAAGTCTTTAAATACCGCCAATTCGCTTTGGGTTTCGGCACGTTTCAGAATGTCTGCCTTGGCCTCTTCAAACGGAATGCCGCGATGGTAAATGGTTTTATACGCATCTTTGACGGAGGCAATTTGTTCGGCAGTGAAACCGTTGCGGCGCATACCTTCGCTGTTGAGGCCGGCCGGTTCGGCGCGGTAGCCTGCAGCCATGAAGTACGGCGGTACGTCTTTGTGTACGCCGGCGGCAAACGCGGTCATGGCGTAGTCGCCGATTTGGCAGAACTGGAACACCAGCGTGTAGCCGCCCAAGACGACGTAGTCGCCGATGGTAACGTGGCCTGCGAGTGAGGCGTTGTTGGCGAAGATGGTATGGTTGCCGACCACGCAGTCATGGGCGAGGTGGCAGTAGGCCATAATCCAGTTGTCGTCGCCGATACGGGTTTCGCCGATACCGGTAACCGTGCCGAGGTTGAACGTCGTAAATTCGCGAATGGTGTTGCCGTTGCCGATAATCAGCTTGGTCGGCTCATCGCGGTATTTTTTGTCCTGCGGAATTTCGCCGAGGCTGGCAAATTGGAAAATGCGGTTGTTTTCACCGATGGTCGTATGGCCGTTGATGACGACGTGCGGGCCGATTTCGGTATTCGCACCGATTTGCACATTGGGGCCGATGATGCTGTATGGGCCGACTTTGACGCTGGAGTCGAGTTCGGCTTTAGGGTCGATGACGGCGGTCGGATGGATAAGGGTCATGCTGTCTCCTTGCTGTCTGATACAGGTATTGCCTGCAAGATGCCGTCTGAACGTTCAGACGGCCTGTCCCATTCTTACACCACGCGTTTGGCGCACATAATCACGGCTTCAACGGCAACTTGGCCGTCGACTTTGGCAACGGCGTTGAATTTGCCGATACCGCGTTTGTTGGTCAGCAGCTCGACTTCAAAAACCAGTTGGTCGCCGGGGATGACTTGGCGTTTGAAACGGGCATCGTCGATACCGGCGAAGAAGAAGAATTCGTTTTCTTTGCGGCCGCCTTCGCTGAGGATGGCCAGTGTGCCGCACGCTTGCGCCATGGCTTCGATAATCAACACGCCAGGCATCACGGGCAGGTCGGGAAAGTGGCCTTGGAACTGCGGCTCGTTCATGGTGACGTTTTTAATCGCAGTCAGGGTTTTCATCGGTTCGAACGCAGTAATGCGGTCGAGTTGCAAAAACGGATAACGGTGTGGGATAAGTTTTTGAATGTCTTTGGCTTCGATCGGGAGTTGTACGTCCATGATGTTCGTCTTTCCTTATTTGTATTGGGTTTAAACGTATTCGGATGCGGGGCGCGGACTGTTTGCGCCGCCTTTAGGCTTCGTCGCTGTCGGCAAGCTGTTTTTCCAGCGTTTTGAGGCGTTTGTTCATTTCGCTCAAACGGTGGATATAAACGGCATTGCGCGCCCAGTCTTTGTAGCCCGACATCGGGAAAATACCGGCCAGATGCTGGCCGCTTTCGGTAATGCTGTGGGTAACTGATGTACCGCCGCCGATGGTGGTTTTATCGGCGATTTCGATGTGTCCGACCGTGCCGACGCCGCCGCCGATAATGCAATAATTGCCGATGGTGACGCTGCCGGAAATACCGGTTTTGGCGGCGATAACGGTGTGCGAACCGATTTTGCAGTTGTGGCCGATTTGGACTTGGTTGTCGATTTTGGTGCCGTTGCCGACGGTCGTGTCGCTCATTGCGCCACGGTCGATATTGGTGTTCGAACCGATTTCCACATCATCGCCCAGCGTGACTGCGCCGGTTTGCGGGATTTTAAACCATGAATCGCCGGCGAAGGCCAAGCCGAAACCGTCTGCGCCGATGACTGCGCCGCTGTGGATTTCGACACGGTTGCCCAAAGTGCAGCCGTAATAGATGACGGAGTTGGGATGCAGCACGACTTCATCGCCCAACGTGCAATCGTGTTGAACAACGGCATTGGCCAAAATACGACAGCCTTCGCCCAATACGGCATTCGCGCCGATATAGGCATTCGCGCCGATTTCGCAGCTTGCCGGCACTTTGGCGCTGGCCTCAACAACGGCAGTCGGATGTACACCGCCCTGTGCTTTGACAATCGGCGAGAACAATCGTGCCACTTTGGCAAAATAAAGATAAGGGTCGGCAGCCACAATCAGGTTGCGGCCTGCAAATTCATCTGCGGCTTTCGGCGACACAATCACTGCGCCTGCCTGGCTGTCGTGTACTTCGGCTTTGTATTTCGGATTGGCCAAAAAGCTGATGTGTTCCGCCTGAGCCTGATCCAACGGACGGACGGCGGTAATGGCGATGTCTTCGCCTTTCCATTCGCCGCCGAGTTGGGAAACGATTTGGGACAGGGTGTATGCTTGTGAAGTCATGATAATCTGCCGTCAAGATGTCAGGCCGTCTGAAAGATGCCGGTTTGGGTTTCAGACGGCCTTAGGTTTGTCTGTATATCACATTCGCTGCCGAGCAGAGTCAGTGAGCATTTAGGGCTTTGATAACGCTGTCGGTAATGTCGTAACGGCCGTTGACGTAAATCACGTCCTGCAAGATGAAGTCGTAACCTTCGCGCTTGGCTAAATCGACGATGACGCGGTTGGCATTTTGCTGGAGCGCGGCGAATTCTTCATTGCGGCGCAGATTGTAGTCTTCTGCCAACTCGGCCTGCTGCTTGCGGAATTTCTGTACCAGATTGCGCCACTTTTGGGTTTCCGCTTCCCTTTGGCTGTCGCTGAGCTTGTCGCCGCTCAGTTTTCGCTCCAAAGCCTCGCCTTCCTGTTGCAACTTTTGCAAGGCGGTTTGACGGCTTTTGAACTCTTTTTCCAAAGTCATCTGAATGCTTTGCGCCTGCTTGGATTCCTGATAAACGCGCTCGGTATTGATAAAACCGATTTTCTGCACGCCATCCGCCGCCGCTTGCGGCAACAGCACGAAACCCGGCAGGGCTACGGTGAGGACACGGAGGGTGTCGGCTATTTTACTCATGATAAAAATCCTTGCTTGAAAACAAACGGGCGGTTTGCAATAAGCTTGCCGCCAATCTGCCATGAGGCCGTCTGAAACGGACAAACCCGGTTTCAGACGGCCTAAACATCATCAGAATGTCGTACCGAGTTGGAATTGGAAGCGTTGGATTTCGTCGCCTTCTTTTTTCTTAATCGGATAAGCATAACTGAACTTCATCGGACCCAGCGGAGAGAGCCAGGTCACGGCAGCACCGGCAGAGTAACGCAATTCGTTTTTGAATGTCGATTTGTGCGTTGTGCCTACGCCATACACGTTTTGGAGCGCGCCGTTGGTGTAATAAGAATTGCTGCTGCTGTCGTTGTAGGTTTTGCCGTCCCACACGCTGCCCGCATCGGCAAACAGGCTCAGACGGACGGTACGCGAATCTTTAATACCCGGCATCGGGAAGAGCAACTCTGCGGAAACGTTGGCTTTTTTGTTACCGCCGTAGCTGATTTTCTCGCCGTATTCGTCATAGACTTTCGGGCCCAGCGTACCGCTTTCAAAGCCGCGGACGGAGCCTAAACCGCCGCCGTAGAAGTTCTCAAAGAACGGCATTGTTTTGGTTTTGCCGTAGCCGTTGCCATAACCGACTTCGCCACCCAGCATCAGCGTGAAATCTTTGCTCAACGGGAAGAACCAAGTTTGGTTGTGGGTCAGGGTGTAGTATTGCAGGTCGCTGCCCGGCAAAGCGATTTCGCCGTTTACGCCGGTCAGGTAACCGCGGGTCGGCCACAAGGCATTGTCGGTTTTGTTGCGGCCCCAGCCGATGGTACCTTTGTACAACCAGCCTTTGAAGTTACCCACGCCACTGCCGTCGCCTTTACCGTATTGATTGATAAAGTCGGCATAGCGTTTAGGCGCGCCTTTGTAGGTGTTAACAGTCAGACGCTCTGCGGCCAAACCGAAGTTTACACGGTCATATTCGGTAACCGGAATACCGATACGCAAACCGCCGCCGAAAGTCGTGGTTTTATATTGTTTCGCGCTGGAAGAAGCTTTACGCGGGTCGTAAGACTTGCCGTAAAGGTCGTAGCCCAAGCTTACGCCGTCAGGTGTGAAATATGGGTCGGTAAACGACAATGAGCCGTTTACTGTGGTTTTACTGCGGGAAGCGCGCAGGGCAACGGATTTACCCGTACCGAACAGGTTGTCTTGAGCCACGCCGGCAGACATCACCAAACCGGTATCCTGAACCCAACCTGCGCTCAAGTCGAGCGAGCCGGTAGAACGTTCGGTCAGGCTCATGTTCAGGTCAACTTGGTCAGGCGTATTGGCCACAGGAGCCGCATCAAATTGAACGTTGTCGAAGTAGCCCAACAACTCAACGCGCTCTTTAGAACGTTGCAGTTTGGCAGAATCGTAAGGCGCCGATTCCATTTGGCGCAACTCGCGGCGGATGACTTCGTCACGGGTTTTGTTGTTGCCGGTAATGTTGATTTCGTTTACATAGATTTTGCGGCCCGGTTGAACGGTCAGTACAAAATCAACGGTATGCGTTTCGGCATTTGGAATAGGTTGGACATTGATTTCGCTGAATGCGTAACCTGCCTGACCCATGCGGTTTTGAATGGCTTCGAGCGAATTGGACATTTGCGCGCGCTCGTACCATTTGCCCGGCTTCATGGTCAGCAGTTTTTCCAAATCTTCTTTCGGCACTTCCAGCGTATCGCCTTCGATGCGTACATTGCCCCAGCGGAAGCGGTCGCCTTCGCTGACAGTTACTTTAATGGTTTGCTTGGTTTTGTCTTCGTTGGTTTGGATATCGGTATCCAAAATACGGAAGTTGAAGTAGCCGTTGTTTTGGTAGTAATTGGTGATTTTTTCCATGTCCTGAGCAAATTTTTGCTCATTGAACTGGTTGCTCTTAGTGATCCAAGTCCACATGCCGCCTTCGCTCAGGGACATTTGCTTCATCAGACGGCGGTCGGAATAAACTTCGTTGCCTTCAAATGAAATATCGGTAATCTTGGTAGATTTGCCCTCTTCGATGGCAATATCGATAGACACGCGGTTGCGGGCGAGTTTGGTTACAGTCGGCGTGATTTGGACAGACTGTTTGCCGCGGCTCAAATACTCTTCTTTCAAACCGGCAACGGCTTGGTTCAGCGTTGCTTGGTTGAAGTATTGGGATTGCGCCAAACCGAAGGCTTCAAGGTTTTTCTTGATGGCATCGTTTTGCAGCATTTTCGCGCCGGTAATATTGAGCGAGCTGATGGTCGGACGCTCAATCACGGTCAGCAGGACTTGATTGTCCATGGTTTCGACGCGTACGTCGTCAAAGAAACCGGTTGCGTAGAGTTTTTTAATGATTTCTTCACTGCGCGCATCATTGAAATTATCACCGACTTTAACGGGTAGGTAGTTGAAGACGGTACTTGGCTCGGTGCGTTGCAGGCCTTCGACGCGGATGTCCTGAATGGTAAAGTCAGCCAATGCCAGCGGGGACAGGCTCAATACCATTAAAGCGGAAGCAATCTGGTTCAGTTTCATAAATTATCCAAACAAACGGTTGATGTCATTAAAGAAAGCCACAGCCATCATCAAAAGCATGGCTGCCAGTCCGAAGCGCAGGCCGGCTGCCTGTATGCGCTCGCTCAAAGGCTTTCCGCGTATCCATTCGGCGGTATAGAAAACCAGATGTCCTCCGTCTAAAACGGGCACGGGCAAAAGGTTCAACACGCCTAAGCTGATGCTGACCAAGGCCAGAAATTCAAGGTAGCTCTGCAATCCGAGTTTGGCGGATTGTCCGGCGACATCGGCAATGGTCAGGGGGCCGGAAATATGGTTCAAAGAGGCATTGCCTGTAACCAGTTTTCCAAAAAATTTGAGGGTCGTCCACGAATAGTTGACGGTTTTGTTCCAACCCAATTCAAAGGCTTGGGCAACGGAAGGCGTATAACGGTAGCGGATGGTTTTATCCCACTCTTTATCCGCCTGGGCAGCAAGCCCTGCTCTACCCACCAGCACGCCTGCCGACTGCTCGACGCTGTCCGGCCGGATAGCGGTCACCAGTATTTTACCGTCGCGCTCGTAAGTCAGTTCGATTCGTTTGCCGGGGCTGGCGCGGAAGAGTTCCGTCCATGCCTGCCAGCTTTCGATGGGCTTCCCATCGGCGGTCAGCAGTTTGTCGTTTTCCTTCAAACCTGCTTTTTCGGCCGGACTATCAGCCAAGACTTTGCCGATGCGGTTAGTAATTCTAAAAGGCAAAAGGCCGATGTTGCCTTGGTTTTTCGCAACTTTACCTGCTTCAGGCGTACCGGCGGCATCAATTATGCGGACGGCTTGGGCATTTGAGGCCGTCTGAACGGCGACTTTTACAGGACCGGCTTCAAGGTTCAACACCATCTCGGTTTGCGCATCGCTCCAGTCTTTTACGGCGATTCCGTTGACCGATACAATCTTATCGCCTGCCTGAAAACCTGCTTTGGCGGCAATACTGGCAGGCTCGACCATGCCGACATAGGGGCGCAACTCGGTTACGCCGAAGGAAAAGCTCAAACCGTAAAGCAAAACGGCCAAAATCAAATTGGTCAAAGGGCCGGCGGCAACAATGGCGATGCGCTTGGCCGGATGCTGCTTGTCAAAGGCATACGGCAAATCTGCCTCCGCCACCTCGCCTTCGCGCGTATCGACCATTTTAACGTAACCGCCCAGCGGAATCGGGGCAAGACACCACTCGGTATCGCCGCGTTTTCGGGTGAAAAAGGGCTTACCGAAGCCGACGGAAAAGCGCACGACTTTAACGCCGCACCAGCGGGCAACAATATAGTGTCCGAACTCATGCAGGCTGACCAAAATCAGAATGGCGACGATAAAGGCTAAAAAGGTTTGCAAAAAAAATCCCCTGGGTGGAATGTGATAATCAACGGATAAGGCCGTCTGAAAACCGATTATAAAGGCAGTTGTTCCATTTTGTCTGCCTAAATGCCAAGCGGTTGGCGTTTCAGACGGCCTGTCATTGAAGCTTTATTGTTTGCCGATAAAGGCTTCTGCCTGTCTGCGTGTTTGCGCGTCTTGCGCCAGCAGGCCTTCGATATCGTGACGGCCGTCTGAAAAATCTTGGGCAAGGCAGTGGGCAACGACTTGGGCAATATCGGTAAACTTGATGCGTTTATCCAAGAAAGCGGCCACGGCAACTTCGTTGGCGGCGTTCAACACGCAAGGCGCGGCGCCACCTGCATTCATGGCCTGATAGGCAAGTTTCAGACATGGGAAACGGTCAAAATCAGGCTTTTGGAAGGTCAAAGCGGACAACGCGCCGAAATCCAACTCGCCCACGCCGGAATCGATGCGTTCGGGCAGACCCAAACAATAAGCAATCGGCGTACGCATATCGGGATTACCCAACTGCGCCAATACCGAACCATCGCGATAACGCACCATGCTGTGTATCACGGATTGCGGATGGATGACGACTTCCAGTTTTTCCGGCGGACAGTTAAACAGCCAATGCGCCTCAATCAACTCCAAGCCCTTATTCATCATTGATGCAGAATCAACGGAAATTTTTCGCCCCATACTCCAATTCGGATGCTTGACCGCCTGCTCGGGCGTAATGCTGTCAAATGTACTTAAATCGGTGTTAAGGAACGGGCCGCCCGATGCGGTCAGGATAATCGAATTGATACCGTGCTCATTCAGACGGCCTGTGTAATCCCTTGGCAATACTTGGAAGATGGCGTTGTGTTCGCTGTCAATCGGCAAGACGGCGGCGCCGTTTTGACGGGCGGTTTCCATGAACAATGCGCCGGAAACCACCAACGTTTCTTTGTTGGCCAGATAAATGGTTTTGCCCTTTTGAGCGGCGGCCAAAGCCGACGGCAAACCGGCCGCGCCGACAATGGCACACATCACGCCGCTGACTTCATCGGCCGAAGCCACATCAATCAGGGCTTGAGCACCATATAAAACCTGCGTATCGATGCCTTCTTGTTTGAGTTTCTTTTCCAGCTCGGCCGCATGGTCGGCATCGCCGACAACGGCATATTCCGGACGGAACTGTTTGCATTGCGCCGCCAGCTTGTCCACCTGCCTATGCCCTGCCAGCGCGAACACGCGGAATTTTTCGGGATGGCGGGAAATAACGTCCAAAGTGCTTTCGCCTATGCTGCCGGTACTGCCTAATATGGTCAGAACTTGTTGTGTCATGGTGTGTTCTTTGTGTGCTGTGCAAACGGTATTCATTGTGTTTGAAATAGATTTCTTTGCCGTTTCCAATTTTCAGACGGCCTTTTGCCTACCGGTTAAACAGGCCGTCTGAAAGAATTACTCAATGCCGTATTCGATGGTAACAACCAGTCGGACTTGTTTGCCGACGGTGCTTTTATCGTAAGAACCGCCGTATTCGTCGTCCTCACTGCTGCCGGTGTCGGCATAGATGTTGAACGAGCCTTGCGAAGCAGAACGCATGGCGCCCACTTTGCCGCCGCCGGTTTTGGCAAACTCGGCCGCTCGTTTCTGCGCATCCTCAGTCGCCTGCGTGATCAAATCGCGTTTGATGGTTTCCAAATTGCCCAGCAAATATTGCGGATTGTCGAAGCGGATGAATTCGTTTTGCGCACGGAAATTCAAAATGGCGCGCTGGGCGGCCTGGATTTTGTCCAGTTTTTTGGTGTTGACCACAATATTGAGGTCGCCGTCGTAGCCGTTGGGCGTGCGGGTTACGTTGCCCAGTTCGTCGCGGGTTTCATTGAAAACGCGCGACACTTCAGGCAGGCCCACTTTCATTTCAGCCGCCGTAAAGCCTTGCTCGCCCAAAAACTTAGACAGCTTTTTGCGTCTTGCCGTCAGCAAATCCAAAACTTCCTGATAGCTCTCGCCGTGCGCGTTCACGCCCGTATTCCACGTAGCGCTGTCGGATTGGAAGTTTTTCTCCGCCAAACCTTTTACAGTAATCGTCCCCGGTTGGCGCAGATTCTTAAACTGCACGCCCAAAATAAACGCCGCAGCCATCAATCCCAGTGCCAACAATACGCCCAAAATCGATAAAGATGAAATCTGTTTTTGTTCGGACATAATCAGCTCCCTCAACAACGTGAGACAGGCGGTTTAAAACAAATATACGAAAGCGGCATAAATGCTGATAACGGCAATCAGGCTGTCCACACGGTCGAACACGCCGCCGTGTCCCGGCAACAGATTGCTGCTGTCTTTGATACCGGCCGCACGTTTGAGCCAGCTTTCCAGCAAATCGCCGCACACGCTAACCACGGTCAGAATCAAGCCGATCAAAATCGTTTTGAACCAACCGGCTTCAAAAGTCAGCCAACCGGCTTTCCATACGATGGTCATGTACACGGCAACGCACAATGCGCCGCCGATCGCACCCTCCCAGCTTTTACCCGGACTGATGGTCGGCGCAATTTTGCGCTTGCCAAACGACTTGCCGCAGAAATACGCGCCAATATCGGCCACCCACACCAAGCCCATAATCGCCAATAAAGACAGCGCGTCTTCAGGCTGAGGGCGCAGGTAAACCAGTGCGAACCAAAACGGCATCACCAACAACCAACCGACAGTGTAAGCCTGCCAGCCGCCGTTTAACTTCCATTTCGCTTTCAGCCACCAAGGCATGACAATCAGCCAAAACGCCAATACGACACACCAAACCAAATCAGGCAGCTGCCAACCGCCGGCATAGGCAATCACGCCGAACACCAGCGTTGACGCTAAATAATGATTGATTTTCAGCTTGTCCAAGCCGCTCATGCGGGCATATTCCCACAAAACCAACATAGCAATCAGGCCACAAAACGCCGCCCACAACCACATAGGTGCATAAAACAGCATGACCAGCATCAGCGGCAAGAGCCACAGCGCCGTTAAAATCCGTTGTTTCAACATAATTCTCAACCCCGTTGCTGCTCAAGCGGCAGCTGTTCGGAAGTCCGCCCGAAGCGGCGCTCCCGTTTTTGGAACGAAACAATCGCCTCGTTCAGCGATTTCTCATTAAAATCAGGCCACAGCGTATCCGTAAAATACAATTCCGCGTACGCCATCTGCCACAGCAGGAAATTACTGATGCGCGTCTCGCCGCCGGTTCGGATAAACAAATCCGGCTCGGGTGCATCGCCCAACATCAAATAGCGCGACAACGCCTCTTCCGTAATCTCGGTTGCACCCTCGGCAATCAACTGATTTGCCGCCTGCAAAATATCCCAGCGGCCGCCATAATCGGCGGCAATGCTCAAAGTCAAGCCGGCATTGTTTGCCGTCAACGCCTCTGCCGCCTCAATCCCCTTCAGGATTTCAGCATTAAACCGCTCACGGCTGCCGATGACTTTCAAGCGCATATTGTTATCGTGCAAACGGCGCACCTGCTTTTGCAAAGCCTGCAAAAACAGCCCCATCAGAAAAGAAACCTCTTCCTCGGGGCGTCGCCAGTTTTCAGTCGAAAAAGCAAACACGGTCAAATACTGCACACCCAGCTCAGCACAATGCTTCACCATGTTCTCCAGCGCATCCAAACCGCGCTTATGCCCCATCACACGGGGAAGAAAACGCTTCTTTGCCCAACGTCCGTTGCCGTCCATAATCACGGCAATATGTCGGGGGATGGCAGAGTGTTCCAAAATCGTCTGCGTACTGCTTTTCATGTCTGCCTTTCAGGGAACAAACCGTCCAAAGGCCGTCTGAACGGTTTGCACACAGGATTAAATCGCCATCAAATCTTCTTCTTTGGCAGCCAAGAGCTTGTCTGCCTCAGCAATATATTTGTCGGTCAACTTCTGAACCGCTTCCTCGCCTCGGCGGGCTTCATCTTCAGAAATTTCTTTGTCTTTCAACAATTTTTTGATGTGGTCGTTTGCATCACGGCGCACATTGCGGATAGACACACGGCCCTCTTCCGCTTCGCCGCGTACTACTTTGATCAAATCTTTACGGCGTTCCTCAGTCAACATAGGCATTGGAACACGGATCAAATCACCGACAGAAGCAGGGTTCAGGCCCAAGTTGGAATCACGAATCGCTTTCTCGACTTTTGCAGCCATATTGCTCTCGAACGGTTTCACACCGATCGTACGCGCATCCAAAAGCGTTACGTTTGCCACTTGGCTCACAGGCACCATGCTGCCCCAGTATTCCACTTCCACTTGGTCGAGCAGGCCGGTATGCGCACGGCCGGTACGCACTTTAGCCAAATTGTCTTTCAATACTTCCAGAGAACGCTGCATTTTGCCTTCAGCTGTCTTTTGAATATCATTAATCATCTTATACTTTCAATTTCATAGGAATAAAACAGGATTAACCGAGAATAGTACCGTTAAACCGCCACCACGACAAGGCTTTACGCCCCAACAGCCTTGTTTTCTAACCGATATTTAACATCAAACAAAATAAAGGCCGTCTGAAAATCTTTCAGACGGCCTTTTCCTAATTCAAATCCTACTCTCTATTCCGTTCATTCCAAAAGTAACGCCATACAAAGCATGGAAAAGCAAAAATCAGGTAGAGGCAGACAACGGTCGCGTAAAACTCCCAATCTTGGGCATGCACGGCACCAGCTCGCGATTCGAGGATATAGGCGAGGATCGAGGTAAGAAGGAAGCCTGCCAGCAACTCGATCAAGTGATGGCCGATATGTTTGCGTTTCAGGGCGATGATGCCGAAGAATTTGGTGGTAATAAATGGTGCGTTGGCAAAGATAAGTGCCAACAGCAAAAGAATGTACATGGATGCGGTCATGATGGTCTTTCGGTTTTCAGACGGCCTATATGTGATTTTAACATGTTAAATGGGCATTCTTGCCCATCATTATCCGTGGAATATTCAATATCTTGATGATACCTGCTTGATGATTGTTCAAAGGCTTGAGGCCGTCTGAACTTTGGGTATATTTCATCCGAATGCGAATCCTAACAAAAACGGCGGCTTTGGAACAGCCGCCGTTGGTTTTGTTTGAAGCTTACAGGGTATTTTCCAATGCTTTGGCACACCAGTCGATAACGGTTTGCGGCATGATACCCCACAGGAGCAGCAAGAAGGCATTGACCGTCAGAACAAATTTAGCGGCATAGTTACTGCCGACCGGCTGGTCATGATCAGGCGCATCGAAGTAGATGACTTTGACCACGCGCAGGTAGTAGAAGGCGCCAATCAGCGACATGATGACGGCAAATACGGACAACCAAACATGGCCTTGTTTCAAGAGTGCCATAATCACGCCGAATTTGGCGTAAAAACCCATCAGCGGCGGAATACCCGCCATGGAGAACATAGACAGCAACATCAGGAAGGCAAACCATGCATGGCGTTGGTTAAGGCCTGCGAGGTCTTTGATATTTTCACATTCAATGTCTTTGGTGGACAATACCATCAAAACACCGAAGCTGACTGCCGCCATCAAAGCATAGGTAATGGCGTAATACAAACCTGCAGTAAAGCCGACTGCGCCTGCCATAAACGCCAACAGGATAAAGCCCATGTGCGATACAGTGGAATAGGCAAGCATACGTTTGATATTGGTTTGCATGATGGCGGCAAGGTTACCGACCACCAAAGAAGCAACGGCAAGAATGGCCAACATCGGCGCCCAGTCTGAATGTATGGTACCCATGCCAGTAACAAGGATACGGAACGCAAAGACAACGGCGGCGATTTTCGGAGCCGTACCCACAAAGGCGGTAACAGAGGTCGGCGCACCATCGTACACATCGGGCACCCACATATGGAATGGAACCGCACCCAATTTAAATGCAATGGCAACTACAATAAACACCATACCCAATTTCAACAGCCACTCGTTGGCCTGCTCATTGAAAGCAGAAGCCAAGACGGAAGCAAAATCAAGAGAACCGGTGGCGCCGTAAACCATAGAAATACCATAGAGTAGCAAACCGGAGGCCAACGCGCCCAATACGAAGTATTTCAGCGCGGCCTCGGCAGAACGACCGGAATCGCGGCGTAGGGCAATCATGGCATATAGCGATAAAGACAACAATTCCAAACCGATATACGCAGTCAAGAAATGTGCCGAGCTGACCATGACGCTCATACCCAACAGGGCAAACAGCGACAGGGTGTAAAACTCGCCTTTAAAGATTTGGCGGTCTTGGTTGTACGGTTTACTGTAAATAAACAAACCAAACGTCAGCGCATACAGTACCAGTTTTGCCAAACGGGACATGCCGTCTGCAATATACATACCGTGAAAGGCATCGATACTGCCCTGCTCCCATACCGCCAATTGGGTAATGGCCACGACAATGACCGTTCCCAAACTCATCAGATGGGTCAGATAGCGGTTTTTATCGCAAATCCACAAGTCTGCCAGCAATACGACACCCAATAGCGCAAGCAGCACGATTTCGGGCATGGCGGGCATTAAATTCAAATCAGACCAGTTCATTTACACACCTCAAATCTTGCTTTGTGCCACATGGGCAATCAAATCGTTTGCCGCTTGATGCACCACTTCGATAAACGCTTGCGGATACAGACCCATGCCCAAAACAGCAACCGCCAAAATCGCCAAAATCGCAAATTCGCGGCAATTGATGTCTTTCATTTCGGCAACGTGCGGATTGTGGATCGCACCAAAAATAACGCGTTTATACATCCACAGGGTATAAGACGCACCGTAAATCAGGGTCATAGCAGCCAACGCGCCTACCCAGAAATTCACTTTAACCGCACCCATAATCACCATAAACTCGCCCACGAAGCCGGAAGTCGCAGGCAGACCGGCATTGGCCATACCGAACAACATCATAAACGCCGCAAACTTAGGCATCACATTGACCACGCCGCCATAGTCAGCAATATTGCGGGTATGCAGGCGGTCGTACATCACGCCGATACACATAAACATCGCGGCAGACACGAAACCGTGGGAAATCATTTGAATGATTGCGCCTTTCAATGCCCAGTCATTCAGCTGGCCGTTCACAAACAGGAACATGCCCAAAGTGACAAAACCCATATGACTGATGGAAGAGTACGCCACTAGTTTTTTCATATCGGTTTGCACCAAAGCCACCATACCGATATAAATTACGGCAATCAGGCTCAATACGATGATCACAGGGGCAAAATAGCGTGCCGCATCCGGCATAATCGGCAGGATGAAGCGCAAGAAACCATACGCACCCAGTTTCAGCGTAATTGCCGCCAACACCATCGAACCGCCGGTCGGCGCTTCAACGTGGGCATCCGGCAACCAAGTGTGCACAGGGAACATCGGCACTTTTACGGCGAATGACAGGAAGAACGCTATAAACAAAAGCTGTTGTACGCCCAACGGAATCTGTTTGATGTTTTGGAAATCGACAATAGAGAAGCTGCCTGTTTGATAGTACAGGTAAACCATGGCAACCAGCATCAAGAGCGAACCCATCAGCGTATAGAGGAACAGCTTGACCGAAGCATAGACGCGGCGCGGGCCGCCCCATACACCGATAATCAGGTACAGCGGAATCAGCATACCCTCGAAGAACACATAAAACAGAATTGCATCCTGCGCAGCAAACGCGCCGTTAATCAAACCCGACATCATCAGGAATGCCGCCATATACTGCGCCGGACGTTTCTGAATGACTTCCCAACCGGCCAATACCACCAACAGCGTAATAAACGCATTCAAGATGATAAAGAGCACTGAAATACCATCTACACCCAATGCGTAGTTGATTTTCAGAAGCGGAATCCACTCGTGGAACTCGGTAAACTGATAGCCGCCGCTCAAACGGTCGAAACCGGTAAACAGGGGCAGCGTTACCAAGAAACCGGCAAGCGCACCCATGAAGGCAAGCACACGCGCCAGCGGCGCACGGCTGTCTTTACCGGTCGCCAAAACCAGCACACCTGCGGCGATGGGTATCCATATTGCCAAGCTGAGTAGGTAGTTGGAAAACATAGTGGTTAACCTGTGGTTAAAATAAAAATGTGTTTATGTGGATATTTCTTCGTTTCAGACGGCCTGAAGGTTTAAGACCGTCTGAAACCTTATTCTTATCGGAACAATCCCCAGAAGGTCATGCCGAGCAGTACCAATACGCCGAATACCATAGCAGCGGCGTAGGTGTAGATAAAGCCGGTTTGGGCTTTACGCACTTGCGCAGCAATCGCGCCGACCAGTTTGGCGGAGCCGTTGACAATACCGTTGTCGATAATGGCGGTATCGCCGACTTTCCAGAAGAAGGTACCCAATGCGCGCGTGCCTTTAGCGAAGACGTTGAAATACAGGGCGTCGAGGTAGTATTTGTTTTCAAACAAAACGTAAATCGGACGGAACGCCTGTGCAATTTTCGCTGGCAGGTGCGGCAGTTTGACGTACAGGAGCCATGCGCTTAAGACACCTGCGATAGCAAGGTAGAGTACAGGCGAATGCAGGCTGTGTGACACCATTGCCAATGCGCCGTGGAACTCTTCCTTCATGATGTGCATGGTCGGATGCGCGTCGGCATTGACAAAGATTACGTCTTTAAAGAAATCGCCGTAAAGCATAGGCTCAATGGCAACGTAGCCGATGATAACGGACGGAATGGCCAGCAGAATCAAAGGCAGGGTAACAACCAACGGGCTTTCGTGCGGATTGTCGTTTTTGCCCAAGCCGTGATGCTCTTCGCCATGATGATCGTCATGATGCTCAGGCAGGTTGCGCCATTTCTCTTCACCGTGGAACACCATAAAGTATTGGCGGAACGCGTAGAACGCAGTAACAAACACACTGGCAAGGACCGCAAAATAGGCAAAGCCACTGCCCGGCAGGGTGCTGTATTTCGCCGCTTCGATAATCGAATCTTTGGAATAGAAGCCGGAGAAGAACGGCGTACCGATCAGCGACAAGTTACCGATCAGCATGGTCAGCCAAGTAATCGGCATGTATTTTTTCAGGTTGCCCATGTGGCGCATATCTTGGTCATGGTGCATACCGATAATCGCGCTACCTGCAGCCAAGAACAGCAAGGCTTTAAAGAAAGCGTGAGTCATCACATGGAACATCGCCACGGAATAGGCGGACGCGCCCAGAGCCACGGTCATGTAGCCCAGTTGCGACAGGGTAGAATACGCAACCACACGTTTGATGTCGTTTTGAATCACGCCCAAGAAACCCATAAACAGGGCAGTAATCGCACCGATTACCATGATGACAGACAGCGCAGTGCTGCTCATCTCATAAATCGGCGACATACGCGATACCATGAACAGACCGGCGGTAACCATGGTTGCGGCGTGAATCAACGCGGAAATCGGTGTCGGGCCTTCCATCGAATCAGGCAGCCAAACGTGTAGCGGGAATTGCGCTGATTTACCCATCGCACCCACAAACAACAGCAAACAGGTTACGGTAATCAAAGACCATTCCACACCGGGGAACAGTTGAATGGTGGCCGTCTGAACATTAGGCAGATAAGCGAATACATCTTGATAGCGCAGGCTGCCGCCGAAATAGGCAAGCACCAAGCCGATACCGAGCAAAAAGCCGAAGTCGCCGACACGGTTAACCAAAAAGGCTTTCAGGTTGGCAAAAATCGCGCTCGGACGTTTGAAATAGAAACCGATCAAGAGATACGACACCAAGCCCACAGCTTCCCAACCGAAAAAGAGCTGGATGAAGTTGTTGCTCATAATCAGCATCAACATGCTGAAAGTAAATAAAGAAATGTAGCTGAAGAAGCGTTGGTAGCCGACTTTTTCATCGTGCATATAGCCGATGGTGTAGATATGTACCATCAGCGATACGCCGGTGACCACGACCATCATCATCGCCGTCATCGTATCGACCAAGAAGCCGACGGAAAAATCCAAACCGCCCATCGTCAGCCAGGTATAGACATTCTCGTCAAACTTGGCGCGGCTGCCGTCGATAAAGCCCCACAGCACATAAGCCGACAACACGGCGGACACCGCCACGCCGAGTATCGTAACCGTATGCGCGCCGGCACGTCCGATTTTATTGCCGAACAAACCCGCAATCAGCGAGCCTGCCAAAGGCACGAGGGCAATGATGAGATATAAAGTCATGTCGTTCATTTTGGATGAACCTTTTTGATTTAAAAATCTATGTTTGTTTTGTCGGTCGGATTCCCTAATCCGACCAATCTACTTTGTCTTGGTTTTCAGACGACCTCACGCCATAAGGCAGGTTGTCCAACCTTAAATTTTTTTCCTTACAGGCTTCAGATTTTCAGCCAAACCGTGCAACAGCATTCAAATCCGATAAAGCTGCCTGTCTTGGCAACGCGCCCTAATCGCTTTAGTGATGATGTCGCGTGGATCTGCCAATTTGAAACCGTTCCTATCTAAGTCCAAGCGGTCTAGGTCAGTCAGCATTATTGTATCCAAAACCACGCCTGTTTCAGGTCTACGGTATTCCACCGCAATGCCTTGACAGCCCCTTGTATGAACTTGATACACAGAGCGTATCCATGTGTATTTCACCTTACCCGCCCCACAGCCGTGTATGCAATAAGACAAACCGTCTTCGTCCAAACGTATGAATTCCCGATCTCTGCCCGTATTGCGGCGCGAATTTTGCCACATCTTCCATCCGGCAATCCCGATACCCGCACACAAAACCGACAATAAGCCAAACAGCCAGCCCAACCGCCCAGCCCATGCAAACGCAAACCACACCAGCCAAATCGACAGGAAAAATGGGACAGCAACCCAGCACAAAACTAAAAGCGAACGCGGCTTAAACACCCATTGCTCGATATTCGCTTGATCGGTTTGTTCAGACGGCATCCGCCCTACCCTTTCAACTCGTCCAAATCGGCAACATTAATCGTTTGTCGGTTGCGATACACCAGCACCATAATCGCCAAACCGATGGCGGATTCGGCAGCAGCAACGGTCAGTACGAAGAATACGAAAATCTGTCCGGCGGTATCGCCTAGATGTTGCGAAAAGGCGATAAAGTTGAAGTTCACCGCCAAGAGCATCAGCTCGATGGACATCAGCAATACCAGCACGTTTTTGCGGTTCATAAAGATACCCATTGCGCTGATACCGAACAGGAGCGCACCCAATACCAAATAATGCGTCAAGGTAATCATGCTTTGCCCTCCCCTTCCGGCTTGAGGCCGTCTGAAACTTCGCTTTCTTCGGCAGATTCGACTTGCGGTTTGACCGCTTCCATTTTCACCAGACGCATACGGCCTTGATCGGCGCGTACTTTAACTTGGTCGGCAGGATCCATGCGTTTCGGATTAACCGTTTTACGGTGAACCAGAGCAATCGCGGCTACCATACCCAACAGCAGCAATACCGCCGCCAATTCAAACGGCAACAGATAGTCGGTATAAATACGGCTGCCCAAATCGCGGATATTGTTGTAATCGGCCGGAATGTCTTTCATCAGGCCAAATGCGGCAAGGTCGGTTTTCGGGTTGACCAAAATCAGGATCAGGGTAACCGCCAACAATGTGCCAACCACACCGGCAACAGGCGCATGACGCCAGAAACCGGCGCGCATTTCCTCAATGTCGATGTTCAACATCATTACAACGAACAAGAACAACACCATCACGGCGCCGACGTAAACCACCACCAGCGTCACGCCCAAGAATTCGGCCTGCATCAGCATCCAAAGCATCGCGCTCACGCAGAAGGTCAGCACCAGATGCAAAGCGGCGTGAACAGGGTTTTTAGCGGTGACGGTACGAACCGCACCGTACAAAACGATAGCGGCAAGAATATAGAACAGAATCGCAGAAAAAGTCATTCGTCTGCTCCTTAACGATACGGCGCGTCAGCGGCTTTGCGTTTGGCGATTTCAGCTTCGTATTTGTCGCCAATGGCCAAAAGAATCGGCTTGGTCATGTGCAAGTCGCCTTTTTTCTCGCCGTGGTATTCAAAAATATGGGTTTCTACAATCGCATCGGTCGGGCAGGCCTCTTCGCAGAAACCGCAGAAGATACACTTGGTCAGGTCGATGTCGTAACGCTTGGTGCGGCGGGTGCCGTCTTCGCGTTCTTCCGATTCAATGTTAATCGCCATTGCTGGACAAACTGCCTCGCACAATTTACACGCAATACAGCGCTCTTCGCCGTTCGGATAACGGCGTTGCGCGTGCAGGCCGCGGAAACGCACGGATTGCGGCGTTTTTTCTTCGGGGAAGTAAATCGTGTCTTTGCGGGCGAAGAAGTTTTTGAGCGTTACGCCCATGCCTTTCACCAATTCGCCCAGCAGGAAGGTTTTTACTAAATTAGCCATTTTCGGATGCTCTTTTCGGATTGTTCTGTTTACAGGCCGTCTGAAAGCGGTTTTTTTAACCTGCCGCGCCCACCATTTCTAAAAACTCGGCTTCGGTCAGCTTCGGGGTATCGTTGGCCAAGTCATAATACGGAGCTTTGCAATCAATAAAGATTTGTGAGGTAGTTTCAAAGCCCGCGTTGTCGGCAAACAGCCCGGCGTTGATGTAATAATCGTTGCCAACCTGCACAAACAGGTGTGTGCCGCAGTGTTTGCAAAAACAGCGTTGCGCCCATTCGGACGACTGATAATGCGCGATGTGCTCGCTGCCTGTGATTTCGGGCGACCGGGCGGCCAAAGTAAAAGACGCGCCGCTGCCCCATGTGCGGCATTTCCCGCAATGGCAGGCGTGGAGTTCGCGGTTTTCGGCGGTTTCCAGTGATACTGCGCCGCACAGGCATTGAGCTTTCATCGGTTTCTCTCGGTTTGAAACGGTTAAAAATTTGGGGTTCAGGCTACCTGAAAACTTTCAGACGGCCTCCCTGCCCTATTTCCACAAATTCAGCGGTGAAATCATCCACACACCCAAAACCACGATGTAGGCGAAGCCGATCGGAATCAGCACTTTCCAGCCCAAACGCATGATTTGGTCGTAACGGTAGCGTGGGAAAGTTGCACGGATCCACAGATACCAGTACAGAACCGCCGCCATTTTCACAAACATCCAGAATGCGGAAGGCGTACCGATAAAGCCCCAGCTTTGCGGGAACGGAGACAACCAGCCGCCGAGGAACATCAGCGATGTCAGAGCGGCAATCAGAATCATGAAAATGTATTCGGCAAGGAAGAACAGCGCGAATGCGAAGCCGGAATATTCAACGTGGTGACCGGCAACGATTTCAGATTCACCCTCTGCCACGTCAAACGGCGCGCGGTTGGTTTCGGCAACGGCGGAAATCAGATAGACGATGAAGATTGGGAAGAGCGGCAGCCAGTTCCAAGAGAATACCGAACCGCCGGCAATACCTTTGGCTTGCGCGGCAACGATGTCGGAGAAGTTCATGCTGCCCGACACCATCACGACGCACACCAGCGCGGCACTCATGGCAATCTCGTAGGAAATGCTTTGTGCGGAAGCACGCATTGCGCCCAAGAACGAATATTTGGAGTTGGAAGCCCAGCCCGCGATGATCACGCCGTAAACCGACAGCGAGGTAATCATCAGGATGTACAAAAGGCCGATATTGATATTGGTCAGCACCCATTCTTCGTTGAACGGAATCACCGCCCACGCCGCAAAAGACGGTGCAAGCGACATAATCGGGCCGATATAGAACAGGGCTTTGTTTGACAGCTTCGGACGGGTTACCTCTTTAAACAAGAGTTTGAACACGTCGGCAAACGGCTGAATCAGGCCCCACGGGCCGGTTACGTTCGGGCCGACGCGAAGCTGCATAAAGCCGATGACTTTACGTTCGAAATACGTCAGGTAGGCAACGGTCAGAATCAGCGGAATCAGGATAATCACGATTTTGACGATGACAGATACCACCAAACCTACGGTGATACCCAAATCGCCCAGACCGAGCGTTGCGGCAAAGAGGTTTTGGAACCATTCTTGCATGATCAAGCTCCCGCCAGTTCAATAGTGTCCATCAACGCACCCAGCGCGGCATTTTCGGTATGCAGCGGCAGATGCACCACGTTTTCAGGCAAACCGGCATCAGCTTTGACGTCAACCGATACGCTTGCGCCGTTTTGTTTGGCGATAGCGGTTTGTCCGTCTTGCAGGCCCAAGCGTGCCAAAGTATTTGGATTTACACGCGCAGCAGGCACGGCGGCATGGCTGGTTTCTTGCAACGGTGCGGAACGGCGTACGATAGAATCAGTGTGATAAATACCGACGCCGCCGACACGGACGAGACGGTCTGAGGCCGTCTGAATGCCCTCCCCTGTCCATGTGCTGCGGTTGTCCAGTTTGGACGGCAGACTTTCTGCATCCAGCGCATCTTTCAGAATCGCAGCGGTATCGTGGTATTCAAAACCTTTCAGGTCAAACAGGTTGCCTAATACGCGCAACACTTTCCACATCGGACGCGAATCGCCGAAGCCTTGTACCACGCCGTGGAAAGATTGCAGACGGCCTTCCATATTGATGAAGCTGCCTGATGTTTCGGTAAACGGCGCAATCGGCAACAATACGTCGCACACGTCCAGCAGCGTTTCGCTGACAAACGGTGTAAACGCCATCACGCTTTTCGCCTGTTTCAAGGCAGCTACGGCTTTTGCACCGTCAACCGTATCGATTTCAGGCTCGACGTTGAGCAGCAAGACTGCCTGTTTCTGCGCATTTGCCATTTCGGCAACGCTCTCGCCGGAGTTCACGCCCAAGACATCCGCACCAACGCTGTTGGCGGCTTGCGGCAAAATGCCCAGCACTGCGCCGGTCGCGTCAGCCAGCTCTTGCGCGGCAGCATAAATGGCGGCGTAATCAGGATGGTTTTGCACTTCCGCTCCTAAAATCACTGCTGCTTTTTCAGCATTTTTCAGGCTGGCGGTAACTGCGTGTTCCGCATTGGCAGACAGGTTTTTCAGACGGCCTGCCCACTCGTCGGGATGTACGGCTTCTTGAGACAGAAGCGGCATAAACAATTCTTCTTTACTGCTGGCCAATACGCTCAAGGCCATACGGTCTTTGGCGGCGCGGCGCAGGCGGGCGGTCAGGAGCGGCTGTTCTTTGCGTAAGTTCGCTCCGACTACCAATACGGCATCGTTGTCAGCCAAAGATTCAATGCTTTGTCCCAACCATTGCGCGCCTTTAAGGCCGTCTGAAAGACGTTTGTCTTGTTGGCGCAAACGGGTTGCAAAGTTTTTAACACCCAAACCGTCGGCAAGTTTTTTGGCCAGATACAGCTCTTCAACCGTATTCATCGGATTGGCCCAAACGCCGACTTGGTTTTGGTTGCCGTCTTTGGCGATACATTCAATCGCGCTGCGGACATATTCCAACGCGGTTTTCCAATCCACGTCCATCCACTCGCCGCCCTGTTTGATTTTCGGGTTTTTCAGACGGCTTTCGTGATACAGGCCTTCGTAGGCAAAACGGTCGCGGTCGGACAGCCAGCATTCGTTGATGGCTTCGTTTTCCAGCGGCAACACACGGCGGACGGTATGGTCTTTGGTTTGCACAATCAGGTTGCTGCCCAAAGCATCATGGGCGGAAACGGATTTGCGGCGGTTTAGCTCCCAAGTACGCGCGTTGAAGCGGAACGGTTTGCTGGTCAATGCGCCGACAGGACACAAATCGATGACGTTGCCTGACAATTCGGTTTCCACCGCTTTGCCGATAAAAGGCATGATCTCGGAATGTTCGCCGCGGTTGGCCATAGCGATTTCTTGCACGCCGGCGATTTCTTCAGTGAAACGAACGCAACGGGTACAGTGGATACAACGGCTCATTTCCTCGGCGGAAACCAAAGGCCCCATGTCCTTGCCGACGACGGAACGTTTTTCTTCAGTATAACGGCTGGTGGTTTTGCCGTAGCCCATCGCCAAATCCTGCAACTGGCATTCGCCGCCTTGGTCGCAGGTCGGACAGTCAAGCGGATGGTTGATGAGCAAGAACTCCATCACGCCTTCTTGAGCCTCTCGGGCTTTTGCCGAATGCGTACGCACAATCATGCCGTCTGTAACCGGCGTGGCACAGGCGGGCAGGGGTTTGGGGGCTTTTTCCACGTCCACCAAACACATACGGCAGTTGGCGGCGATGGAAAGTTTTTTGTGGTAACAGAAATGCGGGATATAAGTACCGAGCTTGTGCGCGGCTTCAATCACCGTCGCGCCCTGCTCCACAGATACCTGTTTGCCGTCGATTTCGATTTGTAACATGGTTCGTTCCTAGTTACGTGTATTTAATAAATAATTCTTTTAGAGGCCGTCTGAAAAACTTAGCACCACTTATTCGGTTTCATCGGTCCGCCGTGTTCGATGTAATGCACAAACTCATCACGGAAATGCTTGGTAAAGCTGCGGACAGGGAAGACGGCGGCATCGGCAAGGGCGCAGATGGTGCGGCCTGCCATTTGGTTACCGACAGAATCCAGCAAATCCAAGTCTTCCATGCGGCCTTTGCCTTCTACGATGCGGTGGACGATGCGGTAAAGCCAGCCCGTACCTTCACGACAAGGCGTACATTGGCCGCAAGACTCGTCGTAGTAGAAGTAGCTCAGGCGCTCAAGGGCTTTCACCATGCACACGTCTTCGTCCATGACGATAATCGCGCCGGAACCCAGCATCGAGCCGGCTTTGGAAATCGAGTCATAGTCCATATTGGTCTGCATCATGATATCGGCAGGCAAAACTGGCGCGGACGAACCGCCGGGAATAACGGCCTTGAGTTTTTTACCGCCGCGCATACCGCCCGCCATTTTCAGGACTTCGGCAAACGGTGTACCCAATGGCACTTCATAGTTGCCCGGACGCTCGACATGACCGGAAATACAGAACAATTTGGTACCGCCTGCATTCGGAATACCTTTATCGGCAAATGTCTGTCCGCCGTCGCGGATAATGAAGGGGACAGAGGAGAACGTTTCAGTATTGTTGATGGTAGTCGGTTTGCCGTACAGGCCGAACGAAGCAGGGAATGGCGGCTTAAAGCGAGGCTGGCCTTTTTTGCCTTCCAGCGATTCGAGCAATGCGGTTTCTTCGCCGCAAATATATGCGCCGTAGCCGTGGTGGGCGAAGAGTTCAAATTCAAAATCCGAGCCTAAAATATTTTTACCCAAAAAGCCTGCGGCACGCGCCTGCTCCAAAGCGGCCTCAAAACGTTGGTAGCCTTCAAAAATTTCGCCGTGGATATAGTTGTAGCCGGCTTTCGCACCCATCGCGTAACCGGCAATAATCATGCCTTCAATCAAGGCATGAGGATTGAACATGATGATGTCGCGGTCTTTAAATGTACCCGGCTCGCCTTCGTCGGTGTTACAAACCACATATTTTTCGCCCGGGAAGGAACGGGGCATAAAGCTCCATTTCAAACCGGTCGGGAAGCCCGCACCGCCACGACCGCGCAAACCGGAGGTTTTGACTTCGTCAATCACATCGGTTTGCGAGATGTTTTCGGACAGGATTTTACGCAGGGCGGTATAGCCGCCACGTTTGACGTATTCGTCCAATGTCCAGCAATCGGGATTGGCGGTATCCACTTGGTCAAAAATCACGCCTGATTGGTAAATAGCCATTTTTGGTGTGCCTGTTTGTTTTCGTATAGGTTGCAGCCGTTGTTTTCAGACGGCCTTTTATTTCAGTTCGGCAAGTTTCTTGTCAATCGCTTCTTCGGTCATAAAGCTGCACATGCTGTGGTTGTTGACCAGCATAACCGGAGCGTCGCCGCATGCGCCCATACATTCGCCTTCGACAAGGGTAAATTTGCCGTCAGGCGTGGTTTCACCGTAGCCGATACCGAGTTTTTGTTTGAGGTATTCGCCGGTAGCCATACCGCCGCGCAGGGCGCAGGGCAGGTTGGTACAAACGGTCAGTTTGTATTTGCCGACAGGCTCAAGGTCGTACATATTGTAGAAAGTAGCGACTTCGTAGGCTTGTGCAGGCGAGATGCCGATATAGTTTGCGACAAAGGCGATGGTCTCAGGAGCAAGCCAGCCTTTTTCGGTCTGGGCAATACGCAGCGCACCCATAATGGCGGAGCGGTGGCAATCAGCTGGGTATTTGGCCAGTTCTGTGTCGATTTGTTGCAACGATTGTGCGGATAACATGGTTTTATTCTCGATAAAATGATGGGCAGGTTTCAGACTGCCTGAAGACTAATTTAAACGGTTAAATC
Source organism: Neisseria sp. P0009.S010 (assembly GCF_051958545.1). Lineage (NCBI taxonomy): Bacteria > Pseudomonadati > Pseudomonadota > Betaproteobacteria > Neisseriales > Neisseriaceae > Neisseria > Neisseria sp. P0009.S010. The sequence continues at coordinate 67,388 of NZ_JBQCVH010000008.1, forward strand.
CACTCTTCGTTTTGCAAATGATTTCACTACGGCTTCATACCATTGTTTAATGGTTTGAGTGGTTTCCACATCATCATTGGCGCAGCGGTTTAGTGTACCGCGCGGCTGTTTTAATATTTTTGGGTCAATCGCCCAATCCAATACGCGGATAGGACGGCGGTTCACAATCCATGCAGTTTCCGGATTTGCATCATCGGTAACCTTATATGCTCCGCCGGTAACTTGAACAAGCGCAATCAATTCTTGACCGCGTTTTAGCGCAACAATGTCATTAACCTGAATTTCATTGATAAATGCGGCAATTTGACCTTCTCCGCCTTTCCACTGTCCCAAACCGATGATTTTTTTGTGTTCTAAAATCCAATCAATGTTTTCAGAAAATTCCATTTCGCCAGTTGGATGCATCTGCATATGCCAAAAATTCATTTCTAATATTCCTCGTATTTGTTTGCCCAGCTTTCAGGCAGCCTGAAAAGTGCAGGCTGTTTTTTTTACGGCTTACCTGTCCACTTCCCCGAATACGATGTCTTGCGTGCCGATGATGGCAACGACGTCGGCCAGCATGTGGCCTTTTGCCATTTCGTCCATGCCTTGCAGATGGGCGAAGCCGGGTGCGCGGATTTTCAGGCGGTAGGGTTTGTTTGCGCCGTCTGAAATGATGTAAACGCCGAACTCGCCTTTCGGATGTTCGACAGCGGTGTAGGTCTCGCCCTCGAGAACGTGCATACCTTCGGTAAAGAGTTTGAAATGGTGAATCAGGTCTTCCATACCTGTTTTCATTTCGGTACGTTTGGGCGGAGCGAATTTGTGGTTTGTGGTAATGACCGGACCCGGATTAACACGCAACCACTCGGAACATTGTTTGATGATGCGTACGGATTGACGCATTTCTTCCATACGGCAGAGGTAGCGGTCGTAGCAGTCGCCGTTGATGCCGACGGGGATGTCGAAATCCATTTTGTCGTACACTTCGTAAGGCTGTGTCTTACGCACGTCCCATTCCACGCCGGAACCGCGCAACATAACGCCGGTAAAGCCTTTTTGCATGGCGCGCTCAGGAGTGACAACGCCGATGCCGACGGTACGCTGTTTCCAAATACGGTTGTCGGTCAGGAGGGTTTCGAGTGTGTCGATGTTTTTCGGGAAGCGCTCGCAGAAGGCGTCGATAAAGTCGAGCATGGTGCCTTCACGGGATTCGTTGAGCTGCTTCAATACTTTGGCGTTGCGGAATTTGCTGCTCTCGTATTTAGGCATGAAGTCGGGCAGGTCGCGGTAAACGCCACCGGGACGGAAATAGGCTGCGTGCATACGCGCGCCGGAAACGGCTTCGTACAAGTCCATCAGCTCTTCGCGGTCGCGGAAGGCGTAGAGGATGGCGGTCATCGCGCCAATGTCGAAGGCATGCGAACCGATGCCCATCAAGTGATTGAGAATGCGCGTTACTTCGGCAAACATCACGCGGATGTATTGGGCGCGGATAGGCACATCGATACCGGCAAGTTTTTCTACTGCCAAACAATACGCCTGCTCATTGACCATCATGGAAACATAGTCCAAGCGGTCCATATAGGGCAGGGCTTGCAGATAGGTTTTGGTTTCAGCCAGTTTTTCAGTACCGCGGTGCAGGAGGCCGATATGTGGGTCGGCACGGACGATGGTTTCGCCCTCCAACTCCAAAATCATACGCAATACGCCGTGCGCCGCAGGGTGTTGCGGGCCGAAGTTGATGGTGTAGTTTCTTAATTTATTGGCCACCGTAGTTCTCCTCACGGACGATACGCGGCGTGATCTCGCGCGGCTCAATGGTAACAGGTTGGTAAATCACGCGTTTTTGCTCTTCGTCGTAACGCATTTCCACATAGCCGGAAATCGGGAAGTCTTTGCGGAACGGATGTCCGACGAAACCGTAATCGGTCAGGATGCGACGCAAGTCCGGGTGGTTGTTGAACATGATGCCGTACATATCGAAGGCTTCGCGTTCGTACCAATCCGCGCTGTTGTAAATATCGACTACGGATTCGACTACGGGGAAGTCGTCGTCTGAAACCCAGACGCGTACGCGGATGCGTTGATTGTTTTTAACGGAAAGCAGCTGACTGACAACGGCAAAGCGTTTGCCCTGCCATACTTCGTTTTTGTAAGTGCTGTAATCGACACCGCACAAGTCAACCAGAAGCTCGAAATGCAAGTCTTCATGGTCGCGCAATGCGGTCATGACGGAAATATAGTGTTCGGGCAGACACTCGACGGTAATCTCGCCCAAAGCTGAAATGACTTTGCCTGCCTGATCGCCAAGCACGCCGACGACGGTCTCATATAAGTTTTGAATGCTTGCCATATCGTCTTCTCCTTACTCGTCACGCGCGATGGTGGAAGTGCGCTTGATTTTTTGTTGGAGCTGAATCAGGCCGTAAATCAGGGCTTCCGCAGTCGGCGGACAACCCGGCACATAAACGTCTACCGGCACGACGCGGTCGGCACCGCGCACAACGGAATAAGAATAGTGATAATAGCCGCCGCCGTTGGCACACGAACCCATAGACAACACCCAGCGCGGCTCGGCGAGCTGGTCGTATACACGGCGCAGGGCTGGCGCCATTTTGTTGGTCAGCGTACCTGCCACAATCATCAGATCGGCCTGACGTGGGGACGGACGGAAAATGATACCGAAACGGTCAAGGTCATAACGCGCCATACCCGCATGCATCATTTCCACGGCGCAGCAGGCCAAGCCGAAAGTAACCGGCCACAATGAACCGGTACGCATATAGTTCAACACCGTATCCGCGCTGGTGGTGATGAAACCTTTTTTCAAAACGCCTTCTATTCCCATTCCAGCGCACCTTTTTTCCATTCGTAAATAAAGCCTACCGTCAAAACGACGATAAACACCAGCATAGACCAGAAGCCGTACGCGCCCAAATCTTTGAACACGACTGCCCACGGCAACATGAACGCGACCTCCAAATCAAACAGGATGAAGAGGATGGCGACGAGGTAATAGCGCACGTCGAATTTCATCCTTGCGTTTTCAAAGGCTTCAAAACCGCATTCGTAAGCCGCGTCTTTTTCGGCATAGTGACGTTTCGGGCCTAAAATTGTGCCGAGCAGAATAAACAGCACGCCGGCTGCAAGACCGACGAGGATGAATACGAGGACGGGAAAATAACTGGCCAACATGGTCGTACCTAACTGGTTGACAGACAAATCTTAAAAATAGGTTACCATTTTATCGAATTTCAAAAGCCATTTAAAGGTAAATATCAGCAAATCAGTAAAAAAACCCTAATAAATTCAATAAAGTTATGAGAACAATTCTTATTCTTATTTAATATTTCACAATTTTAATTTCAGTTTAATCATGTATCATTTAATTTGGATTTTCTGCCTGTCCGATTTGCTTCAAAAATATGGAAAACCACCCTTTTCCAAACCTCAATAAAAACATCAGGCCGTCTGAAAACTGATTCTTTTCAGACGGCCTGTGTACATCACATTATTTTAAATAGAAAAATCAATCGACACCTTTGAGCATGCGGTTCAATACTGGGGTGAGTACCAGCAGGATACCGCAGGTTACTGCGCCGATGGTGGCCAGCATCCAGTAGAAATCCAATGGCGACTGAGCATTGTAGTAGTCTTTAAACAACACTCCGCCCAAGGTAAAGCCAATGGACAATGCTAAGAAATTCAACGCAACCATTTGTGTTTTAAACATGCTCGGTGCGATTTTGGTGGAAAACGACAGCGAAATCGGCGACAGCATCAACTCGCCTATCGTAATTGCCAGCAACATCAGCATAAACACGATAATCGGCATCGGGGTCTCGGATGAAATATACGGAATGAAACACAAATAAGAGGCGCCGGTTACCAACATGGCCAGTGCAAACTTCAACGGTGTTTTAGGTTGGCGTTTGCCCATTTTCGTCCACACCGTGGCCATCACGCCGGAAAAGAGAACCACCCACATGGCCTGTATCGAATCTTTCCATGAAACAGGCACGGTAAAGCCGAAGAAAGTACGGTCAACCGTTTCGTCAAAATAAACCGTTGCAACGGTGTACACCTGAAACCAAACCGCCCAGAACATACAAATAGTCAAAAACAGCGGAATATAGGCCATGATGTAACGTTTATTGGCTGCCTCAACTTGGCTGCTGCCCAGCAAGCGTGCAAAATAAGCGATAACGGTGATAATGACCACGCCCAAAAGCCAGCGTGAAAAGTTCTCAAGATTGAGCACGCCGGAAGCAATCACGCTGCCCAACACCAAAACCAGCAACACGCCGACAGCTATTGCAGTCTGAACCTTTTCAGGGCGCAACGGATTCGGAGCCGGCGTATGCGGCAGGTTTTTACGGCCGCGCGAATACCACAGCAGGCCAAATGCCATACCGACGGCCGCCGCGCCGAAACCGTAATGGAATCCCATTCTGTCTTGCAAAATACCGGTCAACAAAGGGCCTAAGAAACCGCCGATATTGATGGAAATATAGAAAATGGAGAAACCGGCATCGCGTAATTCGCGCAGGTCGTCCCGTTCATACAAAGAGCCGACCATCGAACCGGCAGACGATTTCACGCCGCCGCTGCCCAGCGCGATAAACACCAAGCCCAACAGCAATCCCATTAAGCCCGGCACAATCGCCAATAAAATATGGCCGGTCATCACGACGATACCGGCGATAAACAGGGTACGTTCCGCGCCCCAAATGCGGTCGGCCAACCATGCGCCGAGAATGGTGGACAGGTAAACGCTGCCGCCGTATGCGCCAACGATACCGCCGGCCAAAGCCTTATCCATACCCAAACCGCCTTGATTCGCGGCGTAATATAGATAAATCAGCAGGATGCCCTGCATACCGTAGAAGGAAAAGCGTTCCCACAGCTCAATGTGGAATAGGGTGGATAATTGCAAAGGATGGCCGAAGAAAGTTTTCTCGGCAGAAGATGGCTTTTGACCGGACATTATGAGTTCTCCTATATATTAGACAGGCTCAGGCTTCAGACGGCCTGTTATACCTACCAATCATTTTTATGGAAGCCATATATTACCGTCAATCTTTGCATTTGCAAAACATTAAAAAGCATATTCTTACAGAAAGATTAATATTCGCATTTAAAAAAGAACTCAATAGCTACATAACAAGCATATCGCGGCCATCTCCGTCATGCCCTACATATTCAAAAACCTATTAATTTTTAGATTTGCTATATTGTATTTTTCATGCGGCCGAAAACGGATATATTTACGGCGTTCGGCATTCCATTTAGACTGATAAGACTTTAGCTTATTCAAATAGATAAAACCTTTTACCCGCTGGAAATATAAATCATCGGAGTGGATATAGTTACTGCCATATTCAACAACAAACAGGCCGTCTGGAACCTTTCAGACGGCCTGTTTATCTCTTACGGTTTACACACCTTGTTTCAGGCTGGCTTCGATGAAGCCGTCCAAGTCGCCGTCCAATACGGCTTTGGTGTTGCCGACTTCGTAGCCTGTACGCAAGTCTTTGATGCGTGAGGAGTCCAAAACGTATGAGCGGATTTGGCTGCCCCAACCCACATCGGATTTGCCTTCTTCCAACGCCTGTTTCTCTTCGTTGCGTTTGCGCATTTCCAATTCGTACAGTTTGGATTTCAACATTTCCATCGCGGCAGCTTTGTTGGCGTGTTGCGAGCGGTCGTTTTGACATTGCACTACAATCCCTGTCGGCTCGTGGGTAATACGCACGGCAGAGTCGGTTTTGTTAATGTGCTGACCACCGGCACCGGATGCGCGATAGGTGTCGATACGCAAATCGGCCGGGTTGATTTCGATTTCGATGGAGTCGTCGATTTCGGGGTACACGAACACGGATGAAAAAGACGTATGGCGTTTGTTGTTGGAGTCAAACGGCGAGTATCGCACCAAGCGGTGAACGCCGGTTTCGGTACGCAGCAAGCCGTAGGCGTATTCGCCTTCCACGCGGATGGTGGCGCGGTTGATACCTGCGATTTCGCCGTCGTCTTCCTCAAGGATTTCGATTTTGAAGCCTTTGCGCTCGGCGTAACGGCTGTACATGCGGAACAGCATGCCTGCCCAGTCTTCGGCTTCCGTACCGCCTGCGCCTGCGGTAATGTCGATAAAGCAGTTGTTCGGATCGGCAGGCTGGTTGAACATTCGTTTGAATTCGAGGTCGGCCATTTGTTTTTCCAAACCGGCCACATCTTCCTGCACGGCGGCGAAACCTTCTTCGTCGTTTTCTTCAACAGCCATTTCGATCAACATACGGTTGTCTTCGATGCCTGTGGCGATGTTGTCGAGGGTTACCACGATGCCTTCGAGGATTTTGCGCTCTTTGCCGATTTCTTGGGCGCGTTTGGGGTCGTTCCACAGTTCCGGGGCTTCGGAGAGGCCGACGACTTCTTCAAGGCGGTCTTTTTTGCCTTGGTAGTCCATATAGACGCGGATGTCTTCGCTGCGCTTCTCCAGGTCGTTTAGGGTGTTGTTAAGCTGGTTGATTACTTCGGCTTCCATGATTCTTGTGTTCTTTCAAAATTTTAGGGGCGTATTGTAAGGGATTTGCCTGTTTTTTTCCATGACCGGGCCGTCTGAAAATGTGCGGTTCGGGTTTTCAGACGGCCTCGGTTTTGAATTTTTCCATCCAAAGCCGCCAGTCGTTGTCTATAGGCGCTTGCACGGTCATCCGGCTGCCGTCTTCTATGCTTTGAAAACTGAGGCTTCGCGCGTGCAACATTAAGCGTTGCGTGCCGATATGTTCGGCAACGGCATGGTTTTGGCGCAAATCGCCGTAGTTGGTGTCGCCGACGATGGGGTGGAAAATGTGTTTCATATGGCGGCGGAGTTGGTGTTTGCGGCCGGTGTGCGGCGTGAGTTCGGCCCACGAATAACGCGAGGTCGGGTAACGCAGGGCGGATTGGAACGGCAACTCGGTTTGTGCCAGACAGCGGTAGGCAGTTTGCGCTTCCTGCAATGTGGCTTCGGTCTGCGCTTCAGCGATTTTGTCGGGCATATATTTGAGGGCGTAATCAATCAGGCCGTCTGAAGGCAGATGACCGCGAACAATCGCCCAATAAGTTTTTTCGATGGTTTTGTTTTCAAACTGCTGCGTCAATAACCGTGCGGCTTCCGTATCGAGGGCAAACAGCAAGACGCCGGAAGTCGGACGGTCGAGGCGGTGGACGGGATAGACGTGCTGTCCGATTTGGTCGCGCAGGGTCTGCACGGCAAAACGGGTTTCGTGTTTGTCTAACCAGCTTCGGTGCACCAGCATTCCGGCAGGTTTGTTGACGGCGATGGTGCGGCTGTCGCGGTGGATAATATCTAGCATGGCGGAGCAGTGAAAATAAAAGCAGATATTGTAACGGGCTTTTGAAAATGTAGCAGGCACACTTGCCGCCGAAACCCAACTTTCAGACGGCTCGCCCCTTTCGGGTTACAATACCGCACATAAAAACACGAAGGAAAAGCCGTGAGCCTGCTCAAAAAACTGCCCAAACCCATGCTGCCCGACGAAACCCGCCGCGATATTCAGGCGCGTGAGTCGTATCATGTATTGAAGATTATTTCCGAATTTGTCGAAGCCGGCGAAGAATTGCGCGCCATTCAACCAGCCGTCAGCATTTACGGCAGCGCGCGTACGCCCGAAAACCATCCCGACTACGAGTTCACATTGCGCTTGGCACGCAAGCTGTCGGATGCCGGATTTTCCGTCATTTCCGGCGGCGGTCCGGGCATTATGGAAGCGGCCAACAAAGGCGCGTTTGCAGGCGCAAGTCCGGCGGTGGGGCTGAATATCGTGTTGCCGCACGAGCAAAAAGCCAATCCCTATCAGGATTTGTCGATTAAATTCCAACACTTCTTCCCGCGCAAAGTCATGTTCGTCAAACACGCCGTAGCATATGTCGTCATGCCCGGCGGTTTCGGCACGTTGGACGAATTGTTTGAAAGCCTGACTTTGGTGCAAACCGGCAAAACGCCCGACCGCCCGATTATCTTAGTGGGCAAAGCATTTTGGGCAGGGCTGTTGGACTGGATACGCGAGCAGTTGCTGGGCAGAAACCTGATTTTGGAAGAGGATTTGAACCTGATCCGAGTCATCGACGACGAAGACGAGATTATCGAAGAAATCTTCGCCCATTACGAAAACCGCTTGGAAGACTTGTCCGAACACCAAAATGCTTGGTCGCTGGGACTGTAAACAACTAAAAGGTTTCAACTAAAAAAGGGCGGTTATCCCACCTACCCTTTGCTTCATTAATAAAGGCCGTCTGAAAATGTTTTCAGACGGCCTTTTATCTTCTTTCAAAGCGTTTAATTGTTTTCCCACTCGACATGCTCACTCAAGAAGCCGCCGCTTTGGTGCGCCCAAAGTTTGGCATACAGGCCTTGTTTCTCGAGCAACTCGGTGTGGCTGCCTTCTTCGATGATGCGGCCTTTGTCCAAGACGATGAGGCGGTCCATCGCAGCGATGGTGGAGAGGCGGTGGGCGATGGCAATCACGGTTTTGCCTTCCATCATTTTGTCGAGGCTTTCTTGGATGGCGGCTTCGACTTCGGAGTCAAGCGCGCTGGTGGCTTCGTCAAGCAATAGAATCGGCGCGTCTTTAAGCATAACGCGGGCGATGGCGATGCGTTGGCGTTGGCCGCCGGAAAGTTTCACGCCGCGTTCGCCAACGTGCGCATCATAGCCGCGTCGGCCTTTGGCATCGCTTAAGTTAGGAATAAAACCGGTGGCCTCGGCGCGTTCGGCGGCAGAAATCATTTCGGCTTCGGTCGCATCGGGACGACCGTAGATAATGTTGTCGCGCACGGAGCGGTGCAGCAGGGAGGTATCTTGCGTCACCAAACCGATTTGGGCGCGCAGACTTTCTTGGGTAACGCTGTCCACGTTTTGGCCGTCGATCGAAATCGTGCCGCTTTGCGGTTCGTAAAAGCGCAGGAGCAGGTTGACGATGGTGGATTTGCCCGCGCCGCTGCGGCCGATCAAGCCGACTTTTTCGCCGGGTTTGATGTTCAGATTAAAGCCGTTGAGGAGCGGTTTGCCTGCTTCGTAGGAGAAATCGACGTGATCAAACTTGATTTCGCCTCGGGTGACTTTAAGCGGCAGGGCTTGCGGTTTGTCGAGGATGGTGTGGGGTTTGGACAGGGTAGCCATGCCGTCGTTGACGGTACCGATGTTTTCAAACAATCGGGCGGATTCCCACATGATGTATTGCGACAAACCGTTCACACGCAATGCCATGGCCGTGGCGGTGGCTACCGCGCCTACGCCGACTTGGCCGTGATACCAAAGCCAAATACCCAAGGCGGTCGTACCGACGGTCAGCGAGCTGTTGACGATAAAACTGCAGGTATACAGCAGCGTTGCCAAACGCATTTGGGCATGGACGGTTACCATAAACTCTTCCATCGACTGCTTGGCATAAGCGGCCTCGCGTGCGCCGTGGGAGAAGAGTTTGACAGTAGCGATATTGGAATAGGCGTCGGTAATGCGGCCGGTCATCAACGAGCGCGCATCAGCTTGGCGTGCAGCGGTTTTGCCGAGTTTGGGAATCAGGAAGCGCATAATCATCGCGAATCCAATCATCCAGCAGATAAACGGCACGATAAGCCAGGCATCGAATGAGGACAGAATCACGCCGGAAGTGATGAAGTACACCAGCACATACACAACCATATCGGCGACGGTCATCACGACATCGCGCAGCGCCAGCGCGGTTTGCATCACTTTGGCGGACACGCGTCCTGCAAATTCGTCCTGATAAAAGCCCAGGCTTTGACCCAGCATCAGGCGGTGGAAATTCCAGCGCAGGCGCATGGGGAACACGCCTTGCAGGGTTTGCAGGCGCACATTGGAAGCGAAAAAGGTCCAAACGGCAAAAAATGCCACCATGGCCATCATGCCGATTAATGCATGGCCTTTTTCGACAAACAGCGTTTGCGGCGTATAAGTGCCGAGCCAGTCGACTACCTTACCCATAAATTGGAACATCAAGGCTTCCATGATGCCGACGCCGACCGTAAACACGGCCAACACGGCAATCCATTTGCGCACGCCTTCAATGTTGCTCCAAATAAACCGCCACAACCCTTTTTCTGGCGTTTTCGGAGCGGCTTCGGGATAAGGGTCGATGCGGGACTCGAACCATGAGAATATTTTTTTAATCATTGTTTTTGCAAATGTGATAAGACGGTCAGGCCGTCTGAAAGAGGTGTTCAAATACATTCAAGACTGTATTTTACGGGAAAAATCCGACTGATGACAGCGTATACCGTCAGTCCGATCAAACCAATCTATCGGCTTAACCATCTAAAAATCCCTTTGATTGGCATAAAACAAAGGCCGTCTGAAACTTTTCAGACGGCCTTTGCTGGATTTAGGTTAACCCTAAAATCACTCTTTACGTTGACGGCCCAAATCGGCAGCGGCAGTAAACAAAACGTCGGTGGAAGAGTTCAACGCAGTTTCTGCAGAGTCTTGAATCACGCCGATGATGAAGCCGACAGCAACCACCTGCATGGCCACATCGTTATCGATACCGAACAGGCTGCACGCCAAAGGAATCAGCAGCAATGAGCCACCGGCCACACCGGATGCACCGCACGCGCTGACGGTGGCCACCAGGCTCAGCAGCAGGGCAGTGGCGAAGTCAACCGTAATGCCTTGCGTGTGCGCCGCAGCCATCGCCAAAACGGTAATGGTGATTGCCGCACCGGCCATATTGATGGTTGCACCCAATGGAATGGAGATAGAGTAAGTGTCTTCGTGCAGGCCCAGTTTTTTCGCCAATGCCATGTTCACAGGGATGTTGGCGGCGGAAGAACGGGTGAAGAAGGCATACACGCCGCTTTCGCGCAGGCAGGTAAACACCAGCGGGAAAGGATTGCTGCGGATTTGCGTCCACACAATAATCGGGTTGACCACCAAAGCGATAAACAGCATACAGCCGAGCAATACGGCCAACAGCTGCATATAGCCGGCAAGCGCTTCAAAACCGGTTTCCGCAATAGTAGAAGACACCAAGCCGAAAATACCCAGCGGCGCAAAACGGATAATCCACTTCACAACCGTCGAAACGGTATCGGCCAAGTCGGCCGCCACTTGGCGGGTCGTATCCGAACCGTGATGGCGCAAAGCCGCGCCCAATACCAAAGCCCAAGCCAAAATGCCGATATAGTTGGCATTGGCCAGCGCGTTAATCGGGTTGGCCACCAAATTCATCAGCAGCGTTTTCAGCACTTCGACAATGCCGGAAGGCGGCGCAACGGATACATCGCCGGCCGTACGCAGAATCAGCGTGGTCGGGAATGCCATACTGGCAATGACTGCCACCACAGCCGCAGCAAACGTACCGAAAATATACAAAATCAAAATCGGTTTGATGTGAGCCTGATTGCCTTTTTGGTGTTGCGCAATGGCGGCAGTCACCAAAACAAATACCAAAATCGGCGCGATAGCCTTAAGCGCACCGACAAACAGGCTGCCCAGCAGTCCTGCGCTGATACCGACTTGCGGCGAAACTGCACCCACAATAATACCTAAAACCAAGCCGATGGCGATTTGCGCCACCAGGCTGACGCGATTGAGCGCGTTCAAAATCGGATTGCCACTTGCCATATCCGTTCCTTCAATTTAAAGATATGTTAAAAAAGTCTTACATTCTAAAATAAAAAATCATTTGTCGGCGAGGTTTTCATGCACACCTCACAAAAACGGCATTAAAGTTTAACATTTATGACACAATTGGCACTTTATGCCAAAAATACAGTCAAATCTGCTCAAACCCTACTCTTAGAATATACCCATACCGTTGCTTTATTCTCTATATCTTGCTTTCAGACGGCCCGAAATCTGCGCCATAAGGCCGAATACAAAGGCAACTTCACCAGTAAAAATACAAAAACATAAATATTACAATCAGATAGAAACAAACCAAAATCCGCCCTTTAAGTCGCATTTGACAACGTTATCGCGCTAAATTTCCGTTTATAACCATAGCCTGAAACCTTGCAGAAATAATGTTAAAATCCCCAAACTGAAGAATTGTCGCTGTCGAACACACATCATGACCAAACTGACCTACCCTGTTTTATTTGCATCATTGGCGCTCGCCTACGGACACGCGTTGGCAGTAGATACTTCCGTTCCCAAAGCGGAAGACTACGAGGCTGTTCCCGAATCCGAAATGCCCAAGCAGCCCAAAGACGACCAAACAGGCAAACTCAAGCCCAAATTCCCCGTCAAAATCGACACCCAAGACAGCGAAGTCAAAGAAATGCTTGAAGAATACCTGCCGCTGATTACCCAGCAGCAGGATGAGGAGCTGGACAAAGAGCAGGTCGGCTTCCTCGCCGAAGAGGCGCCCGACAACGTCAAAACCATGCTCCGGACCAAAGGCTACTTCAACAGCAACGTCAGTATTCAAGACCACGGCGAGAGCTACACCGTCAACGTCACCCCCGGCCCGCGCACCAAAGTCGACAACGTCAGCGTGGCCATCCTCGGCGACGTATTGAATGACGACAACTTGGCCGAGTACTACCAAAATGCGATGGAAAACTGGCAGCAGCCCGTCGGCGAAAACTTCGACCAAGACGGCTGGAATGCGAGTAAAACCTCCGTCCTCAGCGCGGTAACACGCAAAAAATATCCATTGGCGAAACTCACCACCACCCAGGCCACCATCAATCCCAATACCCAGAAGGCCGACTTAAACGTCATCGTGGAGAGCAACCGCCCGATTTACTTCGGCGAGTTCCAAATCACCGGCACGCGCCGCTACCCTGAAAGCGTGGTTTCCGGCATGGCGCGCTTCCAACCCGGTTCGCCTTACGACTTAGACAAAATCCTCGACCTGCAACAGGCGCTCGAACAAAACGGCCACTATTCCGGCGCGTCCGTACAAGCCGACTTCGACCAACTGCAAGGCGACCGCGTTCCCGTCAAAATCAACGTGACCGAAGTCAAACGCCACAAACTGGAAACCGGTATCCGCTACGACTCCGAATACGGAATCGGCGGCCGCATCGCCTACGACTATTACAACCTCTTCAACAAAGGCTACATCGGTTCGGTCGTTTGGGACATGGACAAATACGAAACCACGCTGGCCGCCGGTATCAGCCAGCCGCGCAACAACCGCGGCAACTACTGGACCAGCAACGTTTCCTACAACCGCTCGACCACGCAAAACCTTGAAAAACGCGCCCTGACCAGCGGTATTTGGTATGTCCGCGACCGCAACAATATCGATGCCCGCTTCGGCCTCGAATTTATTACCGAAGACCGTAAAGTCCCCGACACCAGCTACGATTTGGGCCGAAGCCATGCCACCATGCTGACCGCCTCATGGAAACGGCAAAGCATCGAAACCGAGCTGCATCCTCAAAACGGCTACTACCTCGACGGCAAAATCGGCACGACTTTGGGCAAACTCCTCTCCTCCACCCAAATGGCACGCGCTACAGCACGCGCAGGCTATTTCTTCACGCCTGAAAACAAAAAACTCGGTACATTCATCGTACGCGGACAGGCAGGCTACGTTTATGCCCGCGAAGGCGAAGAAGTACCGTCCAGCCTGATGTTCCGCACCGGCGGCGCGACTTCCGTACGTGGTTACGAACTCGACAGCATCGGCTTGGCAGGCCCCAACGGCTCCGTCCTGCCGCAACGCGCCTTGGTGGTCGGCAGCCTCGAATATCAATTCCCGGTTACCAAAAGCTTCTCCGGCGCCATCTTCCACGATGTCGGCGATGCGACAAGCAACTTCAAACACATGACCTTAAAACACGGTACCGGCTTGGGTGTGCGCTGGTTCAGCCCGGTTGCGCCGTTCTCCTTCGACATTGCCTACGGCCATCACGACAAGAAAATCCGCTGGCACATCAGCTTAGGCACAAGGTTTTAACAAACATACACCATCCATTCTTTCAGATGGCCTCAGCCATTCCAGGCCGTCTGAACAACAGACAAACAGAAAAATATCATGACCGATACTGCAAACACTTCCACGCCGTCTGAACAACAGCCCGCCCCGCCAAAGCGCAAAAAACGCCTGTTACGCGGCTTTGTCCTGTCCGCCTTGAGCGTATTGACCGTTTCTGCCGGCGCAATCGGCTGGCTGGTCGGTACGGAATCGGGTTTGCATTTCGGTTTGTACAAGATCCCGTCATGGTTCGGCGTCAAAATCTCTTCGGACACACTGAAAGGCACGCTGATTGAAGGTTTTGAAGGCGACAAATGGTTGATTGAAACAGAAGGTGCGGATGTCAAAATCAGCAGCTTCCGCTTTGATTGGAAACCGTCCGAGCTGTTCCGTCCGTCTTTGCACATTACCGAAGTCGTGGCCGGCGACATCGCCATTGTGACCAAGCGCACGCCGCCCAAAGAAGAAGAGCCTTCAAAAGGCCTGCCTGACAGCATAGACCTGCCCGTTACCGCCTATCTCGACCGTTTGGAAACCGGCAAAATCAGCGTAGGCAAGCGTTTTGACAAGCAGAGCGTCTATCTCGACCATCTGCACGCAGCCTATCATTACGACAAAAAAGAACACCGCCTCCACATCAAAACCGCCGACACGCCCTGGAGCAGCTCGACAGGCGCGGTGGTGCTCGGTTTGAACAAACCCTACGTCCTCAATACCGCCATCTACACCAAAGGCCAGCTTGAGGGCGAAACCATACACGGCACGGTGCGCCTGTGGGGCAGCCTGCAAGACGTGTACACCGACCTACTGCTCGACGGCGACAATGTTCATTTGTCTGCCAAATCCACCATCCACCCATTCGCCGACAGCCTCAACGAAACCGTCGGCGAAATCCTGGTTAAAGGTTCCAACATCAATCCGCAGGCCTTCCTGCCCACCCTGCCCAAAGCGCGCCTGAATTTCGACGCCACCACCATTCCGTCCTTTACCGACGGCGTTGCGTTGGAAGGCTCGATTGACTTGGAAAACGACCAAGCCGGTTTTGCCGATGAAAACCATATCCCCGTCAAACGCATCCTCGGCGAATTCATCGTCGACGATAAAGGCACGGTCAAAATCGAAGACATCGGCGTCGGCCTGCTCAAAGACGGCAGCATCGATGTATCCGGCTCTATCGATACCGCCCAAGACCAACTCAAACTCGCACTGGGCATCAACAATACCGGCGCAGACGACTTTGTCCGTCAAAACATCGCAGGCCGTCTGAACGGCAGTATCGACGTCAAAGGCGAAACCTCCTCCCCCGTCGTCAACTGGAATCTCGACAGCGGATTCGCGCGTACAGACGGCATGCTGTTTTTCCAAACCGACAAACAGCTCGGCCAGCGCACACTCAAGCTCGACAAAGTCCGCCTGGTTCCGCAAAACGGCGGCGAACTCAACGCCAAAGGCTCGCTCGAACTCTTCAAAGACCGCAAACTGCAGCTGGACATCGTCAGCAAAGCCTTCAACCCTGCGCGCATCGATCCGCAGCTTCCGCAAGGCAGCGTCAACGGCAACATCAACTTGACCGGCATACTGGCGCAAGAGAAATTCGCCGGTAAAATGCAGTTCGCACCGAGTACGCTCAACGGCGTTCCGCTCAGCGGCAAAGCCGACGTCGCCTATGAAAACAAACACCTCTCGCGCGCCCTGACCGACCTGACCCTCGGCAGCAACATCGTCAAAACTAACGGCAGCTTTGGCAAAAAAGGCGACCGCCTCAACCTCAACATTACCGCCCCCGATTTGTCGCGTTTCGGCTTCGGCTTGGGCGGCCTGCTCAACGCGCGCGGCTACATCTCCGGCAGTTTTTCAGACGGTCTCAAAACCCTTGAAGCCGATTTGAACGGCGAAGCGCGCAACTTCAAAGTCGCCGATACCGTCAACATCCGTACCCTCGACTTCAAGCTTAAAGGTTCGCCCGACACCAACCGTCCGTTGAGTGCCGATATTAAAGGCGAACACATCGCCGTCTCCGGCGGCGCGGCCATGATTGACAACGTCAACCTGCTCATCAGCGGCACAGGTTCGCACCACCACATCCGCGGCAACAGCAGCATGGCGGTGGACAACAAACGCTACAAGCTCGACCTCGACGCCACCGGCGGCCTCAACAAAGACCAAACCCAATGGAAAGGCACGGTAGACACGCTCGACATCAACGGCGCGTTCAACCTCAAACTGCAAAACCGCCTCAACCTCGAAGCCGGCAGCGAACGCGTTTCCCTCAGCAGCGCGCGCTGGGCGGCCATGGGCGGCAACCTCAACCTGCAAAATTTCGTTTGGGACAAGAAAGCCGGCATTACCAGTAAAGGCAGCGCACAAAATCTGCACATTACCGAATTACACAACTTCTACACTCCGCCTATCGAACACAACCTCGTCTTGGGCGGCGACTGGGATTTGGCGTACAGTCAAAACGCGCGCGGCTTTCTCAACATCAACCGTCAAAGCGGCGACATCATCCTGCCGAGCAAAGACCCGAAAAACAAACAGCCTTTGGGGCTTTCCGCACTCGCCCTGCGTACCCGTTTCCAAAACGGCCGCATCGACAGCACGCTGGAAGGCAACACCCGCTTCGGCAAAGTTGACGGCACGCTCGGCATCGCCCAGCAGTTCGGCAACAACATCAACAACGCCCCTGTCAGCGGCAAAGTCAATATCAGCATTCCCGATTTGGGCTCGCTCAAATCCTTTATGCCGGCGACAGCCCAAGGCATTGCAGGCCGTCTGAACGCGACCGCCACCATCGGCGGCCGACTCGGTTCGCCTACCGTCAACAGCAACCTCGACCTCCAAACCAATTACGGCCGTGCCGACGGTACTGTCAACATCGGTCAGGGTACCAGCTTCGACACCGCCCCCCTGAGCGGCAAACTCAACCTGAACGTTGCCAACCTCGAAGTCTTCCGCAACTTCCTGCCCGTCGGCCAAACCCTCAAAGGCCGTCTGAACGCCGCCGTCAACTTGGCAGGCCGTCTGAACGATCCGCAACTGAGCGGCCTGATTAATGGCGACAACCTCTATTACCGCCATCAAACCCAAGGCCTGATTCTCGACAACGGCGTATTGCGTTCGCGCCTGCAGGGTCAAAAATGGGTGATCGACAGCCTCAAATTCCACCGTAGCGGCACGATTGAGCTCAAAGGCGCGGTCAACCTTGCCAATGCCAACCCCGATGTCGACGTAGACATCGTCTTCGACAAATACCGCACCCTCTCGCGGCCAAACCGCCAACTGCAGCTCTCCGGCGCGGCCAAAGTCCTCTACAATCCGGAAAAAGGCGTATCGCTCAACGGCACGCTCAACACCGACTACGGCAGGTTTGGTTCGCAAAAATCCTCCATGCCGACCCTCGATGACGACGTGGTTGTACTGGGCGAAACCAAAAAAGAAGCAACGGCCACCACGCCGATTAATCTGAACCTTGTCTTGAACATCAACGACAATGTCCGCTTTGTCGGCTACGGCGCAGACGTTACCATCGGCGGCAAACTGACCATCACGTCCCGCCCCGGCGAAGCCGTCCAAGGCGTCGGTACCGTGCGCGTTGTCAAAGGCCGCTACAAAGCCTACGGCCAAGACCTCGACATCACCAAAGGTGCGGTTTCCTTCGTCGGCCCGCTGACCGATCCGAACCTTAACATCCGTGCCGAACGCCGTCTCTCCCCGGTCGGCGCAGGTGTCGAAGTTCTCGGCAGCCTCAACAATCCGCGCGTGACCTTGGTTGCGAAGGAAGCCATGAGTGAAAAAGACAAACTCTCCTGGCTCATCCTCAACCGTGCCAGCAGCGGCAGCGACGGTGACAACGCCACGCTCTCTGCGGCCGCCAGCGCGCTGCTTGCCGGCCAAGTCAACGACCGCATCGGCCTCGTGGATGATTTGGGCTTTACCAGCAAACGCAGCCGCAACGCTCAAACCGGCGAGCTCAATCCTGCCGAACAAGTCCTGACCGTCGGCAAACAGCTCACCAACAACCTCTACGCAGGTTACGAATACGGCATCTCCAGCGCCGAACAATCCGTCAAACTCGTGTACCAACTGACCCGCGCCATCCAAGCCGTTGCCCGCATCGGCACGCGCTCGTCCGGCGGCGAGTTGAAATACACCATCCGCTTTGACAACTGGTTCGGCAAAGACGAACCCGAGCCGGAAGAACAACACTAAAAGCCGTGAAAAAGGCCGTCTGAGATTCATCTTTCAGACGGCCTTTATCTTGTTCTACCGTATCAAAATCCGCAGCCATGCCTCAAAAAACAAAGGCCAACGGCGCAAGTTTGAAAATAAATGCAGCTAAAAAAGTGAGCGGCCAGCCACGGCTTATTCCAAGTTAGCGATAAATAAGCAGATACAAAAAGGCCGTCTGAAACTGACAGGGGCAGGTTTCAGACGGCTTTTTTGAATCATCGAAACATCTTATGCATGGCATTGCTGATTAATTCGAGCTGTTTCTTATATTCGCGGCAACGGGGGCAGAGAGACAGGTGCACAGCGAGGGCAATGCGGTTAAAAAGACTGAGGCGTACTTGGTCTTGCTGTTTGGAAATCAGATCGGTTATTTTGCGGCATTTTTTCATGGCGTTTTCCTGTCAGGCATGGGAGAACCATTTGATTTGCAGGCACTGGCGCAAGGTTTCGCGCGCGCGGTGCATGATGGTGTGATAGTTGGCATGGCTGATGCCGCATTGCTCGCGGATTTCATCGCTTGAAAAACCGAGAATTTCTTTCATAGTAAACACGCGGGCGGTGTTTTCCGGCAGATGGTAGAGGCAGGTCTGTAAAACTTGGTAGAACTCTTTATTGTTCAAACTGGCTTCGGGCGAGTCCCAACCCTGAGGCTGTCCTTCGTCCGTCCAATGACCGTCGGCGGCAAAATGTCCTTCAAAGGCTTCATCCAAGGCTTCCTCGTCGCGCGTGACGAAAACTTGGCGTTGCCGCCCGATTTGGCGCAGGCAGTCGGTAATTTTGTTTTTTAAGATTGCAAACAGCCAGCTGCTCACTTGGGCGCCGCCTTTGAAACCCTCGGCCGCACGGTAAGCGGAAAGCATGGTTTCCTGTACGAGGTCTTCCGCCAAATCGGGGCGGTCGGGCAGCTGGATCTGGGCAAAGCGCAGCAGCAGTTTGCGGGATTCGGCAAGCTCGGCATCGGTCAGTTCGGGTAGGGCCATAATGTATCAGTATGAAATGAATGATCAATATACTTTTGATTTTACGCTGATACGGCAAGAGCATGCGATTGAATCTATAAACGATTTCAGTAGTATTTTTGTTTTACCGAAACCGACTGCGCCCGTTTCAGACGGCCTTGATTTATGCCGCAACCAAAATGCCCTGTTCCCACCAATCCGTCCATTTCTGCCTTAATGCGTCCTGCCAAGCGTTTTCAGACGGCATGAACTCTGCCAGCATGGTTTGCAGGCCGTTTAGGGAAGTGGGCGTCTCTGCCAGCGTTTCCAGCAATAAGGCGTCGAAACCGTCGAGGGTTTGGTACATCACGTCGTCTTCCTTATCGCGCCACACCAAAACGGCGGTTTCCGCCTCATGCAATTCGTCCGTCACGTCATACTGATAACGGCGCACAAAGGCGGCGGGAGAAAGGGTGTAAGCCAAATCGTCTGAATCGGTATGGACTGCTTGGCTGTCGGTTTGCGCGGTTTCGGCGAGCAGCTGGGTGTGTTCAAAGTCCATCAATGCCAAGAGGTCGTCTGAAAGCGGCAGACTTTGGCAATATTGGAGGAACTCGCCGGGGATTTCTTGAAAATAGGGCGTTTGGGCGCGCGCGTCACGGACGAAACCTTCTTTCAGACGGCCCCATTCTTCGCTGTCAAAGTATTGCAGCGTTTCGGTATAACAGCGGTCGATAAAGCTGTGAATATTGTTGCGTATCAGGCGGATATAGACGTTCAGACGCTCTTGCGGCAATCCGTCTTCGGCTTTGCCTTCGCGTATGGCTTGGGCAAAGCGGTGTTGATATTGGGCGGAGGTTTCAGGCTGCACGGCGGTATTCCTTTCCGGCACGCATTTGATAGTCGGCGATTTTAGCGACTTCGGCTTCGAGTTCGGCAAAAGGCGGGAAATTGAAATCGCGTTCCAACAGGGTGGGCGGAATCGTCGGCAGTTTGGCATAGGCCAGTTCGAGTAAATCCCAAACGGTCGGCAAAACCGCCGCGCCATGCGTATCAATCAACAATTCCGGCGTTTCGACGTCATGTCCGGCAATGTGGATATAGCACACGCGCTCTGCGTCCACATTTTCTAAAAAGGCTTCGGGCGACAACAGGCCGTGATTGACGGCGTTGACGTAAATATTGTTCACATCCAAATGAATGCCGCAGTCGGCTTCACGGGCAACCGCGTTGAGGAACTCGACTTCGTTCATCTCGGCAAGCGGAGAATGCAGGTAGTAGGAGGTGTTTTCCACGGCGATGCGGCAGCCCAAACGGTCTTGCACTTCGCGGATACGGCGCGCGGTATGTTTCACCATCTCATCAGTGAAAGGCAGCGGCAACAAATCGTAAAGATGACCGCCGTCGTGGCAATAGCTCAAATGGTCGGAGAAAAACGTGCAGTCATAACGGCGCATCATTTCTTTGATTCCGTCTATCAAGGCAGTATCCAGCGGTGCTTGTCCGCCCAACGACATGGATAATCCGTGCAACGCCAGCGGCAGCCGTTCCGCCACGCGGTCAAACTGTTTGCGCGCCCTGCCGCCCATTTTCAGCCAGTTTTCGGGGGCGGCTTCGATAAAGCGTATCGGGCTGTCGTCTGAAAGCGAGAGGAAGTCTTCCGCCAAGTCGCGGCGGTAGCCCAAGCCTGCGTGTTGAATCATGGTGATGTCCTGTTATGATGCCGTATGAACGACAAAGTCGCATTTTTGTTTATAAAATGCGACTTTGTTAAAGGTATGTTGCAGGATTATTTAGAACCGCATTTACCTTCGCCGCATTTACCTTCTACTACTTTGGCAGCTTTAGCTTTAGATGCTTTGCCTTTTTTAGCGTGGGCTTTTTCCACGGTTGAACCGCATTTGCCTTCGCCACATTTGCCTTCGCTTGCTTTAGAAACAGCGCTTGCACCGCATGAACCTTCACCGGCTTTAACCGCACCGCAAGAGCCTTGAGCAGATTTTTGAACACCTGCTTTGCTGCTGAACGGTTTATCAGCGGCAACAACGCCGGCAGCCAGAGACAGGGACAGTGCACCGGCCAAAGCAGCAGCTACATTTTTTTTCATTTTAACTTCCTTTTTAAAATACGAGTTTAAATAAATCAAGGGATAATATCGGGCATTTAAAGTCGGCCCGCGACCATTAATCCTTAAAGATAATCCTTAAAGAAAATGCTTGATACGGCAACAGCGTTTCTTCAGCAGGGCATCCAAAGACAGACGGCCTGCGCCCTGCAATAGGACAGGAAATAAAACCACCAAATAAATCAGTGCTATTTTATAACCGTTGTCGCACACATTGTAACCCAAGCCGGCATGTACCGCAGACCATGCGACAGCCGTTACGACCATCAATCCCAGCGCGGACAGCCGCGTTGCCAAGCCGACGATGAGCAGCGCAGGCAAAACCAGTTCCGCCCACATGGCCAAATTCCAGTTGACCGTATCCGACAACAAATTGAACGGAAAGGGAAATTGACTGTTTATTTCTGCAAACCAGTTTTCCCCGTTCCATTTTTCCAAACCGGACTCAAGAAATTCATACGCGGCAAAAAGCCTGAGCGTCAACAAACCGAAAGCAGCCTGCCAAGAGGGGTTGGATGAGGTGTTCATTTATTTTCCTAATCAATGTGTGTTGAATGGGATGGGACGAAAAATCAATCGGCACCATCCCATATTTCATGCCTGTTTAGACGCGGCAGCTTTAAAAAACTGACGAAATAAATAAAGTTATTTTCTTATTCATTGTTTTATAAAGATTAAAAATTCAAAAGGCCGTCTGAAACACCATGCTTGATTGGGTTTCAGACGGCCTTTAATGATGAACGCGGTCAATCAATCCGCTTGTTTACACAATTCGACAATTTCTGCGCCGTATTTGTCGATTTTCTCCTCATTCATGCCGTGGATTTCCGCCAACTCCGCCAAATCTTGCGGCCGTCGGGCGGCAATCGCGCGCAGGGTAACTTTGCTGCATATCTGATAGGCTTCGAGGCCTTCATGGCGGGCAGTATCGATGTTCCACTGAAGCAGGCAGCGCATCAATCGGCGTTTGCGTTTGTCCTCTTCACTCAGGCCGTCTGAAAACGGGCGGCAGATGTTTAAAATGCCCTCGCCGTATTGCTCTATACGTTTTTCGCCGAGCTTATACACACCTAAAAGGTCGATGGGTTCGGCAGGCGTATTGGTCAACAAATCATCCATGCTTTCGTTGGAGAATACCGTACCCAGCGTTACTTGATCGGCACTTGCCTGCTGCTCGCGCCAAGTTTCCAAAGCCCGTTTTAAGGCCTGTTCGCGCTCGCTCAAGCTGTGGATAACTTGTGCGCTGTCTGTGGAAACCGTACCGGCTTCAGCCGTTTCGCAAACGTCGAGTATCTCCAAACCGAATTTATTGATTTTCGCCTCACCCAAGCCGTAGATTTGATGTAAATCTTCCAACCTTCGGGGCATTTTTTCGACAATATCGCGCAGGGTTTTGTCGCCGCAAACCACATAGGCCGGCACTTCCTCTGCCCGGGCGCGTTGTTGCCGCCATTGACGCAATGCCTGCCACAAACGCTCTTCGCGCTCGGTACGCAACCAATCGTCTTTCGGTTTTTGGGTAGCCGTTTTTTCGCGGCGCAGTGGACGCAACATAACTTCGGTTTCGCCCTTGAGGACTTTTTTTGCCGCTTCGGTCAGCTGCAGGGCTTGATGTTGCTCGACATTGACGGTGAGATAGCCCAAGCTGATGCACTGGCGGATAACGCTGCGCCATTCTTTGTCAGTCTGTTCGCTGCCAATGCCGAATGTGGATAACTTGTCATGGCCGTTGCGCTGTATCCAATCGTCGCTTTTGCCGCGCAAAAGGTTGGTGATGTAACCAGCGGCAAAACGTTGTCCGGCGCGGTACACGCAGCTGAGTAATTTTTGCACCAACACCGTACCGTCAAACCGCACGGGCGGATGCAGGCAGTTGTCGCAATGGCCGCAGGGTTCGGATTCTTCGCCGAAATGTTTGAGCAGCAGTACGCGGCGGCAGGCGGCGGTTTCGCAGACGGAAAGCATGGCATCGAGTTTTTGCATTTCGATTTGCTTTTGCACTTCGTCGCTGTTGCCTTCGGCAATCCGTTCTCGCAGCAACACCCAATCGTTCAAGCCGTAACACAGCCAGCTCACGGCAGGCAGCCCGTCCCGGCCGGCGCGTCCCGATTCCTGATAGAAATGTTCGACACTCTGGGGCATATCGAGATGGGCGACAAAGCGCACGTCGGGTTTGTCTATGCCCATGCCGAACGCCACGGTCGCCACCACGATAATATTGTCTTCATGCGTAAAGCGGCGTTGGTTTTCCTCGCGCACGTCCATGCTCAAACCGGCATGATACGGAATCGCCTCCAAGCCGTTTTCACACAAAAACTGCGCCACATCCTCGACTTTTTTGCGGCTCAAACAATACACAATGCCGCTTTGCCCATGCATCTGCTTGCGGATGAAATCCAACAATTGTTTTTTGCCATTATTTTTTTCGATAACCTGATAATAAATATTCGGACGGTCAAAGCTGGAGATAAATTCGGGCGCATTGTCCAAGTGCAGATAATGCTTGATGTCGGCGCGCGTGGCCGCATCGGCGGTAGCGGTCAGGGCGATGCGCGGGACGTTCGGATAGCGTTCGGCAAGCATGCCGAGCTGTTGATATTCGGGGCGGAAATCGTGTCCCCATTGGCTGACGCAATGCGCCTCATCAATAGCAAACAGGCTGACGGTTTGTTGGTCGAGAAAACGCAAAAAGCGGTCGGTAACCAAGCGTTCCGGTGCGACATAAAGCAGTTTCAGACGGCCTTGGGCAAGCTTGTCGGCAATATCGCGCGCCTCATCTGCCGATGTGCTGCTGTTGACTGCCGCCGCTTCAATCCCGGCCACATGCAGGCTGGCTACTTGGTCGTTCATCAGCGCAATCAGCGGCGATACGACAACCGCCACGCCTTCGCACATCAGCGCCGGAATCTGGTAACACAAAGACTTGCCCCCGCCCGTCGGCATCAGCACCATCAAACTCTCGCCACCGGCCAAAGCATTGACGATAGCCTCCTGCTTGCCACGAAATTCGGGATAACCGAATACTTCGTGCAAAATCTGTTTGGCGGTCGGCTGAGGCATAATGGTTCCGTAGAATAGGGGAAAGCGTTATTTTAACGGTTTTGCACCCGCGTATGTGCGGAACATTTTGCCACCGCTTTTTCAGACGGCCTGAAATTCAAATCTATTCAATTTATTTAAGTTTAAATAAAGATTTATTTTATTTTGAATGAAATATACAAAGGCCGTCTGAAATCCTAATCTTCGGATTTCAGACGGCCTTTCAAAAATAAAATCTTTAGGCTTTTTTGACGAACTCAGATTTCAAGTTCATCGCGCTGCCATCGATTTTGCAACCGATATTGTGGTCGCCCTCTTGTAAGCGGATGCCTTTGACTTTGGTGCCTTGCTTGATAACCATAGAGCTGCCTTTGACTTTCAAATCTTTAATCAAGACAACCGTATCGCCATCTTGCAAGACTGCGCCGTTGGCATCTTTGACTTCCAAGGCATCATCGCTTGCAGCCGCAGCATCGGCCTCGTTCCACTCATGGGCGCACTCAGGGCAAACGTATTGAGTGCCGTCTTCGTAAGTGTATTCCGAGTGGCATTTCGGGCAGGGGGGTAGGGACATGAGGTTTCCTTATAAATATGATAAAAGAAGCGTAAAACGCAAATAATACAATGTCTAAATTATTGATTCGCCTTGCTGCCGCCTACGCCGTAAACGGCATTCCAAGCCGCGTCCAACATCTGGCCGGCTTGTTGCAGCTTGGCATTTTGCTGCTCTTTCTGAGCCAAGGCCGTCTGAATTTCGCCTTTCAAACGGTCAATATCGGATTGTGCGGCCTGTAAACGGCGCTGCGCGCTTTCCAAATCGCTTTGCAGGGAAATGATTTTGCTGTCGTTGCTGTTTTGCTCATGCAAAGCGGCACGGTAAACCGATTGGACGGACAGCAAACGGTCTTCCGCCTCACCGGCATACGCGGCGGCGGCAGATAGCATCATCAGGGCAAGTAAGGTTTTTTTCATGGGTTTTCCTTTAAAGTTGTTGATTTGTAAAGTAAAGTGCAGAGCCGATTTTTCAGCCGCCAAGTTTACATAATATGCTTGTTGGTCTTTGTTCTTGACGGCTTATTTTATCCAATCCGGACATTCAGGCTGCCGATAAAAGTTAATTCAATCAACTGTTGTGGCAGGCAGGCGGCTATTATTTTCTCATATTCTCCGCCTTATTCCATTATTTTCTGGTTTTATTATAAAAGGCCGTCTGAAAAATTTTCAGACGGCCTTTTTGAGTTTCACAATGATGGCTCTGCCTCTCGTCAAAAAGCTTTCCTGTATTTTTTAAATTACAGTCATATTTAAATATGTAAATATGATTTATTTATTGTAAAATTTACCCTTTAGTCATGCCGGAGCATATGGTGTTGCGGCTGTCTGCATCTTTTTAATTCTTCTTTCATGAGAACCCTATGATGAAAAGCAACCGTCTCGCCTATGCCGTTTTGGCAGCCCTACTATCTATCCAAACCCTACCGGCTTCTGCAGCCAACGCTGATACCGCTTCTGCCGTTGAGGCATCCGGGCAAGAAGCGCAACAAGCCTCAGACTCTATCGCAAACTACGTTGACGACCAGATCGTCCAAGGCCCAGCAACCGTTGATTTGGGCAATCAGGCCAAACTGAAACTGCCTGCAAAAATGGTCTTTGTGAAAAAAAATCGCGCCAATGCCATGATGAGGGAAGCAGGCAACGCCACAGACCCCAACCGCTACGGCCTGATTCTCCCCGAGTCGGAAAACGAGGACGGTGATACTAATTGGATGGTAGACCTAACCTTTACCGATTCCGGCTATATCAAAGACGATGATGCCAAAGAATGGGATGTTGAGGCCATGCTCGAGCAACTGAAAGAAGGCACCGAGGAACAAAATAAAGAGCGTGCCTCCCGCAACCTGCCGGAATTGGAAACACGCGGCTGGGTAGAAAAACCGCAATATGATGCAAAGACCCATCGTCTGATTTGGTCGATTGACGTTCTGAATAAAAACGAACCCGATCCCAATCCTGCCATCAACTACAATACTTTCCAGCTGGGACGCGAAGGCTATATTGAATTGACTATGATCACCGATTTGAAAAGCATAGATCAATACAAACCTATTGTGCAAGAATTGTTGGGTAATATCGAATTCAATGAAGGCAAGCGCTACAGTGATTTCAATGCCGCAACCGACAAAGTGGCTGAATACGGACTGGCTGCCTTGGTTGGCGGTATCGCTGCAAAAAAACTGGGATTATTAGCTTTGGTCGGCGCATTACTGGCTAAATTCGGCAAACTGATTATTTTCGGTGCTGTTGCAGCAGGCGCATTGTTTAAAGGCCTGTGGCGCAAAAAAGATAAAAATAAACTGAACGAAGAAGAATAAATAAATCCTGTTCAAAATAAAAAGGCCGTCTGAAACATTTCAGACGGCCTTTTATCATTCATGCCTTACGAACGGATCCGTTTCAACACTTCTTCTTTGCCGATTAATGCCAATACGGCATCGACGCTTGGGGTTTTTGCCGTACCGCAGACAGCGAGGCGCAGGGGCATACCGAGTTTGCCCATTTTGATGCCTTCTTCGTCGCAGAAAGGTTTGAAGAGATCGTGGATGGCTTCGGCGTTCCAGTCTTCCAGCCCTTCGAGGCGTTCGGCAAAGCGCAGCATACGGGCGGCGGCTTCGTCGTCCCAGTGCTTCTGCACGTCTGCTTCGGCCGGCGTTTGTTTGACGTAGAAGTAGAGGCACTCGTCGGCAAGTGTGTTCAGGTCTTGGGCGCGGTCTTTGACCAATGCCAACACGTCTTCCAAAGCAGGCTTGCTTGTTTCATGGATATCGCGCAGGGCGAGGCGCGGTTTCACCATTTCGGCCAGTTTTTCGTTGGCGGTGATTTTGATGTGTTCGCCGTTAATCCAGTAGAGTTTCTTCAAGTCCATACGGCTTGGGGATGGGGAAACGTCTTTCAAATCAAACCATTCGATGAATTGTTCCATCGTGAAGAATTCATCATCGCCGTGCGCCCAGCCCAAGCGTGCTAGATAGTTGAGCATGGCTTCGGGCAGGATGCCCATTGCGCCGAAATCGGTAATGGCAACGGTATCGCCGCTGCGTTTGGAGATTTTTTTGCCTTGTTCGTTGAGAATCATCGGCAGGTGGCCGTATTCGGGCAGGTTTGCGCCGATGGCTTTTAAGATGTTGATTTGTTTCGGGGTGTTGTTCACATGATCGTCGCCGCGGATAACGTGGGTAACGCCCATGTCGTAGTCGTCCACGACAACGCAGAAGTTGTAGGTCGGCGTGCCGTCGGCGCGGGCGATAATCAGGTCGTCAAGCGCTTCGTTGGGAATGGAGATTTCGCCTTTGACCAAGTCCGTCCATTTGGTGACGCCGTCCAAAGGTGTTTTGAAACGGACAACGGGTTGCACGTCGGCAGGGATTTCTGGCAGGGTTTTGCCTTCTTCCGGACGCCAGCGGCGGTCGTAAGTCGCCGTGCCTTCTTTTTCGGCTTTCTCGCGCATGGCTTCCAGCTCTTCTTTGCTGCAATAGCAGTAGTAGGCATGGCCTTTTTCTAAAAGTTCGGCGATGACTTCTTTATAGCGGTCGAAACGGCGGGTTTGGTACACGACGTTGTCGGCGTTGTCGTAGTTCAGGCCGACCCATTTCATGCCGTCGAGGATGATGTTGACGGACTCGGCGGTAGAACGCGCCAAGTCGGTGTCTTCGATACGCAATAAGAATTCGCCTTTATGATGGCGGGCAAACGCCCATGAGAACAGGGCGGTGCGTACGCCGCCGATGTGCAGGTAGCCGGTTGGGCTGGGGGCGAAACGGGTTGTGACGGTCATGATGGCTCCAAAGTCTTTGAAAACAGGTATTTTACTTTTTCGGCAAGGTTTAAACAATGTACGGCCGTCTGAAAATAATATCGGCGCAGAAGGACCGTCTGGAAACTTTTCTCCTGAAAACAAATCAAATATAATGATAATTATTTTTTTTTAAAGGATCCGCTCATGAACAAACGCGCTTTATTTGCCGCCCTCGCCCTCCTGCCCCTTTTTGCCCAAGCCGAAATCAAAACTATCAAAGACGTATTGGGACGCGAAGTCAAAGTCGATGTCCCTGTCAAACGCGCGGTTTTGGCGTTTTACTATCCCGACTATATCGCGGTAACGGGCGCGGACAAATTTAAAAACGTCATCGGAATTTCGCGTGAGTTTTGGGAGAAATTCAATCCCGGCAGCTGGGCGATGTTCAAACAGAAGCTGCCTACGCTGCAAAACATTGCGGACATCGGCAACATCAGCACCGGCACGTTTTCACTGGAGAAAACGCTCGCGCTCAAGCCGGACGTAT
The DNA here is from genome assembly GCF_051958545.1 of Neisseria sp. P0009.S010. Classification (NCBI taxonomy): domain Bacteria; kingdom Pseudomonadati; phylum Pseudomonadota; class Betaproteobacteria; order Neisseriales; family Neisseriaceae; genus Neisseria; species Neisseria sp. P0009.S010. The sequence goes on from NZ_JBQCVH010000008.1 coordinate 95,997, forward strand.
TGATTCTGGCCGACTGGCAGTATAAGGCCGTCGCCACCCACCTGCCGCGCATTGAAGCGGCAGGCATACCCGTCGTCGTGGTCGATTTCAACGCCGAAACCGTCGCGCGGCACACGCGCAGTGCGGAAATTTTCGGCGAACTCAACGGTACGCAGGCGCGCGCCCAAAAAATTGCCGCCGAATACGCCCGAGGCATTGCCGACATCCAAAAACGCGTCGCGCGCGCCAAGCAGTCCAAACCGAAAATCTATATCGAGTTCGGCGACAAAGGCCCGTCCGAATACAGCTACACCTTCGGCAAAGATATGTGGGGCGCGATTGCCGACACAGCAGGCGGCAACAATATCGCCGCGCCTTACGTTAAAAACTGGGGACCGATAAACCCTGAAAAATTCCTGACGGCCAAACCCGACGTCATCGTCATTTCGGGGACGGAAAACGGCCATAAAGACAAGCCTGGCATTATGGCGATGGGCATAGGCATCAGCCAGGCCGATGCGCAACGCCGCCTGGCCGGATTTGTCAAACGCAAAGGCTGGGCAGACATTCCTGCCGTCAAAAACAAACGCGTTTACGGCATCTACCACACCGCCTCCCGCTCGCTCACCGATTTGGCCAGTGCGCAATTTATCGCCAAAACCCTGTATCCGCAGCAGTTTGCCGACATAGACCCAAACAAGACCTATCTGGACTTCTACCGCAAATACCTGCCCGTCGTGCCGGACGGTACGTTTTACATCCGATTGAAATAGCGGCTGCAAAAATCATAGGCTCAGGCCGTCTGAATATGTATGCTATACTAATAAGGCTTTATTATGTATAATTATTATTCTTTTTATTTAATGTATTGGACAAGATATGACTGAACAAAACCAAATCGGCCATCAACAGGCTCCGATTGTAAGCGTCAAAGAATGGTTGATAACAAACTTGATTTTGATGATTCCGCTGGTCAATATAGTTATGATGCTTGTATGGGCATTCAGCTCAAACACCAATCCGAATAAAGCTAATTATTTCAAGGCTTCCTTGATTCTGTTTGCCATCGTAATGGCAATTTATCTGGTACTGGCTGTAGTCTTTTTTGGCAGTGTAGCTGCAAATCAATATCAATAAGTAAGCATACATTTAGGCCGTCTGAAACCTAAAAGGATTCAGACGGCCTTTTATTCCCATCAGCTCAACCACCTATCCAATTCCAAACCGCATCGCTCCATTTGCCGATACGGTAGAGAAACAAAGAATAGCTCTCCTGCATCAGGAACTTGGCTTTCTTGCTGCGCTCATCAAAGCGCGTGGTCGGTGTGGCGGAGAACTGCGCGTCTGACAAGCCTAAATCGGCGGCCATTTCTTCGGCGCGCGCCAAATGATACGGGTCGCTGACAACGATAATGCTGCCGACTCCGTTGGCGTGCATGATGGGGACGATATTGCGCAGGTTTTCGTAAGTGTTGCGCGACGTGTTTTCAAACAGGATATTGTGCGCCGGTATGCCCTGCTTGAGCGCGTATCGGCGCCCCACTTCGGCTTCGGTCATGAATCCTTTTTTGGGCGTACCGCCGGTGAAAATGATTTTGCCGACCCGATGGCTTTGGTAGAGCGTGATGGCGTGGTTGATGCGCTCACGGAACACCGGCGACGGGCGTTTGTCCCACGCCGCCGCACCCAACACTACCGCCGCATCGGCATGAGCGTCCTTCGGCAAGGTTTGCAAACCTGTCCGGTAAATCTGCCATGTGCCACTCAAAAAAATACCGCACACCAACAAAACGCTCAAAGCAAGGCCGCGAAATAGGTAGTATCGCAAGCCATTGCGGCTTTTAAGCAGGGAAATCATCTTCAGACGGCCTTATCCAACCCCGTCAGCCGAGTAGGGCGGCAATGTTTTCCAACGGACGGCCGATGGCTGCGCGCGTAGGCGTTACCAAAACGGGACGCTCAAGCAGGGCAGGGTGTTCGGCGATTGCCTGAAGCAGGGCGGCATTGTCCAAATCGGGATTGTCCAAACCCAATTCTTTGTACAAATCGTCTTTCGTGCGCATCATGCCGCGCACCGACTCGATGCCGAGTTTGGCAAACATATCCTGCAAAGTCGCCAAATCGGGCGCGGTATCCAGATATTTGACTACGTCGGCGGCAACGCCTTTTTCTTCGAGCAAAGCCAGCGCGGCACGCGATTTGCTGCAACGCGGGTTGTGATAAAGTGTGAATTCAGACGGCATGAAAGTCTCCGTATTATTGCAAAATCATTCAATGATTGCGGTTATTATCGTCTGCAACTGATTTTTACTCAAACTTTTTACCTGATATCTTGATGTGAATCGGTAGGCATGCCCACCAAACCGTTTTACAATAAACACAATTTCGATTGGCAACCTCAAGGATACAACCATGAAAGCCTTAACCGCCCTTCTCTTGTCCGCCACCGTTTTTACCGCTGCGCCGGCCTTTGCCGCCGACGAAACGGCAGGTTGGCAGGACAACAAACCGCAAAGCCTGGAGTCGCTCAAAGCCCCCGTGCGCGTGGTCAACCTTTGGGCAACCTGGTGCGGCCCCTGCCGTAAAGAAATGCCCGCCATGTCCGCATGGTACAAAGCGCAGAAAAAAGGCAGCGTCGATATGGTCGGCATCGCGCTGGATACAACCGACAACATCGGCAAGTTCCTGAAACAAACGCCGGTCAGCTACCCGATTTGGCGTTACACCGGCGCCAACAGCCGCAACTTCATGAAAGCCCACGGCAACAACGTCGGCGTACTGCCCTTCACAGTCGTCGAAGCGCCGAAATGCGGCTACAAACAAACCATCACCGGCGAAGTCAACGAAAAAAGCCTGACCGCCGCCGTGAATTTGGCCAAAACCAAATGTAAATAAAACAGCGGATAGGTGCTTCACCTACGCTGATACCGAGGCCGTCTGAAACCCAATCGTTCAGACGGCCTTTATTTCAAACCATATTGCTTTGTGTTGCAAACCGGCAGTGTCTCCGCCGGCAGAACCGGGGTTTCACTATCAAAAAGCAGCCGAAATATTTATAATCTGTGAATATCCCCATTTTTTCAGACGGCATGTTGCCCTATCGATGACGCCGGCCGTCTGAATCCCTATTTTCAGGAAAACCCATGATCCGTTTCGAACAAGTTTCCAAAACCTATCCCGGCGGTTTCGAAGCCCTGAAAAATGTCAGTTTCCAGATTAACAAAGGTGAGATGATTTTTATCGCCGGCCATTCGGGCTCGGGCAAATCCACCATTTTGAAGCTGATTTCAGGCATTACCAAGCCTACCAAAGGCAAGGTTTGGTTCAATAATCAAGACCTCGGCACCTTGAGCGACAATCAGATCGGCTTTATGCGCCAACATATCGGCATTGTCTTCCAAGACCACAAAATCCTCTACGACCGCAATGTCTTGCAAAACGTTATCCTGCCTTTGCGGATTAGCGGCTACCAGCCGCGCAAAGCGGAAGAGCGCGCGCGTATTGCGATTGAGAAAGTCGGCTTGAAAGGCCGCGAAAACGATATGCCCATCACTTTGTCCGGTGGCGAACAACAGCGCTTGTGCATCGCGCGCGCAGTGGTTCACCAACCCAGCCTGCTGATTGCCGACGAGCCGTCCGCCAGCCTCGACCGCGCCTATGCGCTGGATATTATGGAATTGTTCAAAACCTTCCATGAAGCAGGCACGACCGTGATTGTTGCGGCGCACGATGAAACGCTGATGGCAGATTACGGCCACCGCGTCTTGCGCCTGCAGAAAGGACGCCTCGCATGAGCATGATTCATTACATCTCGCTACACGTCGAATCAGCGCGCGCCGCGCTCAAAGAGCTTCTACGCCAACCCATCGGCACGCTGCTGACCCTGCTCATGCTTGCCGTTGCCATGACCTTGCCGCTGTTTATGTATTTGGGCATCCAAAGCGGACAAAGCGTATTGGGCAAACTCAACGAATCGCCGCAAATTACGGTTTATATGGACACCGATGCGGCAAGTTCTGATGCCGATACGGTGAAAAACCTGCTCCAACGCGACAGCCGTATCGATAAAGTCCGCTTTATCAGCAAGCAGGAAGGTTTGGAAGAATTGCAGACCAATCTCGACCAAAACCTCGTTTCCATGCTCGATGGCAACCCGTTGCCCGATGTCTTTATCGTTACGCCCGACCCTGCCACTTCTCCGGATCAGATGCAGGCCATCTATAAAGACATTACCAAACTGCCGCGCGTCGAATCGGCAACCATGGATACCGAATGGGTACAAACCCTTTATCGTATTAATGAATTTATCCGCAAGATTTTATGGTTCCTCTCGCTGACTTTGGGCATGGCCTTTGTCTTGGTGGCACACAACACCATCCGCCTGCAAATCCTCAGCCGCAAAGAAGAGTTGGAAATCACCAAGCTGTTGGGGGCGCCCGCTTCCTTCATCCGCCGTCCTTTCCTTTATCAGGCAATGTGGCAGAGTATTTTCTCCGCCGCCGTCAGCTTGGGCTTGTCGGCTTGGCTTTTGGCCGAAGTACGGCCGCTGGTGGACGCAATTTTCAAACCCTACGGCCTGAACATCGGCTGGCGTTTCTTCACATTTAGCGAAGTGTCGCTGGTATTCGGCTTCGTCATCGCGCTGGGCGTATTCGGCGCATGGCTGGCCACCACGCAACACCTCTTAGGCTTCAAAGCCAAAAAATAAGCCTTGGCAAACAGGCCGTCTGAACCATTCAGACGGCCTGAAATCTTATCCTTTCGCAACTTAAACAAACCTTGTGAAAATTTAATACTGCCAAATCTAACAGCAAGGGCATAATCCCTTATAATTGATGGTTTATTATTCATCTCATTTCATTTGTGCGGCATAAGCCGTGCAGACAAATAACGAAAGACATCCTGTGGACAAACTCAAAATCTCTGCCAATGGCCCCCTCAACGGCGAAATCATCGTATCCGGCGCAAAAAACGCCGCCCTGCCGCTGATGTGTGCCGGCCTGCTGACTTCCGGCACTTTACGCTTGAAAAACGTACCCATGCTCGCCGACGTCAAAACCACCCAAAAACTGCTGCAAGGCATGGGCGCACGCGTTTTGACCGACAACATCTCCGAATTTGAAATCAACGGCGGCACCGTCAACAACACCTGCGCACCTTACGAGCTGGTAAAAACCATGCGCGCATCCATCTTGGTTTTGGGCCCGACCCTTGCCCGCTTCGGCGAAGCCCAAGTCAGCCTGCCCGGCGGCTGCGCCATCGGTTCGCGCCCGGTTGACCAACACCTCAAAGGCCTCGAAACCATGGGTGCGGAAATCACCATCGAACACGGTTACGTCAAAGCCAAAGGTCGTCTGAAAGGCACGCGCGTTACCATGGATGTCGTGACCGTAGGCGGCACTGAAAACCTGCTGATGGCGGCCACGCTTGCCGAAGGCACCACCATCCTCGAAAACTGCGCCATCGAGCCCGAAGTCGTCGATTTGGCCGAATGCCTCGTTAAAATGGGCGCAAAAATCAGCGGCATCGGTACAGCAACCATGACCATCGAAGGCGTAAAAGAGCTGCACGGCTGCGAACACAGCGTCGTTCCCGACCGTATCGAAGCCGGTACCTTCCTCTGCGCCGTCGCCATGACCGGCGGCAAAGTCGTCCTGCGCAATGCCGCACCGAAAACCATGGAAGTCGTATTGGACAAACTGAGCGAAGCCGGAGCCATCATCGAAGCCGGCGACAACTGGATTTCCATCGACATGCAACAACGCCCAAAAGCCGTGGACATCCGCACCGTCGTCCACCCAGGCTTCCCAACCGACATGCAGGCGCAGTTTATGGCCATGAACGCCATTGCCGAAGGCAGCAGCCGCGTGGTGGAAACCATTTTTGAAAACCGCTTCATGCACGTTCCCGAACTCAACCGCATGGGCGCAGACATCACCACCGAAGGCAACACCGCCTACATCAAAGGCGTGGAAAAACTCTCCGGCGCCGTCGTGATGGCAACCGACCTGCGCGCCTCCGCCAGCCTCGTCATGGCCGGTTTGGTCGCAGATGGCGAAACCATCGTCGAACGCATCTACCACCTAGACCGCGGCTATGAATACATCGAGAAAAAACTCGGCGGCGTAGGCGCAAAAATCGAACGCGTACGCGGTTAATCCCATACGCAGCCGATAAATAAAAGGCCGTCTGAAACACCGGCAATCGGGTTTCAGACGGCCTTTACGTATTGTTTTGCGGTATAATTCCCGACATCTTTATCCATTGTTTTTAAAAGCACAAACCATGACACGCAAAATCCTTGTCACTTCCGCGCTGCCGTATGCCAACGGCAGCATCCACCTCGGCCATATGGTCGAACACATCCAAACCGACGTTTGGGTACGCTTCCAAAAACTGCGCGGCCACGAATGCTACTACTGCTGCGCCGACGACACCCACGGCACGCCCGTGATGCTTGCCGCGCAAAAACAAGGCATTGCGCCTGAAGACATGATTGCCAAAGTCCGCGAAGAGCACCTCGCCGACTTTACCGGTTTCAACATCGGCTACGACAATTATTACAGCACCCATTCCCCTGAAAACAAACAGTTTTCCCAAGACATTTACCGCGCGCTGAAAGCCAACGGCAAGATTGAGAGCCGCGTCATCGAGCAGCTTTTCGACCCCGAAAAACAAATGTTCCTGCCCGACCGCTTTGTCAAAGGCGAATGCCCGAAATGCCACGCCCAAGACCAATACGGCGACAACTGCGAAGTCTGCGGCACGACCTATTCCCCGACCGAACTGATTAACCCGTATTCCGCCGTTTCTGGTGCAAAACCCGAATTGCGCGAATCCGAACACTTCTTCTTCAAACTGGGCGAATGCGCCGACTTCCTCAAAGCATGGACTTCCGGCAACAATCCGCACGACGGCAAGCCCCATCTGCAACCCGAAGCCCTCAACAAAATGAAAGAATGGCTGGGCGAAGGCGAAGAAACCACGCTGTCCGACTGGGACATCTCCCGCGACGCGCCGTATTTCGGTTTCGAAATCCCCGACGCGCCGGGCAAATATTTCTACGTTTGGCTGGATGCGCCCGTCGGCTACATGGCCTCGTTTAAAAACCTGTGCGACCGCATCGGCGTCGATTTCGACGAATACTTCAAAGCCGACAGCCAAACCGAGATGTACCACTTCATCGGCAAAGACATCCTCTATTTCCACGCCCTGTTCTGGCCCGCCATGCTGCATTTCTCCGGCCACCGCGCCCCGACCGGCGTGTACGCACACGGCTTTTTGACCGTCGACGGACAAAAAATGTCCAAATCGCGCGGCACCTTCATCACCGCCAAATCCTATCTGGAACAAGGCCTGAACCCCGAGTGGATGCGCTACTACATCGCCGCCAAACTCAACAGCAAAATCGAAGACATCGATTTGAACCTGCAAGACTTCATCAGCCGCGTCAACAGCGACCTCGTCGGCAAATACGTCAACATCGCCGCCCGCGCATCAGGTTTCATCGCCAAACGCTTTGAAGGCCGTCTGAAAGATGTTGCCGACAGCGAATTGCTGGCAAAACTGACTGCGCAAAGCGAAGCCATTGCCGAATGCTACGAAAGCCGCGAATACGCCAAAGCCCTGCGCGACATCATGGCCTTGGCAGACATTGTCAACGAATACGTTGATGCCAACAAACCGTGGGAACTGGCGAAACAAGAAGGCCAAGAGGAACGCCTGCACGAAGTATGCAGCGAGCTCATCAACGCCTTTACCATGTTGACCGCCTACCTCGCCCCCGTATTGCCGAAAGTGGCCGAAAATGCCGCCAAATTCCTGAATTTAGAAGCCATCACTTGGGCAAATACACGCGAAACCTTGGGCGAACACGCCATCAACAAATACGAACATTTAATGCAACGAGTGGAGCAAAAACAAGTGGACGATTTAATCGAAGCCAACAAACAAAGCATCGCCTCCGCAGCCGCGCCTGCCGCCGAAGAAAGCAAATACGAAAAAGTCGCCGAACAAGCGAGCTTTGACGACTTTATGAAAATCGACATGCGCGTCGCCAAAGTATTGAACTGCGAAGCCGTTGAAGGCAGCACCAAACTCCTAAAATTCGACCTCGATTTCGGTTTTGAAAAACGCATCATCTTCTCCGGCATCGCCGCATCTTATCCCAACCCCGCCGAATTGAACGGCCGCATGGTCATCGCCGTCGCCAACTTCGCCCCGCGCAAAATGGCAAAATTCGGCGTATCCGAAGGCATGATCCTTTCAGCCGCCACGGCAGAGGGCAAACTGAAGCTCCTCGACGTTGACGCAGGCGCGCAACCCGGGGATAAAGTGGGCTAAGCCTTAGCCAAACCATAAGGAGAAACCATGTTAAACCTTTCCGCTCCGGTACTTAAAGAAATTGAGTTGCTTAATGATGCAGGCTTATCGGTTGGCGCTATTATTACAGTGTTGCGTCTGAAGTTTCCGGTAGAACTCCATGATCGGGGGGACAAACAAATTGAAGAAGCCGTTCTTCTCATGATCAATCCGCCACGAAAAGCACCTTCTCTTTCCCGCTAAGGCAGCAATGCCGGTTGAAAGGTAAATTTGGTTATTCTTTAAAAGGGTAAGCGGATTAAATGGTTGATCTTACCTTTGCATGAGAGTGAGACAGACTAGCATCTCATCGGATTATCTGGTT